>CABZLP010000046.1 GCA_902526565.1 uncultured Pelagibacteraceae bacterium | reverse complement strand
AAAAGAAACCATCCAACACCTTTGGTAGAAAAAAAATCAGGGAGAGAAAAGTAACTATTGTCACTGCTTTGAGTGATGTAGATGAAAGAACGAGAAGTCTGGCTGCTTACAAAAGAGCTAAGCAGAAGACAAGAAAAAACCAAGTAGATCAAGAACCTGCTAAAAAAATTGTAAGGGATGTTTATATTCCTGAGCATATAACAGTAAAAGAACTTGCCAATCGAATGACAGAAAAATCAGGAGATTTAATTAAATCTCTAATGAAAATGGGAATGATGGCTACGATCAATGAGTCTCTTGATGCTGATACAGCGGAATTATTAGTAACTGAATTTGGCCATAACTTTAAAAGAGAAAATATTGAGGAAATTGAGAAAGATTTAATCTCAAAGGATATTGAGGCAATAAAAGAAGACCCTAGATCACCTATTGTTACAATAATGGGCCATGTTGATCATGGTAAAACTTCTTTATTAGACAAAATCAGAAATGCAAATGTCGTATCGGGAGAAAGTGGCGGAATTACCCAGCATATAGGCGCTTACGAAGCAGAGCATAAAGGTAGTAAAATTACTTTTATAGATACTCCTGGACATGCAGCATTTACAGATATGCGAGCAAGAGGTGCAAATGTAACTGATATTGTAATTTTAATTGTCGCTGCCGATGATGGAGTAATGCCTCAGACAAAAGAAGCTATAGCCCACGCTAAATCGGCAAATGCTCCAATTATAGTTGCAATTAATAAGTGTGATAAAGAGGAGGCTCAACCTCAAAAAATCAAAGAACAATTATTATCAGAAGAATTAATAGTTGAGGACTTATCAGGAGATGTACAATGTATTGAAGTATCAGCAGAAACAGGACACAACCTTGACAAACTTCTCGATTCAATCATTGTGCAGTCAGAGATTTCAGAACTAAAAACAAATAATCAAACCTTTGCTGAAGCTACTGTAATCGAAGCTAATGTTGATAAAGGTAGAGGGCCAATATGCAATATAATTATTACAAATGGAAAACTATCTGTTGGAGATATTGCTGTTGCAGGAAGTGAATACGGCAAGGTAAGAGCAATACTAAATGATAAAGGAAAAAATTTAAAAGAGGCAACTTCATCTATGCCCGTACAGGTTTTAGGATTAAATAATCCTCCTGAGGCTGGAGATAGTTTTGTTACGGTTGAAAGTGATGAAAAAGCAAGAGAGCTATGTGAGATAAGAAGTGAAATTAAGATTAATAAAGCGTTGCCAAAGAAGATCAAAAACTTGGATGGGGATACAACATTTGGCTCATTAAATGGTACAAAGGAAATCTTGGAGGTTGTAGTTAAATCTGATACCCGAGGATCTTCAGAAGCTATAGTTCATCAAATTGAAGGCATTGATAGTGATAAGATAAGCATAAAAGTTATTCATTCAGGTGTAGGATTTATAAATGAAAGTGATGTTGCCCTTGCGTCAGCATCTAATGCATTACTTATTTCATTTAATACGACTGCAACAAAAGAGGCAAAATCAAAAGCTAAGTTAAGCAATCTAAATATTCAAAATTTTAACATAATCTATGAACTTCTTGAATATGTTTCAGATTTTGCAAGCGGCAAACTTAAGCCTACTCTTCAAGAAAGTTTTATTGGTAAAGCTGAAGTGCTGCAAATTTTTAAAGTTTCAAAAATAGGCTCAATTGCTGGTTGTATTGTTGTTGAAGGTACTGTTAATAAAAACGCTAAAGTAAGAGTAACGAGAAATTCAGAAACTATATATGATGGTGACATTCTTAGCCTTAAACGAGAAAAAAATGAAGCAAATGAAGTTAAAGCTGGAACAGAATGTGGAATAAGTGTCAAAGAATTTAATGATTTCCAAATAGGTGACCATATTGAAGTATTTAGTGTTGAGGAAATAGCGCAGTCACTGTGATCCTAAAAAGAAAACACGAAATCACTGATAGATCTTTAAAAGTATCTGAAATAATCAGAAAAGCAGCAAGCGAAGTTCTTATAAAAAATGAATTTCCAATCAATCCACCGTTTAATTTTCCACTTAGCG
>CABZLP010000045.1 GCA_902526565.1 uncultured Pelagibacteraceae bacterium | reverse complement strand
AGAAACTTTTGAATTTGAAGTTGAAATACCTAATTACAAGGAAATTTATGAAAATGAGAATATCGTTATTACTTGGATTGGGCATGAGTCTTTTTTATATCAAAATAAAGACATTAATGTTCTTACGGATCCGCATTTTACTCAGAGAGCATCCCCATTAAATTTTGCAGGACCTAAGAGATATATGGCGCCAGGATTGAAAATCGAGGATTTACCTAATATTGATGTGGTAACTATCTCACATAGTCATTATGACCATCTTGATTATACAAGTGTTAAATTACTATCTGAAAAATTTGAAAATATTCTTTTTCTTGTTCCTTTGGGTCTGAAAAAATGGTTTGAGAGCAAAGGTATATATAATGTTAGAGAGCTTGATTGGTGGGACTCAATTACAATTAAAGAAACACTTATTACATTTGCGCCAGTGCAACATTGGTCTGCTCGTGGTTTATTTGATCGAAATGAAACTTTATGGGGCGCATGGCATTTTAAAAACAAGTTTCATAGTTTTATACACTTAGGGGATACGGGATATACAGATGATTTTAGAGTAATTAGAGAAAAGTTAGGTCCAGTTGATCTAGCAGCCATTCCCATTGGAGCCTATGAGCCAAGATGGATTATGGAATTCTCTCACATCAACCCTGAAGAAGCTGTGATGACATTCCTTGATCTAGAAGCGAGCAAAGCTATTGGTATGGCATGGGGAACTTTCATCTTGACTGATGAACCAGTAAAGGAGCCTCCTCGTGAGTTATTAAAAGAACTAAAAAAATCTAATATATCAAACGAAGATTTTTTTATTTTAAAGCATGGCGAAAGTTATCTGATTGATTGAAGTTTAACTTTTGAAAGAAGAAATAAGGCAATAAATGAGATATAGGCACCTAAAATAAAGGAACTCGCACTTATTTCGAACAATTCAGGTAAAATTACTTGAGCAAACACAGTTTCCAGGAATTTATTTAAAACTAGAAAAACAATTAATGCCAACGAGCATGACAAATAGTGCATGAAGCTATTTGATACTCGCTCGTAATTAAAATATCTTTTATCTAAATCTGATCCTATCATGAAGCCTAATATTATTCCTCCTAGACCTGCAACTAATGCATAGCCATGTTCCATGGGCCACGAGAAATAAAATAAGATCAGTGCAATAATTACTGATGTGTATTTTAATCGACTACTAAAATTATATTTTCCTGAGTCAATATTTTGATAAAATAGATGTGCAGCATATAGAGTGAACAACCCTACTGTCATTCCACCAAGAATATCACTGATGTCGTGCACGCCAAGGTAGATACGGCTAAAAGGTACACCCAATAAAAAAAAGATTGATACAATTTTTGCAAAGAGGTTCCGTACATTGAGTGCAATATAAAGCCATATAACTACTGCTATTTGAGTATGACCGCTTGGAAAGCCAAAAGAGGTTTCTGTTTGAAGCCATGGATCTATATTTAGATAAAGATCTGGTCTTGGATCTTGGAAAAAATCTTTTAACCAAGAATTAATTATTGCACTAAAAAAAACAATTAAAACTAGCCTGCCAAATATTTTTCTGTCAAAGCACCAATAAGTGAATGGAATGAACATAAAAAGAAAATCTCTGTACCCAAGCCATGTTAAAAACTCAAATATCGGAGTTAAAATTGGAGATCTCAAGTTAACAACCCAAGAAATATCTGTTAGCATTTGATAAAACATTTACTCGTCTTATTTATTACATTATATAATCAATTTTTAGTTTTAAAATTAATTAATATGAAAGCAATCGGATACAATTCATATGGAGGCATTGAAAAACTCCAAATATTAGATGTTAAGAACCCAGTACCAAAACGTCATGAAGTTGCCATCAAAGTCTCAGCAATATCACTGAATCCTGTTGATTTAAAAAAAATGAGAGGTGGGTTTAAGCCCATTACTAACATAAACAAATTTCCAATAATAACTGCATGTGATTTTAGTGGAGAGATAGTTGAAATTGGGAATGATGTTGGTGCATTTAAAGTCGGAGATCAAGTATTTGGTATGCAGGATATATTATTTAATGGAAGCGCAGCTGAAATAATTACAATATCTCAA
>CABZLP010000044.1 GCA_902526565.1 uncultured Pelagibacteraceae bacterium | reverse complement strand
AACTAATCTTTTGGCGAGTTTTTCAGTATCACCTTCGTTTTTCAGAAGCATGAAAAAAATAATATCTCAAAAATATGAATTAGTATCTATAAGCTTCAGGCTTATACGGCCCTTCAGGAGTAACACTTATGTAATCCGCTTGTTCTTTAGACAATTTCGTGAGTTTTGCGCCTACTTTTTCTAAATGAAGTCTAGCCACCTTTTCATCTAAATGCTTTGGAAGTACGTATACTTTTTTCTCATATTTATTAGGATGATTCCAAAGTTCAATCTGAGCGGTAACTTGATTTGTGAATGATGCGCTCATTACAAAGCTGGGATGACCTGTCGCACAACCAAGGTTAACCAATCTGCCTTCAGCAAGTAAAATAATTCTCTTTTCGCTAGGAAGGGTAATTTCGTGAACCTGAGGTTTAATCTCATCCCATTTATAGTTTTTAAGAGCTTCAACTTGAATTTCGTTATCGAAGTGACCAATGTTACATAATATTGCTCTATCCTTCATTTCTCTCATATGGTCTGCGGTTACAATATCTTTATTTCCTGTAGCTGTTACAACAATGTCTGCTTCTTTTATCATATCGTCCATTGTGACGACCTCATAACCTTCCATTGCTGCTTGCAATGCACAGATAGGATCTGCTTCAGTTACCATCACTCTTGCTCCACTTTGACGCAATGAAGCCGCACTGCCTTTTCCAACATCTCCAAATCCAGCTACGATTGCAACCTTTCCCGACATCATCACATCAGTCGCTCTTTTAATGCCGTCAACTAAACTCTCTCTACATCCATAGAGGTTATCAAATTTAGATTTTGTTACAGAATCGTTAACGTTTATTGCTGGTACCATAAGAGTTCCATCAATTTCCATTTTTTTTAGGGCTAAGACCCCAGTAGTAGTTTCTTCAGATAAACCTTTTACATCATGAAGTAATTCCTTATATTCTTTATGCATAAGTCCCGTAAGATCTCCACCATCATCTAGTATTAAGTTAGGTTTCCATCCTTCTTTTCCCTCAATAGTCTGACGAACACACCACCAATACTCTTCTTCTGTTTCACCTTTCCAGGCAAAAACCGGAATGCCTGCCTTAGCTATTGCAGCAGCAGCATGGTCTTGTGTTGAAAAAATATTACAGGAAGACCATCTTACGTCTGCTCCTAATTCTACCAAAGTTTCAATTAAGACTGCGGTTTGTATTGTCATGTGAAGACAGCCAACTATTCTTGCGCCATCTAGTGGTTTCTGACCCTTATACTCATCCCTGAGCGCCATAAGGCCTGGCATCTCTGTCTCAGCTAAGGATATTTCTTTCCTGCCAAATTCGGCTTGTTCTATATCTGCTACTTTAAAATCTTCATTGGCCATGCTAATTGTAAAATATAGGGTTAAATAGATTAATATTCAATATGATTATTTATTAATATTTACTTGAGGTAAATTGACAATAAACTTCGCACCCTTGATATCATTTTCTTCTATGACATTATCTACAGAAATTGAGCCTTCATGTGCATCAACAATCTGTTTGGCAATATTCAATCCAAGTCCAGAATGTGTTTTATTATTTTCTTCTCTTAAAGAATAAAAACGCTCAAAAATTCTTTTCATATCAGGCTCTTTAATACCTGGCCCCTGGTCCACAATTGCTATACTCAAGTAGTTACTTGTCGATGATAAAATAACTTTTATAATTCCAGGCTTTGGAGAAAAGGAGATTGCATTGTCTATTATATTTTTAATGGCTTGTGAAAAAAACTTCTTCTGACCATCAACAAAAATATCCTTTTGATTATCTTGATCATATAAATACTTTATTTGAATTTGATCTGGCAATACTTTTTGGGTATCTGCAATAATCTCGTGTAGTAAAGATTTTATTTCAAATTTTTGCAACTGACTTTTATACAAATTTACCTCATTTTTAATCATCGCTGAATAGTCAGTAATGATGCTTTCAATTCTTGAAATATCATTTTGAATAAGATTTAGAAATTTTTTTTGATCATCGCTCATTTCATCTGTAATAACCTCGGATGCCATTTTAATTGAGGCAAGAGGATTTCGGATTTCATGCATTAAATCAGCAGAATTATTTTCAGCATTATCAATTTTTTTATATAAACTATTCAACATTTCATTAATGATTTTAGAAAGTTGGCCAATTTCGTCGTCTCTTCTGTCCAATCCAGAAATTAGAGGTTTTGTTTTGTAGTCCATTTGGACTTTTTCCGCAGCATTTGCTAAGTTTCTAATAGGTTTAAGGATTATAAAGTTTAAAAAAAATGAAAATAATATTAAGCAGCCTCCAATAACTAAGCCTGTTAGTAATACGTTAAGTTGTATTTGATTATTTATACTTTGAATGTTGGTATTATCTTCGTGTGCAACAATATAGTAGTAAATG
The DNA here is from genome assembly GCA_902526565.1 of uncultured Pelagibacteraceae bacterium. Lineage (GTDB taxonomy): Bacteria > Pseudomonadota > Alphaproteobacteria > Pelagibacterales > AG-422-B15 > CACNXQ01. The sequence continues at coordinate 259 of CABZLP010000044.1, read as the reverse complement.
TCATCATAACTAATAGGAAATATCGAGACCAATTCAAGTTTATTATTGCTCAACTCAATCGAAAAATTTTTTTGAGTTCCTTTTTCTAAATTTTTAAAATTAGTCAGGAATTTTGGGTGATTTAAAAAATCTCTATTAGCTAAATTTTCATTTTGATCTGATTTAAAAGTAACTATTGAACTATTCCTGTCTATAATCTCTACTTCTGTGGCAGACTGATTTATAAAAGAACTATTTTCTAAGTCGTATCCTTTAGTAT
>CABZLP010000043.1 GCA_902526565.1 uncultured Pelagibacteraceae bacterium | reverse complement strand
TTACGTCTGTAGCTTTTTCTCCAAATATCGCCCTTAATAATTTTTCTTCGGGAGTTACTGGGCTTTCTCCTTTAGGGGTTACTTTTCCTACAAGAATATCTCCGGGATTTACGTCAGCGCCAACATAAACAATCCCTGCTTCATCAAGATTTCGCAGCATTTCATCACCAGCATTTGGTATATCCCTCGTTATCTCCTCTGATCCTAGCTTAGTGTCTCTTGACATGACTTCAAATTCTTCAATATGTATTGAAGTAAATTTATCCTCTTGAACGATCTTTTCAGATATCAATATTGAATCTTCAAAATTGTATCCTCTCCAAGGCATAAAAGCGACTACTACATTTCTTCCAAGTCCCAATTCCCCTAAGTGAGTTGAGGGACCATCAGCAATAATATCTCCTTTAGAAACTTTATCTCCAACTTTTACTAATGGTCTTTGATTGATACAAGTACTTTGATTTGATCTTTGAAATTTAAGAAGTGTATAGATATCGACCCCAGATTCATTTGTTTGTATTTTCTCAGTGACTCTTACGACAATTCTCTTGCCATCAATTTTGTCAACGACCCCATCTCTATTCGCTATAATTGTTACACCAGAATCAATTGCCACTACTTTTTCAACCCCTGTGCCAACAAGTGGAGACTCAGCCTGTATAAGGGGAACTGCTTGTCTCATCATATTAGAGCCCATTAGAGCTCTATTCGCATCATCATTTTCAAGAAATGGAATTAATGAAGCTGCACAAGATACAACTTGTTTTGGAGATACATCCATATAATTAATTTCGTTAGGGACAGTCATTACAAAATCACCATTACGCCTACACGAAACTAATTTTGTAATAAAGCACCCCTTATCATCAATCTCGCTGTTTGCTTGAGCAATTGTATAATCGGCTTCTTCCATCGCGGGCAAGTATTCAACATCATTCGTAACCTTGCCATTCAAAACTTTTCTATACGGACTCTCAATAAACCCATATTGATTTACTCTTGCATGAGATGCTAAGCTATTAATCAGTCCAATATTTGGACCCTCAGGAGTCTCTATTGGGCAAATTCTTCCATAGTGGGTAGGATGAACGTCTCTAACTTCAAAGCCAGCTCTTTCTCTACTTAAACCACCAGGTCCAAGCGCCGAGAGTCTTCTTTTATGCGTTATTTCCGCTAGTGGATTTGTCTGGTCCATAAATTGCGAAAGTTGTGAAGTGCCAAAAAACTCTTTAAGGGACGCGACTAAAGGTTTGGCATTTATTATATCTTGAGGAGTAACTGCATCAACTTCTAGAGAATTCATTCTTTCTTTAATCGATCTTTCCATCCTGATAAGGCCCATTCTAAATTGGTTTTCAACTAATTCGCCTACAGATCTTACTCTTCTGTTGCCAAGATGGTCTATATCATCGACCTCACCTTTACCTGTTCTTAAGTCCATTACCGTCTTAACTACCTCTATAATATCCTCGGTTCTTAAAACAGTAGTTGTATCGGGGCTATCAAGATTTAATCTGTAATTGATTTTAACTCTTCCAACATCAGACAAGTCATACTTTTCAGATTTAAAAAATAATGAATTAAATACTTCAAATGCAGTTTCAAGATTAGGTGGCTCACCAGGTCTAAGCACTTTATATATTTCTACAACTGCTTCTTCAGGACTAAAGTTTTTATCAACTCTTAATGTATCCCTGATAAATGATCCAACGTTTATTCCATCAATTTCAAGAATAGGTAATTTATTGATTTTTAACTCCCTTATTTTTTCTAACGAGTCAGAAGTTATCTCGTCTGATGACTCTAGATAAATCTCTCCTGTTTTCTCGTTTATAATGTCATCAGCAACAAATTTTCCGATTAACTCGTCATCATCAATAAGTAGATTTTTGAGTCCGTCATTGAATAACTTTTTTGCAATCGCTGGATTTATTTTTGTTCCTTGTTTTACCGCTACTTTTCCATCAGCGGCATTAACTAGACTTTTTTGAAGTTTTCCAGTTTTTATATTCTTTGGATTAAAATTAAACTTCCACTTCCCATCTTTAGCATTGAAGTTATAAATTTCAGTATTGTAAAACAAATTAAGAATTTCGTCTCTTTTTATTCCCATCGACATCAGGAAAGTTGTAATGGGTATTTTCTTCTTTCTATCGATTCTACAATGAAGGATATCCTTATGATCAAATTCAATATCCAACCATGAGCCTCTGTATGGTATTACCCTTGCCCCAAAAAGAAGTTTTCCACTCGAATGTGTTTTACCATTGTCATGATCAAAAAATACGCCTGGACTGCGATGCATCTGACTCACAACGACTCTCTCAGTACCGTTAGTGATAAATGTACCTTTCTGTGTCATTAGGGGTAGATCACATAAATATATCTCTTGCTCCTTAATATCTTTCACAGTTCTTGATTCAGTTTCTTCGTCAATATCAAACACTATAAGGCGAAGTTTTACGTTAAGGGGAGCTGCATAAGTTTTATCTCTTTGTCGACATTCATCAACGTCAAATTTTGGCTCTTGAAGACTATATTCTATATACTCAATTCTTGCTGATCCTGAAAAATCCTCAAGAGGAAAAACGCTTTTAAAAACTTTTTGCAAGCCTTTATCAGGTCTTTTGGAGGGGTGAAGCTCTTCAATAAGGAATTCTTGATATGATTTTTTTTGTATTTCTATTAGGTTAGGAAATTTTGAAACTTCTTTGAGTTTTCCAAAGTTTTTTCGGACTCTTTTTCTTTCAGTAAATGATAATGTATTAG
>CABZLP010000042.1 GCA_902526565.1 uncultured Pelagibacteraceae bacterium | reverse complement strand
CCATTAAAGTTAAGATGATTTGTCAAAAAGATCTTTTATTTGGTCATCGTATGAGTCGTACGCGTTTATTATTTTTGTGACCATTTCATCTCTAACAATGTCTTTAGAACCTAGCTCAACAACTTCAATATTATCAATTTTCTCTAAAATTTTAACTGATTTTAATAATCCTGAGTCACTTTTTCTATTAAGGTCTATTTGAGACGGGTCGCCTGTAACAACCATTCTAGAATTTTTACCGCACCTGGTTAAGAACATTTTTATCTGCGTATGTGTTGCATTCTGAGCTTCATCTAAGATTACAAATGAATTATTTAGTGTCCTACCTCTCATGAATGCTAGTGGAGCAATTTCAATTTCTGCAGATTCAATTTTTCTTATCACAATATCTGACGGCATAAGATCGTAGAGACTGTCATATAATGGTCTTAGGTAAGGATCTACCTTTTCTTTTAGATCACCAGGTAAGAAACCAAGTTTTTCTCCAGCTTCTACTGCTGGTCTAGATAGAATTATTCTGTCAAACTTATTATCTAATAATTGAGAGACTGCTGCTGCAACTGCTAAAAATGTTTTACCTGTTCCGGCTGGACCTACCGCAAAAATAATTTTCTTTTTCTGAAGAATATCTAAATAATGATTTTGCATTTTACTTTTACCAATTACATCCAGTTTTACAGTCTTAGTGACTGTCAAGTTTCTTATTTTGTCGTTTTCGTTTAAAGATTGCATTTTTAGATTCTCCTGCATTAAATTAATATTGCTTCCTTTTCTGTTAGATTTTAATTCCTGTTGTGTTTTTAAAATTGCGTTTCGCAAAATATTTATGTATTTTTTTTCACCTTTAATATTTAGTTGATTTCCTTTTTGAAATACCTTAATGGGAAGCTGATTTTCAAAAAAAATTAAGTTTTCATTATTAACTCCAAATATCTCTACAACATCTAAGTTATCAATAATTATGATTGAGGAACCAGATGACAGGTCTTTTTGATTTTCGGATGTAGGTTTTATTTGTTTATTTTTCAAATTAAGTGGATGATCAATTAATAACAAGTACCATATAAACTCTTATGGTTGCAAGACGTAATATCAATATCTTTTTCATTACCTGGCACTAGATCATTGGACTTGATGTAAACTGATTGCATAAAGGGTGTTCTTCCAAAGAAATACTCAGGATTACTTGAACTTTGATTCTCAATTAAAACTTTTACAGTTTTATTACAAAACTCTTTATTAAAGGAGAATTGAATTTTCTTTAATTTTTCTTGCAATACTGAAAGTCTTACTTTTTTAACTGAAATTGGTGTATCATCGACTTCTGTTGATGACTTAGTTCCTGGTCTTGAACTATAAATAAATGAATATGATTGAGTAAACTGAATATCATCAATTAGTTTTAATGTATCATCAAAATCTTGATCTGTTTCACCTGGAAACCCAACAATAAAATCTGATGATATTTCAATATTAGGTTTTGCTTTCTTTAATCTATCTATAGTTCTTCGATAAAAATCAGGATCATATTTTCTGTTCATTTTTTTTAAAATTGACTCTGAACCAGATTGAACAGGTAAATGTAAAAAGGGCATTAGCTTTGTATTATTTTTATGTTCTAGAATTAATTCCTCATCCATATTAATTGGATGAGATGTTGTATACCTTATTCTTTGAACACTATCATAGTCACTAATTTCTCTAATCAAATCTGATAATTTAGATTCGTTATTATTTAATTTATAATTATAAGCATTGACATTCTGTCCAAGTAATACAATTTCTTTTGCTCCTTTTTGAGATAATATTTTTACTTCTTCACTGATTGATTTGATGGACCGAGAATATTCGGGTCCTCTTGTGAAAGGAACAACACAGAAAGAACAAAATTTATCACAACCTTCCTGGATTGTTACCATTGAAGACACTCCTTGCGGTCTCATTTGCTCAGACAAATAATCGAATTTTTCATTTACTATGAAGTCAGTATTAATTTGTTTGAAATTATTTTCTAAATCATCCAGCATTTTTGGAAGGAGATGATAGCTCTGTGGCCCAAGAACAATATCGATTGATTTATTTTTTCGAAACATTTCAGAGTTTTCAGCCTGAGCCACACATCCCACGACTGCTATTGTTTTTTTTAATCCAAGTTTGTTAACTCTTCCAATATCAGAATATAATTTGTGTGCTGCCTTTTCTCGAATATTACATGTGTTAAAAATTACTAAATCAGCTAGTTTAAGATCTAATTCATTTTTTAGCCCCTTACTTTCAAGCATTGCAGTTATTTTTTGGCTATCATAGATATTCATCTGACAGCCATATGATTTTACATAAAATGAACGGTTTTGCATTTTAGCTAATTTTGAGTGTTTGATTTATGCCCTGAAGTATCTGATTTTCACAATAATAGGTCAAATCTTTTCTATTATTAAAGCTACCTGCATTTAGTTCATTATGAAATACTAGCTCAACGGTAACAGGTCCAGAGCTTAAAAAATTAAACATTGCGTCTACCATCGAAGTATCGCCTACCCAAGAAATATGTCTTCTCAAAAAGAGCCCCATTGGTAAGTTATTTTTTCTTGAATAACATATGGAAATAGGCTGAACATGTATTAAGTTTTTATCATCAAATGCACATTCTAACATTGATGATTTAAATTGCTTAATTCCGTTTCCATCAGAGGTCGTTCCTTCAGGAAAGATTATAAAATTTTCGCCGAGGCTTAGTTTTTGATTAATTATGTGATTGTATTCAATAATTTTGTTTTTATCAGAATTATCAATAAAAAAAGTATTGCTCAGCTTTGCTAAAAAGCCAAATATTCCCATTTTAGAAACCTCTTTTTTTGCAATAAATCTTGCATTAAGTAACGTACCTAAGCAAATAATATCAAAC
>CABZLP010000041.1 GCA_902526565.1 uncultured Pelagibacteraceae bacterium | reverse complement strand
AAAGGTTCCAAATTCACCATGAAAATTCAATTTTTAAATTCCCCCAATTTTGAAAAAAGAAAATATAGAAAAATAAAATATATTATAGTTCATTATACAGGCATGCTCTCGTCAGCTGATTCTTTGAAAAGACTGCGGTCAAAAAGAGCAAAAGTCAGCTCACATTATTTTATAAATGAATTTGGAAAAACTATTCAGCTCGTGAAAGATCAAAATATTGCTTGGCATGCGGGTATATCATTCTGGGGACCTGACAAAAATCTCAACTCAAAATCAATTGGAATAGAGATACAGAATAAAGGTCATGAATTTGGCTATCATAAATTCAATAAGTCACAGGTAAATGCTGTTATAAGGTTAATATTATATTTAAAAAATAAATATCAAATTAATGATGCGTTCATATTAGGACACTCTGATATAGCCCCATTAAGAAAACTTGACCCCGGTTATTTGTTTCCCTGGAAATTATTAAATAAAAAAGGTATAGGCTTACTACCAAAAAAGAACAATTCTCGTAAAGAATTAAATCCCTCAAATATAAAAAATTTACAAATCTTATTGCGTAACTTTGGTTATGAAATTTCAATTAATGGATTAATGGATAAAGAAACTCTTCAGATTATTTATGCTTTTGAGAGCCATTATTGCCCAGAAGAATTAGAAGAATTTTCTATTAAACATAAATTGATAGAATATCTGCGAAATTTAATAAAATCCAAAAACAGAAGCTTGACCAAAAAACACTAAGACTATAAATAATATTTGCCAGATAGTTGGATGACTGCTTTACTTGTAAAGAGGAAAGTCCGGGCTCCATAAGACAATGGTGCCGGGTAATACCCGGCGGGGGCGACCCCAGGGAAAGTGCCGCAGAAAACAAACCGCCTTAATTGAAATTTATAAGGTAAGGGTGAAAAGGTGAGGTAAGAGCTCACCGCTTTTTTGGCAACAAAAAAGGCTTGGTAAACCCCACCAGGAGCAAGATCAAATAGAGTTACAATAGTTAGTCTTGGCTGTAACTGGGTTGATCGCATGATTCGTGCGGTAACGCTCGAACTAGATGAATAGTCATCGATTTTTATTAAATCACAGAACCCGGCTTATAGATTATCTGGCAATATTATATCTGTTTAATTTCAACTACTTATTAAATTTACTTAAACTGAATTATCACATAAACCGCTGAAAAATATAAATAATTCAAAAAAAGCTATAGACATAGCCCATTTGATCCCATACTATCCCATACAATCCCAATTTAACCCAAACGAGGTAATTTGTTGATTATTTTAATAACTAACTTTTTTTATAAAATGGCATTGTTTTTATCTACTTATATTAATCGTATAGACAAGAAAGGTCGTGTTTCAGTACCCTCATCATTCAGAAGTGTACTTGAGCAAAATGGTCTTAAGGGAATGATTTGTTACCCTTCACCAACTCTTCAATCAATTGAAGGCTGTGCAATTAATCGAATGCAAAAAATAAGTGATGCGATTGAGTCTGCCGGACCTTTTAGTGAAGAGAGGAACACTTTTTCATCTTCTATATTTGCAGACAGTCATCAGATTCATTTTGATCAAGAAGGTAGAGTAATCATACCTGGTGAGTTAATTGTATCAGCAGGTATCAGCGACCAAGTTTCATTTGTGGGTATGGGTGAAACATTTCAAATGTGGAACCCAACTGCATATGAAGATTATAAAAAAGATAAAATAACTAGCGCAAAGAATAATTTAGCAAATCTCAAATGGAGTAATCAATAACTAATGAAAACAGGAGGATAATTTCATGGTTTTAAATTTAAGCGTCCCAGAATTAAAAGAACTTAAGCCCAAGATAACGGTGTTTGGAGTCGGAGGTGCAGGCGGCAATGCAATTAACAATATGATAGAGGCAGGTTTGTCAGGTGTTGAGTTTGTGGCAGCCAATACAGATGCACAGGCCCTTTCTAAATCATTAAGTGACTCTAAGATGCAACTTGGAGTTCAAGTAACAAAAGGTTTGGGTGCAGGATCACATCCTGACATAGGAAAGTCCTCAGCTGATGAAACTAAGCATGAAATCATGGAACGTTTAGAGGGAACTAACATGCTTTTCATCACAGCTGGTATGGGTGGTGGCACTGGTACAGGCGCCACACCAGTAATTGCAAGAGTAGCAAAAGAATTGGGAATCCTCACTGTTGCGGTTGTAACGAAACCATTTCAATTTGAAGGAGCTGGTAGAATGCGTATTGCAGAGCAAGGCCTCAAGGAATTAGAGCATTTAGTAGATACAACAATTGTAATACCTAACCAAAACTTATTCAAAGTTGCTGATGAAAAAACAACTTTTGCCGATGCTTTTTCAATGGCGGATGATGTTTTACATGCAGGGGTAAGAAGCATTACAGATTTAATGGTAGTACCTGGTCTTATAAATTTAGATTTTGCAGACGTAAAAACAATCATGAACAATATGGGTCGCGCCATGATGGGAACAGGTGAGGCTTCTGGTGAAAATAGAGCAATTGAATGCGCCCATAATGCTGTAACGAATCCATTACTTGACGATTATTCATTGGATGGAGCAAAAGGACTTCTCATTAATATAACAGGCGGTACTGATCTTACACTTCATGAAGTTGATAAAATTACCAATGAGATACGGGAGCAAGTTCATCCAGATGCAGATGTAATTGTAGGATCAATTTTTGATGACAAACTTGAGGGTAAGGCAAGGGTTTCTGTCGTAGCTACTGGATTAGAAACTCATCCAAAACCAACTAAATCAATTGTAGATTTAAAAATTACAAGAAATTCAGCAGTATCATCCATTGCAGCCACACCAGCAGCAAATTCTAATTCAATACAAGCTTCATTAAGCAATGAAGAGATGAATGAAGAGCTAATTGAAAATACTGATCCATATATGTTCATGGATGGGGAAGA
>CABZLP010000040.1 GCA_902526565.1 uncultured Pelagibacteraceae bacterium | reverse complement strand
TGTACTGATCTAGAAGACACATGCCTGGACCAGTGTCATAAGCATAAATATATTTTTGATCATCTATAACTGTTATGTTTGATATTCCGCCAATATTGACAAAACATACTGGAGGAGTAATTTTTAATTTTTGCGTAAGCAATCGGTGAAATATTGGAGTAAGTGGAGCACCTTCCCCTCCCAACGACAAATCTTTTTGTCTAAAATTACTCACGATAGGTAATTTAAAACTACTTTTGATTTTTAGTTCGTCACAAAGCTGTATGGACGATTTGTTTATAGGGTCATGAAAAACAGTTTGACCATGTAATGCTATCAAATCTATCTTTGATAAATTCTGATCTCTTAGAAAATTTTTGAGTGCAGTAATATATTCAAAAGTCACTAATTCTTCAGTGCTACTAATAAGTGCTAATGAATGTTTAGAGAATAAAAACGAATCTACAAGTTTTGATAAAATTGTTTTTGTGGATTTCTTATAACTATAAAACTTTGATTTAATGTGTTTATAAGATTTTTTGCCATCTGATAAAATAAGAGAGATATCAATGCCATCCATGGAAGTACCGCTCATTACCCCAACGGCTAAAAACTTATTCTTAATCATATATTTTGTATAATCATTGCAAATAATTTATATATTAGTGAAAAGTAAAGAAAATGACATTAATTGAAGAATTAAAATTTCGTGGTTTCCTTAATCAGTGTACCAATGAAGTAACTTTGAATGAAATAATTAATTCAAAAAAAATAAAATTTTATATAGGTTTCGATTGTACAGCCAAATCCTTACATGTGGGAAGTCTCATTCAAATTATGATAATGAGGCTATTTCAAAAGTATGGCCATACACCTATTGTTCTTATCGGAAAAGGTACAACACGGATAGGAGATCCATCAGGCAAAGATGAAACAAGAAAAATATTATCTGATGATATAATAGACCAGAATGCGAAAAATCTACAACAGGTTTTTGATAAATTTCTTTTATCAGATAATGAAGATTCTAAATGGATAGCTAGAGATAATTCTGAATGGTTAGACAAACTAAATTATGTCAACTTCCTTAGAGATTATGGAAAACATTTTACAATTAATAAAATGTTAAGCTTTGATAGTGTTAAAATTAGACTTGATAGAGAACAGTCGCTTAATTTTGTTGAATTTAATTATATGATATTTCAAGCTTACGATTTCTTTGAATTAAATAATAGAGACAACTGCATCCTTCAAATAGGTGGATCAGATCAATGGGGTAATATTGTAAATGGCGTTGAGTTAATAAGAAGAGCAAGTGGTAAAGAAACTTTTGGATTAACAACACCTTTATTGACTAATGCTAATGGAGACAAAATGGGTAAAACAGCAGACGGAGCCGTATGGCTTAATGAAGACATGTTATCTGCATATGATTATTGGCAGTTTTGGAGAAACACGGATGACCGAGACGTTATAAGGTTTTTAAAACTATTTACTGACTTAGACGAAAAAGAAATTGAGACTATAGAAAAAGAAAATGCCGGTAATATAAATGAAACTAAAATAATATTAGCCAACGAAGCCACGGCTATGCTTCATGGTCTTGATGAGGCAAAAAAATCTCAAGAAACCGCTAAAAATATTTTTACTAATAATGATCTAGATGCAGATTTACCAATCATAAAACTAAAATCCGAAGAATTAAATAATGAAGTCCTACTTTCTGATCTTATTTTAAGAATGAAGTTTACTTCTTCAAAATCTGCCAGCAGGAAACTTATTCGAGGCAATGCAGTAAAAATTGATAAAGAACTCATAAAAGATGAACATTTTTCAATTAACACATTACTAAGCGATAGCGCAAGTGGACTTGTCATAAGTGTTGGCAAAAAAAAATACTTTAGAGTTGTTACTATTGAATAACTTGATTGGAGTTTAATGACTCTAAGGCTCTTTCGATGATACGGGGCTTAATTATTGTGAGAGGGTTTGAAGAAACTTCTGGATTTTCGACGTCACCTGTTAAACTAAAATCAATAGAAAATAGACCCTCTCCCTCATTACCAATAATAATGGGGCCTAAAATTGGTACGTTCTGAATTATAGCATTAACTAAATGCATAGGACTTATTTCTCCAGACATATCAACTATAGCCTCCTCACGTTGAATTTTTCCTTCCATAACCAAACCAATGCTGTCACTTACTGCATATGCATCAATATTTTTAAAATTTTTTTCATTTTCAATATAACTGATTTGACCATAACCAAATCTAATGCCATCTTCTCCTTCTGCAATACTCACTAGGCCCGAAATTGACGGAAGAGACAAAATTTTTAATGAAGCTGGGGAATTAATTAATACAAAATCTTTAAGATCAATTTTAACTTCAGCATCCATAGTATTTAAATCTCGAACAGACCTCATTTTAAACTCCCCATCACTTAAAAGTTTTTTAACAGGATGGCTATCATTTACAAAATATGTGACATCACTTGAACTTATGAGATTAACATCGAGCGTTTCATTTTTTTCCCGCGAGTAGTCTAAAGTATGATTATCAACATAAGCCTTGCTATTTACTGATAAAAGTTCCCCCTGTTTTAATATTCCTGCCTTAAAATCATTAACTTTAACCCCACCAGCAAAAATTGCTTTATTCGTTTTAATTTTGTAATTTTCTTTTGAAAGATAATGGTCCTTAACCTTTTTATTATACAAGATTTTATTCATCGATAAGTCTATTATTTCTCCATCAATTGAAAGATTTAACATTCGCTTAGATAAATCGCCTGAGATTTTAATTTGCACATTTTGAGCATTGTTAAGATTTAATGTGTCGAGAAAAAGATGATTAGTTTTAGTAATTCTTATTGTTCCATCTAATTCAATTTTACTATTAACAGATTCAAAAGATATTTCACTATCGAGGTCATTATTTATATTTGAGTCAAACTTAATTTTTAAGACTTCGTTCTTTGATTTATTTAAATTTATTTGCCTT
>CABZLP010000039.1 GCA_902526565.1 uncultured Pelagibacteraceae bacterium | reverse complement strand
AAAATGACGCAGCTTTATTTCCTCCAGGCAAAACAAAGGAACTGAGAGGCTTTAACTTTTTATTATATTTATCAATAACTTTCTCTATTCGTTCAACCTGATTACCAGTAATTCGAAGCGGCTTATACTTAGGTTTTGCTTCTACAGGCGTTGCAAGATCCGCTCCTAAGTCAAAAAGATCATTTTGAATTTCTGAAGTTATTTTTTTTATGCTTGCCTTAGTATAAAGATTGACAATACCAAGTATTGAATTCAACTCGTCAACTGTTCCGTAAGCTTTAATGCGAATATTATCTTTAAAAATTCGTTTACCATTTACTAAGCCAGTCTTACCTTTATCTCCTGCTTTAGTATAAATTTTATTGAGTTTTACCATTAACTATTAGTAGAAAAGTACAACGCGCTCATGATAATAACAATAGCGACAAACTGAAGTGTAATTCTTAACCTCATCAATTTATTCGCGTATTTTTTGTTGAAGTCTCCACCCTTAAACATAGCATATATCCCTGTACCCAATACAGCTAGTACTGCTAACAAAGAAATGGGTATTAATAAATAGTATAAAAATCCTGGCATCTTATGATGGATTGGTTGACACCAATCTTCGCGTGACAATGTCTGCCTGAATCTCTGCAGTGCCTTCAAAAATATTCAATATTCTTGAGTCACATAGTATTCTACTGATAGGGTATTCAAGAGCAAATCCATTACCTCCATGAATTTGTAAGCCATTATCAGCACATGCCCAGGCAACTCTTGCAGCAAGCATTTTAGCCATGCCTGCTTCAAGATCACATCTGTGACCTTTATCTTTTTCCCTTGCGGCATAATAAGTCAACTGTCGTGCAGCCATAATTTCAGTTGCCATTGATACAATTTTAGAGGCATTTCTTGGCTTATCATACAGAGATTGTCCAGTAACATTCAATCTATCAATAGCGTATTGCATGGATGTTTCAAATGCCGATTGCGCAACACCCAAAGCTCTTGCTGCAGTTTGAATTCTTGCTGACTCAAAAGTTTCCATCATCTGTTTAAATCCATTACCTTCTTCTTCACCTAATAGATTTTCTTTCTTAACTTTGAATCCATCAAATGCCATTTCGTACTCTTTCATTCCTCTGTAACCCAAGACCTCAATTTCCCCACCACTAATACCATCATCAGGAAACATATTGTCATCGTCGCCCCTTTGTTTTTCTGCTAAAAACATCGACAAACCTTTGTAACCCTTTTCGTCAGGATTAGTTCTAGCAAGGAGCATCATCACATCACTGCGCGCGCCATGTGTTACCCAAGTTTTATTTCCAGTAATTGTGTAATGTTCACCATTTGCCACTGCTCTTGTTTTGAAAGAACCCATATCAGAACCTGAATGAGGTTCTGTGAGTACTGCACATGGCAAAGTTTCACCTGAAGCAATTTTAGGAAGAAATTTTAATTTTTGATCTTCAGTTCCGCCTGTTATTAATAATTCAGCAGCAATATCACCTCGTGTTCCCAATGATCCAATGCCAATATAGCCTCGAGCGAGCTCTTCAGTCACAACACAGTCTACAAAACGGGACATTCCTAAACCACCATATTCCTCAGGGATCGTGAGACCAAAAACTCCCATCTCAGACATCTTCTCAATGATTTGCATTGGTATTAAATCATCTTTTAAATGCCATTCGTGAGCATGTGGTGTGACATCATCCTCAACAAATTTTCTAAACTGATCTCTGATAATAGATGTAGTCTCATCAAGATTACTGTTTCCAAAGTTTTTGCTGCTAAATCCATCCTTTAATAACTGTGCAAGCTTCATTCTGTCATCAGTACCGTTACCATTGAGAATTAAGTCGTTAAATTCCTCAGTGCCGTTCTCCTGAAATAAACCATTTTTAAGACCCAGGTCTTGTGGCCTTACATACTCGAGTTGTGACATTGGAATACCCGATTTTATCTGCGCACAATATTCTGAAAATATGATCTGAAGCATAAGTTGCTCCGTCTCATTAAAAGCAGAGTCCTTATCTAAATTTTCTGCCCAGCTCACCATTTCCTTTAGAGTTGCTCTGTAAGCTGCAATCCACGAAAGTCCATGAGCCGCATGCTGCTCTTTATCAAGATTGTCTCTTGATAATTTACCATCAACGATAAGTTCACCTCTAACATGCTGTAAAGCAGCATCATAATATTTATCGACAGTAATAAGAGCTTTTTGGCATTTTAAAATTAATTGGTTCATAGTGTTATAATTAGTTGAGAGACTTTTGACCTTCTTTTGCCGCACCGACAAGAACAGACATGTTGCCACCTTTATGTTCGTTATTGAGCATTTTTTCATGTGCATCAGGAATATTTTTCCATGCAAATAATTCAGACATACAAGGATCTAAAGTGCCATCAATGACAAGCTCGTTTGCTGCGTTAGCTTGCTTTGAATTTCCAAAGTGTGAGCCCTGAAGCCTTTTACTTTGCATCCATAGATATCTTGCATCTAAAGTTAAATTGTAGCCTGTTGTACCCGCACAAATAACAACCATTCCACCAGGCTTTACAACAAAGCAAGATACAGGAACTGTTGTTTCTCCTGGATGTTCAAAAACCATATCCACGTTGTTTCCTTTTCCTGTGAACTCCCATAATGCTTTACCAAATTTTCTAACTTCTTTCATATAGTTTCCATATGTTTCAGCATCATCAATATCTGGGTGTTCACCCCAACAGTTGAAGTCTTTTCTGTTTAATACTCCCACAGCTCCTAGACTTTTTACATAATCTATTTTTGAGTTGTCTGAGACAATACCAATAGGCTTGGCTCCAACAATCTTTGCAAGTTGAACCGCCATACTTCCAAGACCACCTGAGGCTCCCCATATTAAAACAAAATCGCCAGGTTTTAATTCATTGGGCGCATGACCAAAAAGCATTCTATACGCTGTAGCAAGCGTTAACATGTAACAGCCACTTTCTTCCCAAGAGAGATTTGGTGGTTTACGTAAGACTTGATGAGCTTGAACAGATGTAAATTGTGCAAAGGTTCCGTCAGCAGTTTCGTAACCAAACACCTTATTTGTTTTTGAAACCATTGGTTCACCACCATTAACCTCAGCATCTTCGTGATCCCATTGCATTCCATGGATGATTACTTCATCACCAACTTTCCACTTTTTAACTCCAGAGCCAACTTTCCAAACTATTCCAGAACAATCTGAACCTGCAATGTGATAATCTTTTTTCGT
>CABZLP010000038.1 GCA_902526565.1 uncultured Pelagibacteraceae bacterium | reverse complement strand
TTAGATGAAATAAAAAAAAATAATCCTGATTTAAGAAAAGTTTCAATTACTTTATCTGATGAAAGATTAGTAAGAATTTCGTCGGATCTATCAAATGCCAAAATATACACGAAAAAGCTACTGCCTTATTTAGATTTCAAGCCAAATTTTTACTTTCTACCGAAAAACTTTCTAATAAGTACTCCTGAAACACTACTTAATGAAATCATTAAATCACGAAAGGATAATTTTTTATTTGAAATTTCATTTCTTGGAGTAGGATATGATGGACATATTGCTTCTATTTTTGATAAGCATGAAATTTTAGCAAAGCAATACCCGTTAATAGTCATAAAAAATAAGCATGAGGCATTTTCTAGAATCTCATTTTGCTATGATGCTATAAAAAAAATACCTAATACTGTACTGATAATAAAAGGAAATAAAAAAATGGATATTTTAAAAAAAATAATAGAAGAAAAGCACAAAAATACTATTGTACAAAAATTTATTAGTGATTATGAGGGAAAATTAACTATTGTTACTGATATAAGAATCTAGAATCCCTTGAATAAATTTGTAACAAGAAAAAGAGAATTAATAAAAATGACTAATTACACACTTGGTTCATGGATAACATCAGATAGTTTGCCTATTGTTGAGGTCATGGCCGAGTCCGGTTTTGATTGGTTGTGTATTGATTTAGAGCACACTATGATAGATTACGAAGGTGTTCAAAAACTTATAATTGCAATTCAATCTAAAAATTTAAAAGCTTATGTGCGCGTAGGATCTAATGATGAATTAATAATTAAAAGAGTCCTTGATTCAGGTGCATCTGGAATTATTGTGCCTTTAATCAAAACTAAGAAAGACGCCATAGAGGCAGTTAATAATACTTTTTACCCTCCTGTTGGGGCTAGGGGTGTTAATAGTTTATCCAGAGCACAAAAGTATGGTTTTGGTTTTCAAGATTATTTAAAAAAGGTTAATAAAGATACACATCTTATACTTCAAATAGAGCATATAGATGCAATTCAAAACCTAGAAGAAATATTAAAAATAAAAAAAGTAACAGGAATGATCATAGGTCCTTACGATCTATCTGCATCAATGGGAAAAGCAGGAAAGTTTCAAGATAAGGAAGTTCAAAAAGCTATAAACAAATATGAGACGCTGATGAATAAAAGTAAAAAGCTCTTTGGTTATCATGTAACTGATCCAAAGCAAGATCAAGTTATAGCCAAAATAAAAAAAGGGTATAATTTTATAGCATTAAGCTGGGATACATATCTGCTAGGTCAGACTTGTAGAGATAAATTAGAAAAAATACGAAAAAAAACTTAAAACCATTATGAAAACAATAGCAATTATTCCCGCCAGAATGGGCTCTACTAGATTTTTTGGAAAACCAATGAAAAAAATTCTAGGAGTGCCTATGATTGAACGAGTATACAGAAATACAATGAAATCAAAAAAAGTTGATAAAGTATATGTCGCAACTTGTGACGAAGAGATCTATTCGCACATATTAAAAATAGGTGGCAATGCTGTTTATACAAAAAAAACTCATGAACGGTGCACTGAAAGAACTGCTGAGGCATTATTAAAAATAGAAAGAAAATTAAATGTAAAATTTAATACTGTTTTAATGATACAGGGCGATGAGCCGATGATTGAACCATCAATGATAAATTCTGCTTTAAAACCATTTGAAAAGTACAGAAATGTTAATGTAGTAAATTTAATGACAAAAATTAGGGATAAAAAGGAATTTATTGATCAAAATGAGCCAAAAGTAGTTGTAGATAAATTTAATCACGCACTATATTTTTCCAGATGCCCAATACCATCACCCTGGATATCGTTTTCAAAAAAGGTATTTAAACAGGTCTGCGTTATACCGTTCAATAGAGATTTTCTTATCAAGTTCTTAAAAATGAAGCCCTCATATCTTGAAAAAACCGAGTCCATTGATATGAATAGGGTTCTTGAAAATGGCTATAAGGTTCATATGGTTGAGATTAAGAGGTACGTTAAAAGTGTCGATACGATGAACGATTTAAAGCAAGTCGAAAAGTTATTAAGATTGAATAGTTAGCATTTCAATTTCGTAATTACTTAATTCAACTGGCTTCTTTTGCACAAACTTGAAGCTATCTTTCGGATTTGATTTGCAGCCTGTTCCAGAAACATACTCATATTCCTTTACATCATCCTGAGTATCTTTTAGAAACTCGCGTTTATATATATCCGAATAATAAGAATAAATTTCATTACCTTTATCATCCTCGTTCTCAGCTAATTGAATATTAGGCCACTCAGATTTTGGAAAAAAAACGTAAAGTGGTATTGTTCTCATCAACCCATTAATTTGATTTGAATTAAGGTATGGTTCTGGCATGTTTAATACTGAAGATGAAGTTGTATGAATAGTAACATGATCTTTGTTTAACCAATTATTTTTTACTGCTACATTCCTTAGAACTGTTCCCCTGTATGGGGTAAATATGCTGACTGTAATTGTATCATACCCTTTTATTTGCCTGACTAATTCCACTGTTTCCATCACAAGATCTCTAGTTTCACCGGGGAATCCAATGATCAGGTTAACACTAAATGCTATGCCACTGTCCGCAATGTTATTAAATGACTTAATGATGTCAGCGTTCGAAGGCTTTCTTAACAGAATTTTATTTCTAAAGCTCTCATTTCCACATTCAACTCCAAAAGAAATACGATAGCTTCCTACCTCTTTTAATCTTTTCATTATGTCTGTTTTGCAATTTTCAGGTCTTGTATTAAACCAAAAAGGTATCTTGAATTCCTCATACATATCACAAAATTCAAATATTTCTTTTTTTGGTCTAGCTAAAAAACTGTCATCTACAAAATATAAAAACGAGGGATTATATAGCCTGACTAACTCACTTATCTCATTATGAACGTTCTGTATTGTCTTTCTTCTTAAAAAATCTTTAGCAATGCCATCTTCTTTTACAATTGTGTTATGCATCGGAGAGTTACAAAAAGTACATTTATATGGACAACCTCTATATGTCTCGATTGGAATTGTCTTAAATATTCTTCCACCCATTGGTCTATAAAATCTTTTTTCATCAAATAAAGAATAGTCAGGCATATACTTATTAACATCCGTTAATTCTTGCGGATCACCTTTATGAATTTCACCAGCTTCATCCTTAAAATATGTCCCTCGAATATTTTTTAGAGGTTTATTTTTTCTAATAGCTTCAGCTACATCGATTATTGTTTGTTCACCTTCACCTTTTGAAATAAAATTAATTTCTTTATGACTTAATACGTATAATGGGTCTGCGGTGGGTAATACTCCTCCAACTAATGAAATGAACTTATGATCAATTTTTTCCACTGCTTGCATCATTGATAAAGCCTTCGGAAACGGATCTTCCACGACAGAATATATAATTAAGTCTGGTTTATACTCCTTTACTTTTTTTACATAATCAGGGATCAAAGAAGTTTTTATTGAAACGCCAAGATCATCCTCATCACTAAAATCTCTAGCCTGTAAATAAATGGTTCTATTTTGTGGACTTGAGTTTACTTCCTCAGGGACATAGGAGGTAGTATCAAAAAGCTCAACATCATAACCCTCAGTTTTTAATACGCTTGTAAATATAGCCATAGATAAAGGTGGCACTAACATTAGTGGAAGGTTTGGATATACAAGTAGAACTTTAAAATCTGATTTTTTTTTCATGCTAAAAAAATATATTACTTTAAAATGTAGTCAAGTTGATTATAAATGTTTAACTACAAAACTCAAGCTAGTTAATATAAATCAAGAAAATGAAACAAATATCAGTATTCATCACT
>CABZLP010000037.1 GCA_902526565.1 uncultured Pelagibacteraceae bacterium | reverse complement strand
TAAAAAACAATGGATAAACCTTGGCTTATACGAACTTATGCAGGACATTCGTCTGCCAAAAAGTCAAATGAACTGTATCTTAAGAACCTTTCAAAGGGTCAAACCGGTATATCAGTGGCTTTTGACCTGCCAACTCAAACTGGCTACGATAGCGATCACATACTATCAAAAGGTGAAGTAGGTAAGGTAGGAGTTCCAATTTCTCACATCGGAGATATGAGGTCTTTGTTCAATCAAATTCCTTTAGATAAAATGAACACTTCAATGACCATCAATGCGACTGCGGCGTGGCTGCTTAGTTTGTATATCGCAGTAGCTGATGAACAAGGTATTGACCGAAGCAGTCTTAGAGGTACAACTCAAAATGATGTCCTAAAAGAATATTTATCGAGAGGAACTTACATTTTACCTCCAGACCCTAGCTTAAGAATTATTTCAGATGTAATTACTTTTACATTCAAAGAAATGCCTAATTGGAATCCAATTAATGTTTGCCCTTATCACCTAGTTGAAGTTGGAGCAACACCTGAACAGGAACTTGCTTTCGGACTTTCAATTGCAGTGGCATATCTTGATAAAGTGCAGTCTTCAAAAACATTAACAGAGGAAGAATTTGAGAATGTTGTTGGTAGAATAAGTTTTTTTGTTAATTCTGGAATCAAGTTTATCACTGAAATGTGTAAGATGAGAGCGTTTGTTTCTTTATGGGATCGAATTACGAAAGAACGATATAAAGTGAAAGACGCGAAAAATAGAAGATTTAGATATGGCATGCAAGTAAATAGTCTTGGGTTAACGGAGCAGCAACCTGAAAATAATGTTTATAGAATTTTGATTGAAATGCTCGGGGTTGTTTTGTCAAAAGATGCAAGAGCCAGGGCTGTGCAATTACCTGCATGGAATGAAGCAATGGGCTTACCAAGGCCGTGGGATCAGCAATGGTCTCTAAGGCTCCAGCAAATTGTTGCTTTTGAAACTGATTTACTTCATTTTGAAGATATATTTAACGGCTCAAAAGTTATAGATGAAAAAGTCAAAGCGCTTGAAGAAGCAGCGTATGAGGAATTTAATCATATATTATCTATAGGAGGCGCTGTTAAAGCAGTTGAAAGTGGTTATTTGAAACAAGAACTTGTTAACTCGCAAAAAGAACGATTAAGAAAAATAAATAGCAAAGAACAAATTGTTGTTGGTGTGAATGACTTTGTAGAAACTGAAGAGTCACCTCTAACTTCTTCTGATGGAGGAATAGAGACAATAGATCCCAAAATTGAAAGTGAACAAGTGAATGCTATTCAACAATGGAGAAAAAATAGAGACCAAGGGATTGTAGATAAAGCATTAAAAGATTTGATTGATGCAGCAAATAATGGAAGCAATTTGATGGAACCATCTATAGCCGCTGCCAAAGCTGGAGTTACAACAGGCGAATGGTCAGCCGTATTAAGAGATGTTTTTGGAGAATTTAAAGCACCAACAGGCATAAGCAATATTCAGCCAACTAACAATGATGATTATAGTGCAATTAGAAAAAGAGTTGAAAATATATCAGATAAAATAGGCAGACGTATTAAGTTCCTTGTAGGCAAGCCAGGTCTCGATGGTCACTCAAGTGGCGCTGAACAAATAGCTGTTAGTGCTAGTGATTGTGGCATGGATGTTTTATACGAGGGAATAAGACTGACACCTGAACAAATAGTTAAGTCATCAGTTGAAGAAGATGTTCATATTATCGGTCTTTCCATTCTTTCTGGGTCACACGTTCAACTTGTTGGGGAAATTATAAATGAAATGAAAAAAAACAAAATAGACGACATACCAGTAATCGTTGGAGGTATCATTCCGCCTGAAGATGAAAAACTATTAATCAACAATGGAGTAGAGGCAGTATACACGCCAAAAAACTATCAGCTCAAAGATATCATGAGCGATATTGTTGGTATTGTTGAGAAAAGAGTTTCCTAGTGTCAATTCTTCATGGCCCCGTTATTGAAGCAGTTAATTCACAGAACCCAAAAAAAATCGTAATTTTTTGTCATGGATATGGTGCAGATGGAAATGATTTAATTAGCTTAGCCAATTATTTTCAGCCAACGCTTCCAGATGCAGTTTTTTTATCTCCTAATGCACCAGACAAATGTGGCATGAATCCAATGGGTTATCAGTGGTTTGAGTTTCAATCAGGAGATCCTGCTACAATTTGGAAAGGTGTTTTAACTGCTGCCGATACTCTTAATAAGTTTATTGATGAGCAACTTGAGCATTACAATCTAACTGATCAAGATTTAGCCTTGGTTGGGTTCAGCCAGGGAACTATGATGAGCCTTCATGTTGGTCTTAGGAGATTAAAACCAATAAGGGCAATTGTAGGATTTTCAGGAAGATTAATTGCACCAGAACTATTGGATAAAGAGTTAAAGTCTAAGCCTCCCATTTACCTTATACATGGTGATGCTGACCCAATGGTACCTTATCAAGATACAATTGAAGCTGAAAAAAAATTAAATGGGTTAGGCTTAGATGTAAAAGCACACATTTCACCAAATACCGCACATTCAATTGCCCAAGACGGACTTTCAATTGCTATAGATTTTGTAACTGAAAAATTTTTAAATTAATATCATACAAAATATTTTTTGAATTTTAGGTGCATATGCATATATTATATTTGTATGACTGTTCGTGTACCATTAGAAAAATGTCCTGCTCTAGTATTGAATTCTGACTTTCGTCCATTAAGTCACTATCCTCTCTCCTTGTGGTGCTGGCAAGATAGCGTAAAGGCAGTAATTTTAGGAAGAGTAAATATTGTTTCTAATTACACCCGTGAAATTAGTAGTCCAAGCTTCCAGATGTTTTTACCAAGCGTCATAAGTTTAAAGACTTATATTAAGCCAACTCGAAATCCTATTTTCTCAAGATTCAATGTCTTTTTAAGAGACAAGTTTAGTTGCCAATACTGTGGTTCAAAAAAAGATTTAACATTTGACCATTTACTACCTAGAGCACACGGGGGAGAAACAACATGGGAAAATATTGTAACTGCATGTTCAATATGTAATGTAAAAAAAGGTGGCAAACTTCTCAAACACTCGGGTATGAAGCCGAAAAATTATCCGAAGACTCCAACAATAGCTGATTTAGACAAATGTGGAAGATCATTCCCACCAAATTTTCTTCATGAGAGTTGGATGGATTTTCTATACTGGGATATACAACTAGAAAAATAACTAGTATCTCTCTGCCATAAAGATTGCAAGCCTGGTCGTTTCGTTAATTGTTTTTCTCAAAATGCTATAGCCAAATGTTTGTTGAGACCCCTCATTAATAGCAGTATTTTTATGGTCTACTTCATCTGCTTGGAATTTAATTATTTTTTCTCTTACATCATCGTGAATACCGTCTAGCTCATCTATCTGTTTTTGATAATGGGCTTCAATAACTTCTTCTACCGCCTCTGTACAAACATAAGCAGCTTTTCGACCCAAGAGAGCAGTACCAATGCCCATTGCAAAAGCACCAACGCCAAATAAGTTTGATAATTTAGTAGGTTTTATAGATTCTTTTTTTGCAAGTTCATTAAAGTAGTCAAGATGCTCTTTTTCTTCATCAGCCATTCGTGAAATTTGATTGTAGTCTTCTTTGTTTTTTAAAGTCTTGAATACCAACTTTTGGCCTTCATAAATTTGTTGAGCGCCTACCTCACCAGCTTGATCAACTCTTACAATTTTCTCTAAAATTTTTCTTTTTGCGTTCATCACTTTTTTACCAAAAAATATATATTTATAAATAAGAGAAAAGTCATCAAAATCAAGTTAGATTCTGCAATTGATATAAAGTTAAATAAATAAGTTGCTTCATCACATCTAACTAATGCAGCCTGATTCAGTTCCTCAAG
>CABZLP010000036.1 GCA_902526565.1 uncultured Pelagibacteraceae bacterium | reverse complement strand
CATTTCACCATCAAAAAATTTAACAATCTTCGTACAAAAGAAAAAAGACAATGACATATTTGGACTTTTGATTCATGACCAAAGTAATGCTGTTCCTCAAACATATATAGCGGAAAAAGGGAAATTTATATCTATCAACAATAGAAAATTTATAAAATTATTTAATGGCACTATCCAAACATACAATAAGAATGAAAATAGATTATCAGAAGTAGCGTTTGACACATATGATTTAGACCTAATGCCTTTTGGAGTAAAGGAAATATCTCACATATATGCAGACGAGTTATCAACCATTGAAATACTTAGTAACTTAAAAAAAAAGAGTTCAGATATTTATACAAAATATGAAAAAGAGCAATTTGCACAGCTACATTCTAGAATTATAAATCCACTTTATATATTTTTCTATGCATTGTTACCTCTATTGATGGTCAGATTTTCAAAAAGGCCTGATGATAGCTGGATATACCCAATTATCACCGTCTCAATTATTGCTTTTATTATACAAATACTTCAGATAACACTATCAAATCTATTAATAACAAATAGTAGCTTAGTTATATTTAATTATTTATTTCCACTTGCCTTAGTAACGGTTGTCTCAATTAATCTAAATGACAAATTTTTATATAATTTTAACAAAAAAAATGCTTAATAAAATAAATTATTACATATTTAAAAAATTTTTATACTCGTTCCTTATTACATTCCTAATATTAGGCACAATTATTTTTATTGGTGATTTTGTTGAACAATTTAGAAAATCAGCTGGTAAGGAAGTGCCTTTCAGAATAATTCTACAATTGACGATTTTTAATTTCCCTAATTTAATTATTTATACTTTGCCTATCACTTCTTTCTTTGGATCAATTCTTGCTTTCTTGATTTTAATTAGAAATTCAGAGTCAATTGTAATCAGTGGCATGGGAATATCTAATTTAAAAACTATTCTTCCTCCAATTATTCTTTATTTTATTATTGGGATTCTCTTTATAACATTAATTAACCCTGTAATTTCTCTCTTCGATGACAGGTATAGTAGTTTAAAATATGAGTATATTGATCGAGTAGATAAATTTGCATCAATTACCAAAAATGGATTATGGCTTAAGCAGGATAATCACGAGAATGGCTTGAACAGTGTATTATACGCTAAAAAAACGGAGGATCAGGGCAACACTTTATATAACTTTATGTTACTAGAATATAATGACAAAGGATCATTTAGTGGAAGAATTGATGGAAAAAAAGCAAGACTCAAAGATGGCTTTTGGGAAATGTCTGAAATTCAGATATCTCCAAAATATGAAGAGTCAAGTTACAAAATTGATTATAAGTATGCAACAAATATTAAGCCAGAAGATATCTCCGATAGCCTTTCATCTCCCTCAAGTATATCAATATGGCGTTTATTGACATTTATTAGTTTCCTAGAAGAACTTGGCTACTCTGCAATTGATTTTAAGATGCACTTGTACTCACTTATTTGCTTGCCATTTTTAATATCATCGCTGGTTTTTTTAGCTTTTTCGATAGTTCAAAGTGTAAAACCAAATGATAAATTTGCTAATACCATAGTAAGTTCTTTAATTGTAATTTTTTTCATATATTTTATATCTAATCTACTTAATGCTTTAGGCTCAACGTCTCAATTACATCCGGTAATAGCGAATTTCAGCATGCCAATTATTATTTTCTTTATAGCTTCAACAATTAGTCAATACGCAGAGCTTAGGAGAAAAAAAATAATATAATGTTCTTACCATTCAAAATTATTACACCATTCATACTTATTTTATCATTATTGATCTATCTATTTTATCATGGAAAAACAAATGCTGAACAACAATTAAATATTTTTGCTGACGAAATTGAAATAAACGAAACTAATCAAAGTATAAATGCTTACGGCAATGCAATAGTAGTAAATGAAAATAATATAAAAATTAAGTCAAATAAAATCACATACCATAAAAAGGAAGGTAAATTAGATGCTGAAGGCGATGTTATATTAAACGACGAGTCGAAAAATACCTTTTTTTTTGAGAAAGTTTCATCAATTAATGATCTTGAAAAAATAGATGGCATCAAAGTAAAATCAAGACTTATTGATGGCTCAAGAGTCGTAGGCTCAAGATACATAAAAGATGGAGAAATAAGTGTATTGTATGATACTGAGTTTACACCATGCAAAGAAAGTGAATACTTAATAAAGAACTGTCCTGGGTGGAAAATTAAATCAAAAAAAGTTTATCATAACACTAAGACTAAAACTATTCACTATGATCACGCTCAAATTCAGTTATTTAATGTTCCTGTATTTTACTTGCCTTACTTCTCTCATCCAGATCCATCTGTAAATAAGAGGTCAGGCTTCCTGATGCCTACAATACAAACAGATGATCAATTAGGTGATACTTTTTCAATACCATTTTTTGTAAACATTAAAAGCAACTTAGACCTTACTTTCACCCCAACTGTGCAATCCTCAAGCAATAATTTTTATAGCCTTAATTATAGGCAATTAAACGAATTCGCAAGATTGGAGTTAGACGCTAGCATAGACGACAATGATGACAATAGTGGCACTAGTAATCACTTATTTTTGGACAGTACAATTTTTAATAATTATGGAAAGTTAAATGCATATTTAAAAACTACTAATAATGATACTTATATGCGAAAAAATAAAATAAATAATCTTACTGTACTAAAATCAGGTATTGATTTTGAAAGAGAAGTTGGTGATACGTATTTTTCATTTCAAACAATTGGGTACAAACATCTAACTACGCAAGATGAACAATGGGAGTATTTATATCCTAATATTAAATACAACATAAAAAATATTGAAAATAATTTGTATGATGGAAATGTGTCTCTTAATAACAATCTATCAATAAGGAAGGATTTAAATGAGTCATATATTTCTCAAGTTTCGTCTCAATTAGATTGGAACAATCAGAAAGTAAATAATAATCTTGGGTTAATTACATATAATGAGGCTAGCTTTAGAATTACATCCATTTCAATTGATGAAAAATCAAAAAAGGATTCAAATAATATTAGAATTTATCCCCAGGTAAGTTCAAAAATTTCTTTTCCATTATTAAAGGCTACTTCATCAGCAAATCAATTGCTTACACCAATAATTATGCCTATTTTAGCTCCTTTTAATAATTATACTTCTAAACAAACTGTCACAAATAGTAATTTATTTTCTTCAAATAGAGCCACTTCAATAACTGAGTGGGAGAGTGGTCCGAGAATTAATTATGGTATAGAGTGGCTCATCAATTCGAAAAATGCAGCTAGTCTAAAAACAACTATAGGACAAAGTTACCGATTTAACAAAGATAACTCTGATACATCAAAGGAAATTACTCATTACTTTGTGAATTCTAATATAACTGCTAACTCAAATAATTATATAGACACATCAATTATAGTTGATAGAGAAGATTTAAAAACAAGATCTTTAAGTGCGAACTCTTATAATGAATTTGGAAATTTAAGATTTGCAATAAATTATGATTATTCATCTGGTGATTATGGCATACCCTTAGAACAAATAGCTGTAGGAGGAAAATATAATTTTGAAAAGAATTTATTTTTAAAATTTACTGGAACCAAAGACTTAGATATAAACAAAAATATTGGCTATCAATACGGCATTTTGTATGAAAATGACTGCTTAGGAATCGATTTTAACTATTATAGAGATTTAACAAAAGATAGAGACATCGAAGAAAGTGATGGCGTAAGCTTTACAATTGTCTTAAAGCCATTTGGCTCAACAAACCAATATGGTAAAGACATAGTTTTTGGTCCTAGAATTTAATATCCGATATGTATAAAGTATTTAAAATATTTATTGCAACCTTCATTTTAACTTTACTTACTTTTAAGAGCTATTCACTAACCTTAAATGACCATAGGATTGCAGTTCTTGTGAATGATCAATTGATTACATCTTACGATATTTTGCAAAGGTTAAAAATGAATGCAATATTATCTGGTATTGAAATTACACCTGAGAATAATAATCAACTTACAAATACTGTAGTTGAGGATTTAATAAGAGAGAAACTTCAAAATGAAAAACTAAACGAATTTAGTATCTCTGTAACTAAAGAAGAGTATCTTCAGCAGGAGTTTATATTTTATGAAAAATCTCAGTTAAATAAAGAAAATATGA
>CABZLP010000035.1 GCA_902526565.1 uncultured Pelagibacteraceae bacterium | reverse complement strand
GATACAGGTCATTTTGTTTATGATGTAGAAACTGACTCTTTAAATATATTAGAAGCCAATCTTATTGGTATATCAATTTGTTATGGCCTTGAAACCTCTTACTATATTCCATTCCAACACACTGATGAGCTTAATCAAATAATATTAAAGCAAATTAAAATAGAAGAGTTCTTTAAAATATTTAAGCCCATAATGGAAGACTCATCAATTATCAAAATCGGACACAATATAAAATATGATAATGCCATTTTAAAAAAATATGGCGTAGACGTTATTGGATATGATGATACAATGTTAATGTCATTTATTTCAGATGCGGGGATCAATCGTCATGGTATGGACGATCTTGCAAAGATACATCTCAATAAAGAAACTATAAAATACAAAGAAGTTGTAGGAAGTGGAAAATCTCAGATCACATTTGATCAAGTTGATTTAAATAGTGCGTTAAAGTATGCGGCCGAGGATGCTGACATTACTTATAAACTTTACTTATTTTTTAAAAAAAGAATAAACCATGAAAAAAATAATTATATCTATTCTAATATTGAGAAGCCCCTAATTGATTGCATTCAAACTATGGAATTCAATGGCATAAAAGTTGATAAAGAATACCTAAAAAAGCTATCAATAGATTTTTCAAAGAGAATATTAAAATTAGAGAGTAAGATATACAAGGATACTGGTACCGAGTTTAATATTGCATCACCAAAGCAGCTGTCAGAGGTATTATTTGATAAACTCAAACTTAAACCACCAAAAAAAACAAGAACAGGAGAAAAATCTACAGGAATAGACGTACTTGAAGATCTTGCCTACGGTGGTAATAAAGTTGCTGAAACTATTATTGAATGGAGACAGCTATCTAAGCTAAAGAATACCTATACAGAGGCCTTACAAGCACATATTATTAAATCTACAGGAAGAATACATACCTCATATGCAATGGCATCTACTAGCACAGGTAGACTTGCCTCCTCTGACCCAAACTTACAAAATATTCCAATCAGAACAGAAGAAGGTAGATCAATTCGCAAAGCGTTTATTCCCGATAAAGACCAAACAATCTTTGCAGCAGACTACAGCCAAATAGAATTAAGAGTTTTAGCTCATATGGCTGACGTATCTCAACTAAAAGATGCTTTTAATAATAATGAGGACATACATCAATTAACTGCGTCAGAGATTTTTAATGTCAAACAAAAAGATGTCACTAAAGATTTACGCAGAAAGGCAAAAGCTGTTAATTTTGGTATAATTTATGGGATCTCTGCATTTGGACTGGCAAAACAGTTATCTATATCAAACTACGAAGCAAGTGATTTTATTAAAGAATATTTTAATAAGTTTTCTGGAATAAAAGAATATATGGAAAATACAAAAGAGCTTTGTAGAAAAAATGGTTATGTTGAAACACTATGTGGGCGAAAGTGCTTTTTTCCACGAATAAAAGATAAAAATTTTGCTTTAAGATCATTTCAAGAAAGAGCTGCTATAAATGCTCCAATTCAGGGGACTGCGGCAGATATAATAAAGTTAGCTATGATAAAAATTAATGATAAAATAAAATCTACTAATCAATGCAAGATGCTGCTTCAAGTTCACGATGAGCTAATTTTTGAAATCAAGAATGATAAACTTAAAAAATTTAGAAAAATAATTGTGGCTGAAATGGAAAATGCGCTAAAGCCAAAGTTTGATCTTTCGGTACCACTTTCTGTTGATAGTAATAATGCTGATAATTGGAGTGATGCGCATTAATGACTGAAATCATTATACTTGTCACAGGCGGATTTGATCCTATTCATAGTGGACATATTGCATACTTCAAGGATGCAAAAAAATTAGGAAATAAGCTAATAGTTGGTGTTAACTCAGATAATTGGTTGATGCAAAAAAAAGGTAGTGCGTTTCTTCCCATTCAAGAAAGAATAGAAATTGTTTCTAATTTAGCGGTAGTTGATGCTAGCATTGAATTTGAGGATGATGAGCATCAATCTGCGTCAAATGCGATTCAAAAAGTTTTAGATATGTATCCAGATGATAAAATAATTTTTGCAAATGGTGGCGACAGAAATCAAGCTAATATTCCTGAAATGGAAAAATTTGTGAATAATAAAAGAGTAAGTTTCGAGTTTGGAGTTGGTGGAGATTTTAAAAAAAACTCGTCAAGTTGGATATTAAAAAATTGGAAAGGACCAATTGAATATCGTCCGTGGGGATGGTATCGAGTTTTAGATGATAGCGATAACCACAAGGTCAAAGAGATAGAGGTTAATCCTAAGTCACGATTGAGTTATCAATCACACACTAAAAGATCCGAAGTTTGGACCGTGATCAGTGGAGAGGCTTTGGTTACCATTGACGATAAAATAACAGAATTAAAGATAAATGATTCAATATTTATTCCTGTTAATTCTAAGCACCGTTTAGAAAATAAGTTAGATATGAAATTAAATATTATTGAAATTCAAACGGGGTCATATTTTGGTGAAGACGATATAGAAAGATATGAAGATGACTACAATCGATCATAATGGATGAAGGCAAACTATTCCTATATTTATTTAGCTTTTTTTTTACTTTTAAATATTTTTAATTTTGTAGATAGAAATCTACTTATAGCTTTTGCTCCTCAAATAAAGTCTGAGTTTAATCTTACAAATGTACAATGGGGACTGCTGACAGGTGTTTACTTCCTCTTTTTCTATTCAGTATTTGGTATATTAATGGGTGTGCTTGGAGATAAATTTAGTAGGATGAAAATTGCTGCCGCAGGAGTATTTTTGTGGAGTTTAATGACCGCTCTCACCGGTGTCGCTAAAAATTTTTCACACTTAATTGTTGCTAGAGCATTAATTGGCGTTGGAGAGTCTGCATTAACCCCCAATGCGATATCAATGCTATCTGATCTTTTTAACCAAAATAAAAGAGGAACGGCATCTGCAATTTATTACTTAGGTATACCTTTAGGTGTCGGATTTGGAATGTTGATAGCAGCTTTTTTTGGACCAGTTTTTGGATGGCGTGCAGTATTTATCACACTAGGTTTGATTGGAATGGGGCTTGGCGTAGTAACATATTTTCTTTTGGAACCGAAGCGTGGGCAATTAGACGTATCTTTTGATGAAGATAATAAATCAGCAAGTATTCGAGAAATTGTAAATATGACAAAACATGCTCTCTATAATTCTAAATGTTTAACATTTGCAATTATTGGCAGTATTTTTCTCCATATTCCATTAGGCGCCGGTAACTTTGAGGTTTTATGGGCTGTAAATGAAAGAGGTTTTACTGCTAGTGCGTATAATTTTTTATTTGGCATTTTTTTTATATTAGGCGGTACCGTCGGTGCAGTCCTTGGTGGTGTTTTGTCTGATCGTTTAAGTCATTACTTCAAAGGTGGTGTAATGACCTTTTTAGTTATATCTTATTTGCTTTTAACACCTTTAACAATAAGCTACAGATTTATAAGTCCTGATACTAACTTTTTTTATTTAACATTATTCTTCGTTTCATTTAATGTCACTTTTTTTTATGGTCCAGTTTTTGCTTCAGTGCAGGAATTAACTCCAGTCAAAGTGAGATCAACAATGGTTGCAGTATGGATACTAGGAGTAAACATTATTGGAATGGGAGTTGGTAGTTTTTTTACTGGTTATCTTGTTGATTATGTATTTAATGACTTTTCGTCTCCATATACACTTTCTTTAATTTCAATTGGACTAACATCAATTTTAGCAATTATTTGTTACTATATTGCTAGTCTTAGTTATACAGAAGATATCGCGAGGGTAAATAAATCCTAATTGGCAATAGGTCCTGAAGTTTTAATATTCTCTTCAACGTCAGATTCAAACTTAGTAAAATTACTAATAAACATTTGTACTAGCTTTTTTGCCTGTGCATCATATTCAGGCTCACTTTGCCATGTTTTCTTGGGATCTAATATTTGTTCATTAATTCCATCAACCTTAATTGGGACTGAGAAGCCAAAATTTGGATCCTTTCTCATTTCAGCGTTAGCTAGTTTGCCTGAGAGCGCAGCATTGAGTAATGCTCTAGTATTTTTAATCGATATTCTTTTACCAACTCCATAAACACCTCCAGACCAACCTGTATTTACAAGCCAACAATCAACCTTATGATCTGATATCTTTTTTTTAAGTAAGTTTCCGTATTCTATTGGATTTCTTGGCATGAACGGTGCACCAAAACATGTTGAAAATGTTGCCTGAGGCTCGTTTGAAAGACCAATTTCAGTGCCTGCAACTTTTGCAGTATAACCTGATAGAAAATGATACATCGCCTGATCTGCAGAAAGTTTAGCAATTGGAGGCAATACGCCAAATG
>CABZLP010000034.1 GCA_902526565.1 uncultured Pelagibacteraceae bacterium | reverse complement strand
ATTTCTTCAATTCAAGATCTTCTAGAAATGGTACTAATTTCTCAATTGCTAAATTATTATTTTTTAGATCTGCAAGTAATGGGACATCTTTAACATCTTTCTTTAAAGTTACTAGCTCTTTGCTTATTCTTATTTGCTCAATGTTATTTTTAATATTATCTCTTCTTTTTTCTTGTTTAATATCTCCACACTTTTCTAATAATTTTTCAAGATTTCCAAATTCATTTATTAGTTGAGCTGCTGTCTTTATACCTATGCCGGGCGCTCCTGGAACATTATCTGAACTGTCCCCAGCAAGAGCTTGAACATCAATTACCTTATCAGGCCCTACACCAAACTTTTCCTCAACTTCTCTGGGTCCAATAATTTTGTTTTTCATTGTATCAACAAGATTAATTTTTTCAGAGACCAATTGCATTAAATCTTTGTCAGATGATACAATCGAAACTTGCCAATCCTTTTTCACAGCGGCGTCAGCGTATGTAGCTATAATATCATCTGCTTCGAATCCCTTCGACTCTATTGATTGAATGCCAAAAGCAGTGACTGCATCCTTTATTATTTTAAATTGCGGTATTAAATCCTCTGGTGGATCACCTCTGTTAGCTTTATAATCTTTATAAATATTATTCCTGAAAGTTTTTCTTGCGCTGTCAAAAATTACGGCTAAGTGAGTTGGTCCGACACTTTTATTGGTATCTTCAATTAACTTATAAAGCATATTACAGAAACCGTTTACCGCACCTGTTGGTAAACCATCACTCTTTCTATATAATGGCGGCAATGCGTAATATGCTCTAAAAATATATCCTGAACCATCAACTAAAAAAAGGTGATTATTACTTTTCATTTAAATCAGTTTAAATATTTTACTACAATAAGGGCAAACAACGCTTTCTTTATCACCCATATCTAGATAAACTTTAGGGTGCCCAAGTGAACCATCAGGGCCAGAACAACTCACTTTTTTGGATGATACTAATTCAATATTTTCATCTTGATTTTTTTTTATTTCTAGAGAATTCATATGCTAAATGATACAAGAAATTACTTTGAAAAACTATATTTTCTCTTAATTAATAAAATATATGAATAGTGAATTAGCGATATCAGTTAATAATTTAAGTAAGGTTTATAAATCAAGTTCTGAGACTGATAAACTTGCATTAGACAATATTTCATTGACAATAAAAAAAGGTTCAATATTTGGCTTACTTGGACCCAATGGAGCTGGGAAGTCTACATTCATTAATATTTTAGCAGACTTAGTAAAAAAAACTTCTGGCAAAATTGAGGTAATAAATATTAATCACGAAAGTAATTTAATAGAAGCTAAGAAGCTTATGGGCATTGTACCTCAAGAATTAAACATAGATCCTTTTTTTACTCCTTACGAACTTTTAGAAATCCAGGCAGGCTTATACGGCATTAGAAAGAAAGACAGAAAAACAATGGAAATTCTAAAAATGCTTGCATTAGAAGATAAGGCAAAAGCATATGCTAGGACTTTATCTGGAGGAATGAGAAGACGTCTTCTTATTGCTAAAGCAATGGTTCATGATCCAGAAATATTGATACTAGACGAACCAACGGCAGGTGTTGATGTAGAACTTAGAAGTAACTTATGGGAGAATATTAATAAACTGAATCAAAATGGAAAAACTATAATCATTACTACTCATTATTTACATGAAGCAGAGGAGCTATGCAATGAGATTGCAATTATTAATGAAGGTAGGTTGATAGCTCACGATACTACAATCAACATAAAATCTTTTTTAGATAAAATGAAAGTGATCATTGACTACAATGACAATAATTTTGATTTATCAGGACTCAATAAATTAAATTTAGATGTTAATATTAAAAATAAACAAGTTCAAATAATATATAAACCAAGTGAAGTTAATTTTAATACGGTACTAGAAGCAATTAATTCGTCAGGATCAAAAATTAAAGATATGAGAATAATTGAAACTAAATTAGAAGATGTTTTTCTACAGCTTACTAAGAAGTAATCTTTCTGGGAAAAAGTTTGTCTAATATGACTGCGAGTGCGGGCAATGTTGTCATTGCGCAGACCATATTGATTAAAAACATAAATGTTAGTAGCGATCCCATATCAGCTTGAAATTTTAATGCAGAAAATGACCAGGTAGAAACGCCAATTGCAAGAGTAATTGCTGTGAAGACAACTGCTGCGCCAGTATTGGCAAAGGTATGTTCAAACGCTTCAGTAATATTCATACCCTCTTTTAAGCGTGTCTGGGTTCTATTATATATATAGAAGGCGTAGTCAACACCTACCCCAACCGCCAAAACCATAACCGGAAGGGTAGAGACCTTTAAACCTATTTGTGCGAGGTCCATAAATGCATAGCCTAACATTGTTGCAAATGTGAGTGGAACTGTACAACATATAGTTGCTCGCCAATCAAGGTAGGTTACAAAAACCAGAATTAAAATAACTATGTAAACAATAATCATCATTGGCAATTCACCTTTTTCAATAACTTCATTGGTTGCATGTTGAATCCCTACCGATCCACTAGCTAATCTATTTTTTATTTCATCAGACTCGAAAATAATACTTTCATACTCTGGATTATTTTTAAAAAATTCTTTTATAGTTAACTCAGATTGTTTTATATCTTTAACCATGTAGTTTACATTATCGTCGAATGAGTCAATATCTCTGTAATAATTAATAAGACCAGGGCCAAGCATTAAATTTCTTGTATTGAAACCATTTTCATATCCAAAATCGGTGAATTCATCATCAGAAAATATCATTGGATTTTCGATGTTTAATAAATCCTCAATATTAGTTTCTTCACCCCCTAAACTATCAACTGTAGGTATTACATCAGTTCCTTCCGCAGGTTTTGCAATTAAAGTTTTAAACGTTATAGTATCATCTAGTTCACGGAACTTTTCATTATATTCTTCAATACTATGAATAACTGTATTTAATGTAGTTGCCTTGTGATCTTCTGTAAAAACGTAAATAGGCATTATTGAGCATTGTTCATTTATCAAACCAGTTGATGGATCTACAACACTTGTAGCAAAGCCTAGTGCTTGTTCATTGCGGGGTAAATAAGACCATTTTAGATTACCTTCAGCATAACCACTTAAAGCTCTTTTTGCCACACTCGAGAGAGATATTACTTTTGAAACCCCTGGAATATTTTCTAAGTACCAATGAAGATTATTTTGTGCGTCCATAACATACGTAGACCTGCAGGGATTGACACCTCCTGTGAAGGATGCTTCGGTGATTACCACTAAAACATCTGTGGTAACATTGTATCTTTTGGTTATTTCATTTATGTCTTGATTAAATCTCGCTTCTGGCCTCAACTCAGGAGCTCCAGCATGGAGGTCTCCGACATGCCTTTCACTTGCTAAATATGCTGCGCCAATAAATAATACCGCACTAACAGAAAGCGTAATAACAGCCTCTTTTGGCCTTGCTAGTTTCCCAAAAAATCCCATTAGATTTTGTCTATAAGAAATTGCAGACTGTGCTCTAGAAGCAAAACTTTCATTATATCTCGCATAAGAAGCTGCGAGGGGCAACATAATAAGATTAGTTACAATTTTAAAAGCCACTCCAATAGAAGCAGTAATACCAAGCTCCTGTATCATTCCTATTGGTAGTAAAATAAGTGTACCAAACCCAACTAAATCTGTTACTAATGCCATGGATCCTGGTACAAGTAATCTCGAAAAAGAGGCTCTAGCTGCATATTCGGCAGTTTGTCCTTCAATAACTTCCTTAGTAATTTGATTCACCTGTTGAATGCCATGAGAGACGCCTATAGCAAAAACTAAAAAAGGAACAAGAATTGCAAGAGGGTCTAATCCAAAACCAAGTATTTTCAGCATTCCAAATTGCCAAATAAGTGAGGTTAGAGAACAAATTAATGGAAGGAAAGTTAATGTCCAAGATCTTGAGTACCAATAAACAGCTAAAACGGTAAGAAAGAAAGCTAGTCCAAAAAAGATAACGACATTATAAGCTTCGCTTGCAATATCAGAAATCATTTTAGCAAAACCAGTTATTTCAACCCTGTATTCACCCGTTTCATACTGGTCTCTAATAATCTCTATCTCTTCTCCGAGTTTAAGATAGTCTAATTTTTCACCAGTCTTGGGATTATATTCTGTTAATTCAACTTTAATTAGTGAAGATGTAAAATCATTTGCAACAATACTCCCTACATGTCCTCCAGTAAGAATTCTTTCTTTTATATTTTCAATTATTTCTGGCGTAAGGTTTTCAGGTATAACAGTTCCAGGTATCACCTCTGAACTTTCAAAGCCCTCTTCAGTTACCCTCATTACTCTGATATTGGGTGTCCATAAAGATTGCATGGATCCCTGATTTACCCCAGGAAGATATCTTATAGTGTTATTTAAGCTGAAAAGATTGGATAAATATTCTTTCGTAAATATGTCACCTTTTGTAGTTCTGAGGGCTACAGTTATACTATTTGTTCCACTAAGATCATCTTGATATTCATAATAAGTTTTCACAAATGAGTGGCTATTAGGCAGCTGTTTAGCAAAACCAGCA
Organism: uncultured Pelagibacteraceae bacterium; assembly: GCA_902526565.1. Lineage (GTDB taxonomy): Bacteria > Pseudomonadota > Alphaproteobacteria > Pelagibacterales > AG-422-B15 > CACNXQ01. The sequence continues at coordinate 107 of CABZLP010000034.1, read as the reverse complement.
TCCATTCTTATTTGAACTGCAAAATAAGCCATTACAATTGTAATGAGAACGAACGCCGCAAGAACAGGAAGACGAAATTTAAAAAACCAATTTTCTATTTTTTGTAA
>CABZLP010000033.1 GCA_902526565.1 uncultured Pelagibacteraceae bacterium | reverse complement strand
TAGATTCACTAATTAATACTGATGCACATACTCATATCTTTGAGGTAGGTCCTGGTTTAGGTGCTTTAACTCGATACCTAGTCAAAAAGGACTTTAAAAAATTATTTCTAATTGAAAAAGATAGAGAATTAGCAAAAGAGTTAGAAAATAAATTTAGGGATAAAAATAATATTATTCCAATTAATTGTGATGCTCTGGAATTCGACTATGAAAATTTTGCAAATAACAAAAAATCCTTAATTGTGGGAAATTTACCTTTTAATATCTCTTCTCAACTACTTTTAAATTGGATTACTAATTATGATTGGCCACCCTTTTATAATAAAATGATATTAATGTTTCAGAGGGAAGTTGGTGAGCGCATTTTAGCATCTCATAATCAAAAAAATTATGGAAAAATATCTGTTATTACCCAGGCTCGATGTAATGTAAGAAAACTTTTGTCTGCCCCAGCTAACATTTTTTTTCCTAAACCAAAAGTTGACGGAGTTGTACTTGAATTTACTCCTACTTTTCAAAATATAAATGTAAATATAGCAAATCTTCAAAATCTGGTAAGAAAATCTTTTGAACAACGCAGAAAAAAAATAAAAACCACCCTTAAAGAATATGATTATTTGTTAAAGGAATTTGAAATTGATAATAACTTAAGAGCTGAAAATTTGTCAGTGGACGATTACTGCAAATTAGCTTCAGCTATATAACTTTGTCCTTGCATCCAATATTATTTTCTTTATTTTAAAAATACATTCTTCAAAGTCATCATTTTCAACAATGTGTTCGTATTCACTTTGATGACTCATTTCAGTTTCGTACATTTCCATTCTATATTTAATTGCCTGTTCGATATCACCAGATTTTTCCGCTCTTAACTTAAGTCTTTCGTAGATTACTTCTTTTGAAGGAGGAGTTATGAAAATAGTAAGTAGGTTTGGTTGATTAGAGGCTTTAAGTTGGAGCGAACCTTGCCAGTCTATATCAAAAAGAACATCAAAACCATTATCTAATGCGTTTTGAACATTCTTATGAAGTGACCCATAATAATTACCAAAAACATTTGCATATTCAATATAGTCATTGTTTTTAATTTTGCTCTCAAATTCGTCTTTTCCAATAAAATTATAGTCCTTACCATTTGTTTCATTATCTCTTGGGGGTCTTGTGGTATCTGAAATAGATATACTTAGCTGAGGATCATCTTTTAATAACTGTTTACATATAGATGATTTTCCTGCTCCCGATGGCGATGATATTACAATAATCAATTTTTTTGATTTAAGATTATCTATCATCCAACGTAGAAAATATCAAAGAAACATTTGTTCCACCAAAACCAAATGAATTTGATATTATATTGGAAAGACTCATTTGTAGTGGTTCAGATTTAATAAAATTTATTTTCCTTGTTTCTAACTCATTTTCTAGGTTTAAATTAACAGGCAAAATTTGATTTTCTAAAGTCATAATTGAAAATATTGCTTCTACAGCTCCAGCAGCGCCCAATAAGTGACCTATTTGAGATTTTGTTGATGATACGCATATTTTTTCAGAGTTATGCATAAATAATTTATCAATAGCTAAGGCTTCAGCCTTGTCTCCTGCTTGAGTTGAAGTTCCATGAGCATTTATATATTGAATTTCATTTGGCTCAAGTTTCGCATCGTCAATTGAATTGTTCATAGCTCTATAAGCTCCATCTCCAGTAATATCTGGCAAGGTATAATGGTATGCATCTGACGACATTCCATAGCCCTTAATTTCGCATATAATTTTTGCATTACGTTTGAGTGCATGACTTAATTCTTCAAGAATAAGAACTGCACTACCTTCCCCCATAACGAAACCATCTCTTTCTTCGTCAAAGGGTCTAGAGGATTTTGAAGGGGTCTCATTAAATTTTGTACTTAATGCTTTGCAAGCTGCAAAACCTTCTATTCCTATGGGATTTATAGTCGCTTCTGATCCTCCAGCCATCATAACGTCAACTTGTCCATGCTGAATTAGGCGAAACGACTCACCAATTGCATGAGCAGAAGAGGCACACGCAGACACTGTAGAGTAGTTTGGTCCTTTGAGATTATACTTTATTGATAAGTAGCCAGCCGGCATATTAATTATTCTGCCGGTTATAAAAAAAGGGCTGATTTTTTTTCCATTTGCATAATCAATGGATGTTTGTTCAATTCCTGGCAATCCCCCCATACCCGAGCCAATAATGCAACCTGCTCGGAATGATTGGGGATCATTAATTATTCCTAAATTACTATCTTTAAAAGCCTCCTCACCTGCAGCCATTGCATATTTAATAAAATCATCAATTTTTTTTAATTCTTTTCTCTCAATCCAATCTTCTGCATTAAATGTTCCATTTTCTCCATTGCCGACCGGAACTTCGCATGCAACTTGACATTTATATTTCGTAGCGTCAAATTTTGTAATTTTTTTAGCACTCGATTTAGTGGAGATTAAGCTATTCCAGTTTTGTATCTTTCCGCAACCAAAAGGTGTAACTAACCCCATTCCGGTAACTACAACTCTCTTCATTAAATTGTTATTATTAGTCTGTTTCTAAGTGAGATATTGCATCTCCAACAGTTAATATAGTTTCTGCTTTGTCATCTGAAATTTCTACATCAAAAGCTTCTTCAAAGGCCATAACTAGCTCAACAGTATCTAAGCTATCTGCACCTAAATCATCAATAAACCTTGCATCATCAGTGATCTTACTCATATCATCTATGCCCAAATGTTCAGCTATAATTTTTTTTACTTTGTCAGCAACCTCACTCATAAATACTCCTGTTTTAATATATTAGCTTTTTATTACGTTCTACATCACATTGTCAAGCCACCATTAACATGAAGAACTTGACCAGTAATATAAGCTGATTCTTCTAATGAAAGAAAATAAACAACAGACGCAATTTCATCAATTCTGCCCATTCTTCCAAGAGGAATCCTATCTAGCATATTTTGCAATGTTTTTTCATCTACTGTTTCAAGAATTTCAGTATCAATAAATCCCGGTGAAACGCAGTTAACTGTTATACCTCTTGAAGCTACTTCGTTCGCGAGCGTTCTTGTAAGGCCTTCAATTGCAGATTTAGAAGCAACATAATTTGCTTGACCTGCGTTGCCGATCTTTGCTGCATCAGATGAAATATTGACAATCCTTCCCCAACGACTTTTAATCATTCCCTTTAAAATTTGTTTTGTTACTTTAAAATTGGAAGTTAAATTAACATTGATTACATCATTCCATTCATCATCTTTCATCCTTAAAAATAGATTGTCTCTAGTAACTCCTGCATTATTAATCAGTATATCAGTTGATCCATAATATTCATTAGACTGCTGAACTAAACTCTCTATTTGCAGGTCATCATTTAAGTTGCAGGGAATGCATTTAACTTTTCTTTTATAAATTACTTCAATTTCGTTTAGCTTATCTTTGTTAGTGCCTGTTACGCATATATTATAATTATTATCATAAAATATTTTTAAGATTGATGACCCTATTCCACCGGTCGCTCCTGTAATTAAAACATTTTTCATAATTAAACTTTATCCAAATTCTCAAAATCATCTATATTTGATATTGATATTGATGTTATTTCTTTTGATATTCTTTTTACTAAATTCGTCAATACATGTCCGGGTCCGATTTCGATAAACCTCTCTACTCCATCATTTATCATATTTAGGATTATTTCTCTCCATCTTACTTTTTTTACTATTTGCTCCACTAAAATTTGCTTTATCTCTATTTCATCACAAGGCAAAGAGGTCACATTTGAATAGAGAGGCGCAGAAAATGCTTTGAAACTAAATTTATCAATCTCTTTTTGCATTTTCGTTGAAGCTTTCATCATAAATTCACTGTGAAAAGGCGCGCTAACAGATAGCTTAATAGCTTTTTTTAATCCGAGTTCTTTTGAATTTGCAACAATATAATCAATTGCTTTAATTTCACCACTTATCACTATTTGCCCAACTCCATTATCATTGGCTATAGAAATTTTTCCTTCCCGTCTAATGTCGCTAATGATAGCAGTAATTTTCTCTTCAGTTGCTCCGATAATTGCTGCCATCCCTCCTGTGCCGACTGGCATACTTTCTTGCATAGCTTTGGATCGAATTTTAAGTAATTCTAAAGAATCTATGAAATTGAGTGAATTGTTGGCTACTAATGCCGAATATTCACCAAGAGAGTGGCCTGCAACACAATGAAAAGAATGTTCATCTATTTTTCCGCTTTCTTTTAATGCAGCAAATATGGCAATACTTGTTGCCATAATTGAAGGTTGTGAGTTTTCTGTCATTGCAAGTTCATTTTCTTCACCTTTAAATATTAAGTTTGCAAGACTTTTTCCCATTATTTTGTCCAGCTGATCATAAATATCACGTGATGATTTAAAATTAGAATAAAAGTCATAGCCCATCCCAATGTTTTGTGACCCTTGTCCAGGAAAAATTAATGCTGTTTTCATCTAAAAGAATACTTGCTTAATGGCTAATTATAGAATATTTATTCGGACTTTAATAATAAATATGACTAATTTATGGCTCTTTTTGAACATGTGCTAATACTTAAACAAAGTTTAAGTTCAATTGAACTTTCTACTGAGCTAAAAAATCATACGAACATGGTCTCTGAATTAAGCGGTAATGTAGTTTATCAAGAAAGTTGGGGCATGAGAAATTTAGCTTATCCCATAAAAAACAATAAAAAAGCGTTTTA
>CABZLP010000032.1 GCA_902526565.1 uncultured Pelagibacteraceae bacterium | reverse complement strand
CTATTTTAGCTATTGGCACTTCACTTCCTGAACTAGCAACTGTAGTAATTTCTTATATAAGAAAAAAAGGTTCTATTGGCATTGGTAATATTATTGGAAGCAATATAATGAATATTCTTTTTGTTTTCTTACCAGGGGCAATAATTGTTAAATCAAGAAACTTGGATTTTCCACTAGAAAATATTGAAATTGTCCATATTAATGTCTTGTTATTAGTAACATTAATAATAACAGTAATGTCATTATTGAAACTAAAACTAAACATAATATTTGCTTTGGGTTTTCTTGCGTCGTATACGATATATATAGGATATTTACTATCATGAAAAAACAAACCATTTTAATTACAGGAGGTGCGCAAAGAATTGGCAAGGCCATTGCATTGAGTTTGAAGAATAATAACCTCAATTTTATAATTCATTATAATAACTCAAATAAAGAAGCAAAAGATTTAAAAAATAGTCTCGTAAAATCCGGAAATCAATGTGAAATAATTAAGTGTGATTTAAATAAACCAGGGCAAGTTTCAAAGATAATATCAAAATCAAAAAAAATTTTTGGATCAGTCGATTTTCTTGTAAACAATGCTTCACTATTTTTAAATGACAATATTGAAACACTCAGTGATGGCTTGTGGTACGATCATATGAATATAAATTTATATGCGCCTTTATTACTATCCAAAGAATTTAAAAAGCACTTACCAAGAAAGTCCAATGGACATATCATAAATATTTTAGATCAAAATGTAGTCAACGCTGACACTTCATTTCTTTCTTACTCAATTGCAAAGGCTGCTCTATATGCGGCAACACCAATATTGGCTAAATCTTTTGCTCCAAATATAAGAGTTAATTCAATTGGTCCCGGACCAACTTTAAAAAATATTCATCAATCAAAGAAACACTTTGATAAGTCATTGAAAAATACAATATTAAAGATTGGTTCACCTCCAGAAGAAATAGCAAAATCAGTTAAATTTCTGCTTGAATCAAAGTCAATTACAGGCCAATTTATAGCCGTTGACGGGGGGGAGCATTTATCATGAACCATAAAAATGTGCTAAAAATTAGCGATTTAAAATCAAACACAGATTTAGTAGATCCGTTGTCAGGGTATGATTTGATATTTTTAAATGATTTTGTGATTGATGCAAACATTGGTGTCTACAAACATGAAAAGGTAAAACGGCAGCCACTTCGAATAAATGTTATTGCTAAAGTTAAAAATCCTAAAACAATTAACGACAGCAGATTGCAAAGTGTTGTTTGCTATAATCAAATATCAAAAAAAATTAAAAAAATTATAGGTGCTGGCCATACAGTTCTTCTTGAGAAATTGGCTGAAAAGATATTTCAGGAATGTTTCAAAAATAAAAGAATTGAGACAATGAAAATTAGGCTAGAAAAATTAGACGCAATAAAAGAGGCTGCGAGTGCTGGTATTGAAATTGAGCGCTCACGCGCTTAAAAATGAATAGTACAGAAAATCTGAAAGAAATTATAAATCAATCTCCTACTTCTGCAGGCATTTATAAAATGCTGAATGAAAAAGATGAAATACTTTACGTAGGCAAAGCCAAGAATATACAAAATCGTCTTAAAAGTTACCTGAATGGTAACAATTTATCAAACCGCATAAAAAGAATGGTAAGTAAAATATCAACTATTGATGTTGTGATTACACAAACTGAAAAAGAAGCATTACTTTTAGAGGCAAATTTAATCAAGAAACTAAAGCCACCATTTAATATACTTCTTCGTGATGACAAGTCTTTTCCTTATATCTTTATTAACCATGAACAAGAATATCCTCAAATTACAAAACATAGAGGTAAGCAAAAATTTAAAGGAAAGTATTTCGGTCCTTTTGCAACAATCAACTCACTTAATTATACATTAAAGATATTACAGAAAGTTTTTTTACTGCGTTCATGTGACGATACAATATTTGAAAACAGATCAAAACCTTGTCTTCTTTATCAAATAGAACGCTGCAGCGGTCCTTGTGTAAATGATACAATTAATAAGAAAGACTACAATTCAACAGTAAAAAATGCTGAAAATTTTCTTTCAGGCCATCACAGCACTCTACAGGCAGAGCTATCAAAGAAGATGGAAAGAGAAAGTGAAATTTTGAATTATGAAAAAGCAGCAAGCTATAGAGATAAAATTGAAGCTTTAACTCAAATACAAAGTCAACAAAATATAAACTTGCATGACATTAAAAATACTGACGTGATATCTATTTCAAGAAAAGGAAACAAATCTTGCGTGCAGGTATTCATATACAGATCAGGCCAGAATTGGGGGAATAGATCATACTTTCCAAAACATGGAGAAGAAGTCGAAACTTATGAAATATTAGAGAGGTTTATAGTTGATTTTTATACAAAGTATTCACCTCCAAAAAATGTACTCATAAATACCCCAATTAATAATTCTAAGCTCATTAAAAATTCTCTAAAATCGATTTATTCTTACCAGACAAATTTTTCAATCCCAAAAAAAGGTAAAAAATTAGAAATCATTAATTATGCAATAAGGAATTCGGAATTATCATTAAAAAATCATATTGCCCAGTCGTTCTCTGATAAAGAAAATTTAAAAGCCTTAAAGAAAGATTTAGGAATTACCCATGATATTAATCGAATAGAAGCTTTTGATAACAGTCACTTATTTGGCAAAAATGCTGTTGGTGCTATGATTGTATTTTCAAACGAAGGTTTTGATAAAAAATCTTATAGAAAATTTAATATTGATTCAAACAAGGTTAAACCTGGAGATGATTATGGCATGATGCGGCATGTTCTCGAAAGGAGGTTTTCTTCTGAAGCAATAAAAAATCAAAAAAAATATCAAAATTTACCTGAGCTTCTCATAATAGATGGTGGCAAAGGCCACTATGATTTGGCTAAAAAAATATTAGAAGAAAAAAATTTAAGTGAAATTAAATTAGCGTCAATTTTTAAGGGCGAAGGAAGAAAGGAGAGCCTAGATCAGATTATTTTCAATGATAAGAAAAATTATATAAAAAAAGATACACCTTCATTTTTCTTTATGCAAAGGCTCAGAGATGAATCACATAGGTATGCTATTGGTGCTCACAGAGACAAAAGAAAAAAAGAAATGCATACATCAGAATTAGAACCCATAGAGGGACTCGGAAGAATTAGAAAAAAACTACTACTTAATCATTTTGGATCAATCAAAAATATTAAAACTGCATCATCTCAAGATATTATGAAGGTTAAGGGAATAAGCAGGTTGCTATCAGAAAAAATATATGCTTACTTTAATGATTAATGACTAAATTGCCAAATATACTAACAATTTCAAGAATATTACTGCTTCCAGTCCTAATTATATTTATTTTCTCTGATTCAAATTTAATAAATTTCTTATCAGTAGTTTTATTTATTGTGATGTCGATAACCGATTATCTTGATGGATTAATTGCAAGAAAGACAAAAAATACATCAAATTTTGGGAAAATGCTTGATCCGATTGCTGATAAACTCTTCGTGGTTCTTATCTTGATTACATTTATTTCAGATGGCATTTTATTTGGAATACATCTTGTACCTGCATATCTAATTATAGTAAGAGAAATTTTTATCTCTGGCTTAAGAGAGTATGCATCAAGTGATGACAATAAAAAAGAAATACCCGTATCAACTTTAGGTAAATATAAAACTGCAGTTCAAATGAGTAGCTTATTTTTGATACTTTTGGCGGATGTTTACAGCATTATGTTATTTAACATTACTGGTTTAGTACTTTTGTGGGTTGCTTTGATAGTGTCGGTATATAGTGGATATCAATATTACAAAAGTATTTTTTGATTAAGATCTTACTAAGTCATGGTAATCTTGCATGAACTGAAAATTTTGACTTTCATCCCCTGTTTTAAATTTAGTATTATCAATTGACTGTATAGGAGCAATTTCAGCTGCGGTTCCTGTTAAGAAAGCCTCATCATAATTATTTATTTCATCTGGCATTATATGCTTCTCTTCAACTAAAAATCCCTTCTTTGTGACCATTTCAATAACTGTTTGTCTAGTAATACCATTAAGAAAACAATCTGGAATAGGTGTATGAATTGTTTTATCTTTTATAAAAAATATATTTGCTCCTGTTCCTTCTGCAATATAGCCTCTGTAGTCCAACATAAGAGCATCATTATAACCTTTGTTCTCTGCATATTCTTTTGACATTGTACAGATAACATAAGGACCCGATGCTTTTGCTTCACATGGCGCTGTATCAGGCGCTGGTCTTTTCCAAGGCGATGTAATCAATCTTAATCCAGCTTTTCTATCCTCAATTTTGAAATAAGACGCCCAATCATCCCAAACAGCTATCGCTATATTAATATCGGCATTTGAAGTAGATAAGCCCATCTGTTGACTCCCACGCCAAGCAATTGGGCGAACATAACAATCTTGATAACCCATCTTACTTATAAGATCGTCTTTTGCCTGATTTATTTCATCCTGAGTGTAAGGTATTTTTATGCCAACGGTCTCAGCTGACTTAAATAGTCTTTCAGTATGTTCTTTGGATTTAAATATTTTACCGTTATATGCTCTCTCACCCTCAAATACAGAGCTTGCATAGTGGAGACCTTGAGTAATCACATGGCATTTAGCATCATTCCATGCGACTAATTTACCATTCATCCATATAAAGCCATCTCTATTATCAAATGCTGGTATTTCCATATAATTATTTTTATTTTTAAGAATAGACTTAATAACAGAAAAACTCCTTGATTAATATATATTTTTATCTTAACTATGTCATAATGGCTGACTTAATTGCATCCAATAGCAAAGCATCAACTTTGCTCTATCTTCGAGAAGACCGAATTCAAATATCATTAAATAATTTTTTTGAGGCCA
>CABZLP010000031.1 GCA_902526565.1 uncultured Pelagibacteraceae bacterium | reverse complement strand
ATCAATTACTTTCATCATATTTCCGATTTTACTTCGAATAAGAAGAAAGAAAGTAAGCACCTTAAATAGTAAATTTACGCTTTATTTTATTTCTATTGCGTTGACGCCAGCACTTCTTTTAGGAATATTGGGTCTAGTTTTGATAGAACTAGGTATTAATGATTGGTTTAATGATAAGATTAAAAATGTCATTAATAATTCTGTTTTTGTAGCAGAAAGCTATTTAGAAGAACATAAGGAAACAATTAAAGGCGATGTTTATGCAATGTCAAATGATCTCAATAACTCAAGTGAGGTATTAAAGAAAGATTTATCTAAAATACCAATTGCTCTAAGAACACAAGCATTAGTTAGATCGCTTCCAGAAACATACATTATAAATAATAATGGTGATATATTATTTAGAGCTTTTGAAAATAACTCACGTTTTTACAATCCAGCTAAGACATCATTTGATCGGGCAGATAGTGGGGAAATGACCATAATGTCTTCTACGCAAATTAATAAAGTTTATGCACTAATAAAACTCAATAATTTTAGTGATTATTATTTATATGCAGGCAGATCAATGGATAGAAATGTCATAGGAGCTTTAAACGATACTATATCAGCTAGAAGTGAATATACATTTCTAGAGAATAGTAGAAATCAGATTAGTCTTATATTTATATTGTTGTATATTATCATTTCATTAATTTTGATTTTGATATCAATAATTATTGGAATAAAATTTGCTGATAGAATTGTACAGCCAATTTCAAGTATCATCACGGCAACTAATAATATTAGTAAAGGTTCTTATGATGATAAAATAAAAAAAAATAACGATTACATAGAATTAAATAGACTCGCAGACTCTTTTAATAAAATGAGTAGTGATATAGTAAAGCAAAGAAACCAGATACTAGTTTCCAAGAAACATGAAACATGGTCGGATATTGCAAGAAGAATCGCACATGAAATTAAGAATCCTCTTACTCCTATTCAATTATCTGCTGAGCGCCTAGAAAAGAAAACCAAGGAACTTAAATCTGGAAATAAAGAAATAAATGAATGTATCGATACAATACGCCGTCAGGTTAATGAGATAGGCTATTTGGTTGATGAATTTTCCAATTTTGCTAGATTACCAGATCCTAAATTAAAAAATAAAAATATATTTGATACATTATCTACGTTAATATCTGATTATGAACTAAATAGTAAAAAAATTAAATTTATTAATAAACTTCACTCAAATAAAATAATGTTGAACATAGATAATTCACAAATTGCAAGAGCATTTCAGAACATAATTGTTAATGCTATTCATTCAATTCAAGAAAGTAAAAGAAGTAATGGTGAAATAATATATGGATCTTATGAAAGTGAAGATAATATAGTAATATTTTTTAAGGATAATGGTATTGGTTTAAAGTATGAAAAAGATGATTTAGTAAAGCCATATTTTACAACAAAAAAAAAGATTGGCGGATCTGGACTTGGTTTGGCAATTGTGGAAAAAATATTATTTGATCATCACGCTGACTTTTTATTGACAAATAGGAGTGATGAAAAAAAAGGAGCAGAAATAAAAATTATATTCAGTAAGTAAATTATATGAAAAATATCTTAATAATTGATGACGAAATTGATATTTGTAAAAATATCAAAGCAATACTTGAAGATGAGTTAGTTTACACTGCTCAAATTGCTCTCAATTCAAATGATGCATTATCATATATAGAAAAAAATAATTATGACCTTATAATTTTGGATGTTTGGCTTGATAATTCAAAATTAGATGGACTTGAAATATTAAAAAAGATAAGGACTGAAAGCAATGTTCCAATTATAGTTATTTCTGGACATGGAAATATTGATATGGCTGTATCAGCCATTAAAGATGGTGCAAACGAATTTATAGAAAAGCCATTTAATACTGAAAGATTGCTTTTATCTGTTCAAAGGTCAATAGAACTTTTTGATATAAAGAACGAAAATCAATTACTTAAACAGGGAAATATTTTTAATTATTCATTTATCGGAGAGTCACAAGCTATTACTAAAATTAGGCAGCAAATTAATAAGATTGCTCCTACATCAAGTAGAGTAATGATCTACGGTGAGTCTGGAACTGGTAAGGATGTAATAGCAAAGGAAATTCATAAAAACTCACCCAACAAAAATGGTCCATTTATTGCAATTAATGCTGCGTTACTGGATCCTAACAATTTAGAAACGCTACTTTTTGGATCTCTAGATTCGAGTCATAATGAAATTGGATATTTAGAAAAAGCGGCTAATGGAACACTGTTTATTGACGAAGTTGGGGAAATGCCCCTTCAAACCCAAGCAAAAATATTAAGAGTTTTAACTGACAAGAATTTTACTAAAACAGGCAGCAATAAAACACGTGAATTAAATTGTAGAATAGTATGCTCTTCAATAATGAACCTGGAGCAATTAACAATTGAAGGTTCATTTAGGAAAGACTTATTTCATCGATTAAATGTTGTGACTATAAAACTACCCACATTAAATGAAAGAGCTGACGATATTGATTTATTAATAGATCATTTTTCAAATTTATTCTCAAAAAAAAATAATTTAAAGTATATTGATTTGAAGCCTGTAATTAAATCAAAATATATTAATCATGATTGGCCTGGCAACATTAGGGAACTAAGAAATGTTATTGAAAAATATATAATTCTTGGTGATAAATACGACGACATAAAATCAACTAAAGAAAGTGATGATTTTGAGAGTAAAAATGTAATTTCACTTCCATTAAGAAATGCAAGAAAGATTTTTGAAAAAAACTATCTTCAATCACAAATCAATAGATTTGATGGAAATATCTCTAAAACTGCTGCCTTCATTGGCATGGAAAGGTCAGCCCTACACAGAAAATTGAAACAGCTGGGAATCACGGAAGAAGAAAAATAATGAAAATAATTATATGCGGTGCTGGTAAAGTTGGCACAAGTATTGCAAAACACTTAGTCGAACAAGGAAGTGATGTAACTGTGATTGATAGTTCATTAAAGCTAATTGATGATTTAAGGGAAAAAGTTGATCTAAAAACAATTATCGGCTCTGCATCAAATCCGTCAGTTCTTAAGAATGCTGGCGCGGAGGATACTGATATGATAATCGCAGTAACCCTTCAAGATGAAATTAATATGGTAGCCTGTCAGATGGCTCATACTTTTTTTAAAATCCCAAGAAAAATTGCACGTTTAAGAACAGAAGATTTTCTAAATCCAATTTGGAGAGATTTGTACAATGCCGATAATATGCCGATAGACCTAATAATAAGTCCAGAGTTGGAGGTTGCAAGATCCATAGAAAGACAACTAAAGGCACCTGGTGCTTACGATGTTGTACCATTTTTGAATGATGAGATTGAGTTATTGAGTTTAGTAATAGACGACAAATGTCCACTTATAGATACTAATTTAATAAGTATACATGAACTTTTCCAAGAAAATAGTAATTCTGAAAAAAACCTTAGAGCATCAATTATGGGAATTAGTAGAGATGAAAAACTTTTTATCCCAAAAAAACAAGATAAGTTATTACAAGGTGATCATGTATACATATTAGTAGATAAAAACCATGTTAAAAGAACAATGAGTGCGTTTGGACATGATGAAAAACCTATAAAAAAAATAATTATAATTGGTGGAGGAAATATTGGATTTAATTTAGCTAAAGATCTTGAAAAATATCAATCAGACATCACTGTAAGTATAGTTGAACAAAGTGAGGAAAGATCTAAATATATTGCAGACCAGCTATCTAATACTCTGGTGCTTAGAGGTGATGGCTTAGATCAAGATATACTTGATGAGGCAAATATAAAAGATGCTGACTTGCTACTTGCACTTACAAATGATGATGAGACAAATATAATAATTTCTGCTGTAGCAAGAAAAAATAAGTGTGAGTCTATTATTATTGTAAACAATTCAGGATATAATAAATTGAAAGATGTGCTTGGTATCAGTAAAGTTGTAGATCCAAGAAAAATTACAGTATCTAAAATTTTAAAGCATATACATAAGGGTAAAATTGAGTCTGTTTTTTCAATTGATAATAATCAAGCTGAAATTATTCATGCGCAAGTATTGAAAAGCTCCAAACTTATAAACAAGTCAATTGAAGATGCTGATCTACCGAATGGTTTAAGAATTGGTTTGATAAAAAAAGAAGACAAAATTATTATTCCTGAAAAAGAAACTAATATTGATGTTAATGATGAAATATTATTTTTGTGTATGTCTGAAGACATAAAGAAAGCTGAAGAATTATTTCAAGTCAGAAATGAGTATTAATGAGTAGAGAAGCTTTTGTGAATGGAGAATACACTGATTACAGTAAATCTTATGTTCATATTGAGGATAGAGGATATCAATTTGCAGATGGCGTATATGAGGTATTTGCTATTTTAGACAGCAAAATTGTAGATTTTGAGGGACATATTAAAAGATTATACAGATCCCTTAAAGAATTGAGAATAAATTCACCGATACAAAAAAAATCTTACAAATTTCATATTAAAGAAATCATAAAACGTAATATAATCAAAGATGGCAATGTATACTTGCAAATTACCCGTGGAGTTGCCAGCAGAGACTTTAAATTTCCTGAAAATTCAAAAAGTTCAATCGTTATTATAGGTAAAAATATACCTTCTAATTATTACAATGATAATTTTAGCAAAGGAATAAATGTTAAGACGACTAAAGATATAAGATGGAAAAGAGTTGACATTAAATCTTTAAATTTACTCCCACCAGTTTTAGCGAAACAGTATGCCGTTGATAATAATTGTGCTGAGGCATGGCTTTTAGATGAGGAAGGCTATATTACTGAAGGAAGCTCGAGTAATGCGTGGATAGTAAAAAATAAAACAGTTATTACAAGGCCAACCTCTTTTTCGATACTAAATGGCATAACTCGTACTACACTAATCAAATCCCTAATGAAGGTAGGGTACAAGCTTGCTGAAAGAAAATTCAATTTAAGAGATATTAAAGATGCAGATGAAGCGTTTATTACAAGCGCAACTCAATTTGTTATGCCTGTAACTAAAGTCAATAATATCAAAATTGGTAATGGTAATGTAGGAGAATTTGGTCAGAAGGATATGCCACTTACACTCTAACCGTTGGAGGCCTAGAAAGAATTAAATCAGAAGGAGTTGAATTAACTGATACAGCAGAAAATTATATCGATTTTATTGGTACATCTGGAGTTACTAATACTCCCGAGCCGTTAGGAATCGCTTTTATA
>CABZLP010000030.1 GCA_902526565.1 uncultured Pelagibacteraceae bacterium | reverse complement strand
TGAGCACTACCTTGTTTTGTAAATTTAAAAGACGAATGATATGTCTTTCATCCTTACCTATATTGCTTCTTACATAAACTTTTGACGAATTATCCAAAATCCCACCTAAGTCTTTTATTATTTGTTTTTCAAAAGTTTGTATATTTCTAATTTTTTTAAACAACTTGAAGTTGCTTATTTTTTGCCTCCTAAACAAGTAAACTTTATCAAAAGACATAAGTTCAGAACTTGTTTTTATTGTCCTAACTGTCTTTTCATCAATTGTATTATTTGAAATCACAACAATATTTTTTAATCTCGAAAAATTATTCTCAGTTTCTATAATTGATTTTGCAACTACTAATTGCAATAAATTACTGACAAATGTGATGGTATACATTTTGAGCTTAATTAATTCTTTTAAAGCCTATATCGCTTTGGCGGCTCTCAAGGAGATGTTTTACTCCACTGTTTCTCTCTGCATCACTAATCTTTGAAAAAATTACGTCTAAAATCTTAAAATATCTATTCAAACTTTTTTTGGTATGTGATTGACATACATAAATGATATTAGTTGCCAATATCTTACTTTTGAGCATCTCTTGTGTTATATATGTTTTATATATAATCCAGTTTTCATATTCTAACTTAAAATTGCAAATTGCATCTAATCCACCAATAGTAATTTCTAAATTATGTTTTCTCGCTAATCTTAACCATTCCTTTTTGATATGCTTTCCAAGTTTAGTTATATAATCCCAAGATTTTTTTTTCTCCATTAATTCTAATGTTTTAAGTGCAGCTGTTGGACCTATTCGTTCTGTCCAAAATGTACTACTTATAAATGAAGATGAAGCGTTACTCATGATCTTATCTGAACCAACAACTGCTGTTATAGCATAGCCATTTCCAAGTGCTTTTCCGAATGTTGCAATATCAGGGTATATCTTATATTTCATATGTAAGCCTCCGAAATTCTCCCTGAACCCACTCGTGCATTCATCAAATATTAAAATAATATTCTTCAATTTAGTTAATTTTCTTACTTTCTTTATGAAGTCTAAATCAAGATGACTCCTAGCAAACTCCATTTTAACAATAGAAATATTTTTTTTGTCAATTAGGTATTTTAATCTATCAATATCACCATAATTGAAACCAAATATTGTGTCTTTATAGTTTTTTGGTACTCCCGATGGTTCTAGTCCTGGTAAGAGATGATTGCCAAGACTATCTTTATCTAGGTTGGCAGCTAAATACCAGTCATGCCATCCATGATAGCCGCAGAAGGCGATTTTATCATTTTTTGAATTGCACCTTGCAATTCTGATAGACATCGCATTAGCCTCGCCTCCAGATCTTGCAAATTTTACTTTACCAGACCAAGGGTGCATATTTATTAATTTTTCAGCCAAAATTACTTCTTCGCAACAATTTAATGTCGAGAGATTTCCTTTACTTACAGTTAAGCTAACTGCTTTATCAACTTCTTTATTGCTGTAGCCAAGAATATTGGTCCCAACGCCCATAAGAGAAAAGTCGTCATACATATTATTATCTAAATCCCAAACCTTTGCTCCGCTAGTTTTAGTAAAATAAGCAGGCCATGCGTCTGGTAAATGCTGATCTGGATTTTTTGATAATAACATGTTGCCATTAAGAATAGAGTTTTTTGCCCTTAACCATAATTTTTGACCGTTATTCAATCTACTGCCCTCATTTCTTTTACTAGTATCTTTAAAATAATATGGATTTTTTTTAATGAATTTTTCAACTTCTGAATACTTAAAATGAATATTTGGTTTAAATTTATTAAATATAATTTTTATAAACTTTAAATCATTGATCTCATCTAAAGTAAGTCTCTTTAGAGAAAGATCAATTCTATTAGTGAAATTAATAATATTAAATTTTTTATACTTATAGAAATAACTTGTGACATGTTCGCGATCGTAAAGATTCTTAGTTAAAGTATTTATTTTTTTTAATGACTTAAAGCTAAAGATTTCTAAATCATATCCATCGGGAAATGTTGGCGGATAAACATTTGTAACAAGGTCACAATTATTTTTATCATAAATGTCAATCATTTTATCTAATATACCTGGATCTACTAAAGGGCAGTCAGCTGTAACCCGAATAATTGTTTCTGCTGAATACTTTTTAGCTGCTTCTATATATCTATTTAAAACATTATTCTCTGATCCTCGAAATACATTATATCCCTTAGCTTTTAAGCTTTTTACAAGCTCATTGTTTTTACTACTACGGGATGTAGCTATTACAATTTGATCAATTTTTTTAGATTTAGTTAGTCTTTTTATTATAATTTCAATAACTGAAATCCCATTTATATGTTGTAAGACTTTGTTAGGAAATCGAGTTGAGTTTTGTCTAGCTTGAATAATAATTATTTTTTTCACTCTACCACTTTCTTGGATCAATTAAATTATCATCAATTATATTAAACGATTCCGCTATTGTGATTTTTTTAAGGTCTAAATTCAATAATAAATCTCCTACTTCCTGAAGTTGGGCGCGTTTCTCAATACCAATTATGAATTTCGCAATTTTTTTATAAGAAAGTACGTGTACTAAACAGCCTAGGACTGGTGGTATATTGTTTTTATCTAGCCATCCATGCCACTCTGTTAGTGGTTCAGTCAGCGCATTTAATTGCCTTGGCAGTTTTTCAACAGAGTTTATAAGTATTCCTTGAAGAAATACTGACCTTGCGTGTATTTCAATTTTATTATTATATAGGTGATCAATTAAGCCGGAGTTATGAGCTCTGTTATCAAAAGCATTTAATGGTAGCTGAACTAAATCAAAACTATACTTGCTTGATAAATTAAAATAGTCATCCGGTGAATATATAGATACTCCTATTTTCTCAATTAATTTCTTCTGTTTTAAGTCTTGAAAAATTTCGTAAATCTCGAGTCCAGTTTTTTTATTTAAAGTATTAACATCATGGATCATTAAACTATAAATGCTATCTATTCCTAATTTTTTTAATGAATTCATAAAGTTTTTTGCAATATCAGATGGTGAGCATGGTGATATTTTTGTAATAATTCTAAAATTATTTAAGTCGCACTTTCCTAAATTTTCCTCAGCATTATCATAACTTTGGGCAGTATCAATCATGTCAATATTAAGCTTCTTAGCTAAATCTAAAAGCGAGCAAAGAGAATAATTTTTTTGTATTTCTTCACTGTATATTCCATAGTTTTTTATCTGTTGAGCAGTGCCTATCGATAAACGTTCTAAATGCAAAAATTTATTCAATTCTTTAATCTATATATGATTTAATTGATTTAGAAACTAAATCACAAATATAATTTATACTCATCTGATTTAAGTCGTAAAATATGGGTAAACTTAAAGCACCTGCATAAAATTTCTCAGTATTCGGAAAGTCTTTTTTATTGAAATTGTAATTTTTTTGATAGAAAGGGTGCCGGTAGACAGGAATATAGTGAACATTGACTAAAATGTTGTTTTTTCGCAATAATTGAAAAAGAGTTTTTCTACATTTTTTTCTTTCTTTTAAATCAATAACTAT
This sequence comes from uncultured Pelagibacteraceae bacterium, assembly GCA_902526565.1. GTDB lineage: Bacteria > Pseudomonadota > Alphaproteobacteria > Pelagibacterales > AG-422-B15 > CACNXQ01. The sequence goes on along the minus strand of CABZLP010000030.1, from coordinate 1,959 downwards.
TGGAAATAAATGGTAGCTTGAGAGATTATCGTCATTAATTCTTTGTATTTTTAGCGGCAGCCCTGATAACTTTTTACAATATAAATTTGCAATTAAATTTCTTTTTTTTACAAATTTATCAACACTTTTAAGTTGATTATTGCCTAATGCTGCTAGAATATCTGTCATTCTATAATTGTATCCCAGAAATTGTTGCTCAAAGTACCAATCTCCCTCAAATTTATTTTTAGATAACATATTCTTTGTATTTCTTTCAATTCCATGGTTTCTGAATAGCATGAGTTTACTAAACAATTTTTTGTCATTAGTTGTAGCCATACCACCTTCACCCGAAGTAATTATTTTTACAGGGTGAAGACTAAATACCGTAATATGTGACCATTTACAGGACCCAACTTTGATTTTATTTCTCTGTGCACCGAGGGAATGTGAGGCATCCTCAATAATTTTAAAACCATATTTTATTGATAGTTTCCATATCGCTTCTTGATATGTAGGTTGGCCTGCAAAATGTACAGTGATCAGAACTTTAGGGATCTTTTTATTTTTTTTTGCTCTTACTAACTTTTCTTCTAAATTTTCAATTGAAATATTCCAATCATTAATATTAATATCAACTAAATCAATTTTTGCACCACAGTACAAAGCACAATTAGCTGATGCAACAAATGTATTTGTTGAAGTCCATACAATGTCACCTTTCTTAATGTCTAAAGATAAACAAGATATATGTAGTGCACTTGTTGCGCTATTTACAGCGACAGCATATTTTGACTTTACATAGTCTGCAATATTTCTTTCAAATTTGGGTACAACCGGACCTTGTGTTAAAAAATCTGATTTTAGAACTTTTTTAACTTGTTCAATATCCGAGTTTGTTATCTTTTGTCTACTATATGGTATCACTCATTTACCGACTTTATCATTTAGTTTTTTTATTTCAGCAATTGAAAGGAAGTTATTATTATTTTCAGAGGTATATTCAAAATTGAATTTAACTTTTTTACCAATCATATTATTTGAAAGCTTTAATGTTTTTGCATTTGTATTTAATATATTTGGTTTTACTATATATCTATTTTTAAACTCATATGTAAATCGAGCTTCTTCTTTTTGGCATAATGATTCATGAAGCTTTTCCCCATTTCTAATCCCAATAATTTTTATTTTAATCTTTGGAGCCATAGCTTTTGCTAAATCAGTGATTTTGATCGAGGGAAGTTTAGGGACAAAAATTTCTCCTCCTTTCATGGTATTGAGAGAGTCAATCACAAAATCAATCGCTTGATCCATGGTGATCCAAAACCTCGTCATATCATTGTGGGTGATTGGTAAAAAATGACTTTTCTTTGCTATAAGTTTTTTAAAAAAAGGTACTACTGATCCTCTTGATCCTATTACATTGCCATACCTAACAACACTAAATTTACTTACTTTATCTGAAAACATATTATTAGCTGCTATGAATAGTTTATCAGATGCTAGTTTTGAGGCGCCATATAAGTTTATTGGTTGAACAGCTTTATCAGTTGATAAAGCAATAACTTTTTTGACTTTATTATTGATGCTTGCCTTTATTATATTTTCTGCACCAATAATATTAGTTTTTATAAACTCAGTTGGGTTGTACTCAGCTGTTTCAACCTGTTTCAATGCAGCAGCGTGAACTACAATATCTACATTATTAAAAGCTATATTCAATCTATCTAAATCTCTAATATCTCCTATAAAAAATCTAATATTTTTTTTATATTTATTTTCTATAGAATTGTTGAGTTCAAATTGCTTAAGTTCATCTCTTGAAAAAACTATTATTTTTTTAAATTTAAAACTCTTTAATAATTTTTTAATAAAGTAACTTCCAAAAGACCCTGTACCGCCGGTAACAAGAATTGTTTTATTAATAAATTTATTCATTTATTTTAACTTTTTAACTAAACTTGAAATTTTACTATCTTC
>CABZLP010000029.1 GCA_902526565.1 uncultured Pelagibacteraceae bacterium | reverse complement strand
TAGTGAAATCTTGTCATTTTTAAATTCGTTAATACTAATCATAAATTGATCTAATGATTTTGATATCTCTAAATCGTAAGAAGTGAAATTGCCAAAATTATTGTAAAATGGATCTTTAGGTAAAATTTTCTTTAGTTCGGATTTGCCAGAAAGTCGAAATGTTAAGTTCTCAAGAAAACTTGGCTGATATAAATCTTGAATATTACTTAAAGAATTAGAATTAATTTCTAATGTAATATCATATAGCGAAATTATATTATTCGTCTGACTAGGTTTGATGGAAATTTCTTCAGCCATTATCTTTATTAACTGATCTTTTTTTTGATTGAGAAGATCAATTAAATTAAAATCAATTTTGACTTTATCTGAACTGAAAGATATTTCATTATTTAGTGTTAGATTTGTCTTTGAAATGTCAATAAATAAACCCTTATCCTCATTGTACATTAATATGAAGTCATCAGACATTAGATTGATTCTATATTCAGACTTTAAATATGACGATAGTCTTTGCTCTAAAAAGTTTATGTTTAACCCCCCGAAGATTGTCTTAGCAATGAGGCCGGTTATTAACAAAGTAAACACTACTAAGACTGAAGACGTGATATATAAAAATAAAAGTTTTTTATTCACTATTTCATTTTAAATTGGAAAATATTAGTTTGTCTATATCGCCATCTAATACAGCGTCAGGATCAGACACTTCATAGTTGCTTCTTAAATCTTTTACCATTCTATATGGATGTAGAACATATGATCTTATTTGATTTCCCCAGCCAATTTCTGATTTTTGGTCTTCTTTAGCCTTGCGTTCGTCGTCCATTTTTTGAACTTCTATTTCATATAATTTAGATTTAAGTAAATTTATAGCTGTTGCCTTATTTTTGTGTTGTGATCGTTCGTTTTGACATTGAACAACAATTCCTGTTGGAATATGAGTAATTCTTATTGCACTATCTGTGGTATTGACATGTTGACCGCCTGCTCCTGAAGCTCTAAATGTGTCAATTCTCATATCTTTATCTAATAAGTTAACTTCTATAGTCTCATCAACAAAAGGGGAAATCCATACACTTGAAAAACTTGTATGCCTTCTTGAGTTCGAGTCAAAAGGAGAAATTCTTACAAGGCGATGAATACCTGACTCCCTTTTTAGGTATCCAAAAGCAAAACTACCTTCTATTAACGCTGTACATGATTTAATCCCAGCTTCATCACCTAAAGATTCGTACATTAATTGAAATTTAAATTTTTTCTTTTCAGCCCATCGCATATACATTCTTAGAAGCATTTGTGCCCAATCCTGACTCTCTGTCCCACCAGCTCCAGCATGTATCTCTAAATAACAACTTTTACTATCAGCCTCACCATTAAATTGTAATTTAAATTCATTTTCTTCTAATTCAGATAAAATAGAAGTTATTGAGGTATAGCATTCTTTGATCATCACTTGATCAGATTCTTCCTTAGCTAGATTGTAATAATCATCTACCTCAGATATTTTATTTTCAAAATAACTTATAAGATTAATCTTATTTTCATTTTCACTGATATTCATCATAACTTTTTTTGCTTTATCAGGATTAGACCAAAAATCTTGATCTTCCGTTTTATTTTTAAGGTTGATTAATTGTTTTGATATTTCGTCAGTGTCAAAGATGGCTCCGAATAAAGTCTAGCTTTTCATTTGCCAAATTGATTAAATTTGTAAATTCAATATCCATAATTAATAAATTAAAAATTCGTTTTCTTCACTGTCTTCAATCTCAATAATTTGAAAACCTTCTGAGCCTACTAAGGTTTCTTTAAAGTTAGATAGATTATCATTATTCCCAAATGCTTCATATATTGTTTTAGAATCTTTAATTTTATTAGATATTTGTCCAGTATCATAATCAATTTTTACCAATTCTACACCCGCTGGTATTATAAATGGAAGGGCTTTTTTACTTTCATAATAATTACTTATAAAATTTTTAAAAATAGGCACTGCTACAGATGATCCTGTTTCCCTTTTACCTAATGACTCTGGAATATCAAAACCTGTATATACGCCTACAATTATGTCAGACGTAAAACCTAAGAACCATGCATCGGTATTATTATTTGTAGTACCCGTTTTTCCAGCTATTTCAATACCTTCAATTTTAGTTTTTCTTCCTGTTCCTCTATCTACCGCTCCTTTTAAAATAGAAACCATTTGATAAGCGTTTACCTCATCAAAAATAATTTCAGACTTATTTAATATTTTTGGTTTAGGATTTTCCTCAATATATGGCTGATTACAATTTTCACAAATTGCTTGATCATGAATAAAAATATTTTTACCTCTTCGGTCTTGTATTCGATCAATTATACTTGGCTCAACTTTTTTACCTCCATTTGCTAAAGAAGCATAGGCAGATGTAAGTTTAATAAGAGATGTTTCACCTGCTCCGAGAGCCATGGACAATACAGGGGGCATATTAGACATTATATTGGTTCTTTCTGCCAACTCGGTTATTCGATCCATGCCAAGGTACTGTGCTATTCGAATTGTCATTAAATTTCTTGAATTTTCAACCCCCTTTCTTAATGTTGAAGGGCCATAAAATTTTTTCCCATAGTTCTCTGGCTTCCATTTTCCTTGAGCTTTTCCTTGATCTAGAACAAATGGGGCATCAAGAATTAAACTATTTGGCTGCAATCCATTTTCTAATGCTGACATATATACGAATGGTTTAAATGATGAACCGGGCTGCCTTTTTGCTTGATAGACTCGATTAAAATTGCTTTCATTAAAATCAAAACCACCTGATAAAGCAAATACTCTTCCTGTATATGGGTCCATCGCAACAATTGCCCCATTAATTTTTGGAATTTGTTCTAAATCATACGAGTTATCATTATTTCTAGAAACGTGAATAATATCATCGACTTTAAAAATCTCACTACCCTTTTCTATTTTAGGTCCTAAGTAACCTTTTCCTAAGCTTTTTCGCGCCCAATTAAAATTTGATAGATGTCCTTGAAGAGTATTTTCATTTTCTAAAACTTCTACTATTACTATTCCATCTGTTTCTTCAAATCTTAAGATTTTTGCTATTAGGAAGTTATGAGGCTGTTTAACCCCAATATATTCTTTAAACCAATCTCTTTTACTATTATTAGAAATAACGCCTCTATAACCATTTCTTTTGTCATATTCCAATAAACCAGTCTTAAGAGATATATCGGCAATCTTTTGGACATCAGTATTTAGGGAAGATCTAACTGATAAGCCTCCTCCATATAAAAAATCTTCATCATAAATTTTAATTATTTGTTTTCTTATTTCTTCCAAGAAGTAATCAGAAGAATAAATAGGCTTATTTTTATTTGCCATAATTTTAATAGGTCTCTTAACGAATTTATTATAATCAGTTTCAGTTATGTAATTATTAATAAACATTCTTTTTAGTACCCAGTTTCTTCTAGAGATTGACTTGTCATAATTTTTTTTGGGATTATATCTGCTTGGTGCTTTTGGAAGAGCTGCTAAAAAAGAAACCTCAGATAAGTCTAAGTCATCTAATGATTTTTTAAAATATCTATTTGAAGCTGCAGCGACTCCATAAGTACCTGATCCTAGATAAATCTGATTCAAGTAAAGTTCCAATATCCTCGACTTTGATAAAGTTGCATCAATTTTAATTGCTAATAAAGCTTCTTTAGCCTTTCTAGTTATTGAAAGTTCATTACTTAATAAAAAGTTTTTTGCTACTTGTTGAGTAATTGTTGATGCTCCTTCAGGTCTTTTATTTGAAAATATATAGTATGTATTTTTTAAAAAAGCTCTTAATATTCCAACAGGATCAATTCCATAATGGTTATAGAAATTTTTATCCTCTGCTGAAATAAAGGCATTTTTTAAGTTTTCGGGAATATTATCTATTGGAATAAATATTCTATATTCCTTAGAATACTCTTTAACTAATTCACCATTCGAAGCATGGATACGTGTCATCACGTCTGGCCTATAATTTTTAAGCATCGAGTCATCGGGCAGTTGTGCAATCAAGTAGATAAGAAGCGCTAAAATAAATATTGCGAATCCTAAAATGCCATACAAGACGTATCTAAGTTGATTTAAAAAGGAATTCATTCTTAATATTTATATTAATATAATTATGGCATTCATTTGGCTATTTCGCCAAATTTGGATGTGCGATCATAAAAAAGTATATAAGAAAAATAAATATTGATCTTTACAGTTAGAAAATATAACAATAAATCATATACTTACATATTTAAAATGTCTAATAAAAATATATCAATGAAAAAATATTCACGACTACTAAACGTAGTTATATCATCGAAAGGTTTCTACAAATGTCTCAAAAACTACTTATTGACGGCTCACGAGAGAGTCAAACGCAAATTGCTTTATTATCAGAAAGTGGGTTAGAAGATTTTGAATTTGAGTCTTCTGCAAAAAAAAATTTAAAAGGAAACATTTATTTAGGAAAAGTATCAAGAATTGAAGCTTCTCTTCAAGCCGCTTTTATTGATATTGGATCAGAAAAAAATGGTTTCTTAGCGTTTGGAGAAATTCACCCTAATTATTTTCAAATCCCGGTTGCTGATAGGGAGGCGTTAATTGAAGCAGAATCTGACGTTGAACTTGAGGAAAATAGCACAAATTATGATGAGATTGGTGATAAAGATTCAGATGAACATAGTGATAGTAAAGCAGATAAAGAAAATGAATTAGAAACAAAAGGAGATAAAGAAAGCATAAATAATAATAAAAGTAAATACAGTGCTCGGCTTAAGCGAAAACTATATCGCTCATATAAAATACAAGAAGTAATTAAAACAGGGCAACTTATACTTATACAAGTAGTAAAGGAGGAAAGAGGTAATAAAGGAGCAGCGCTAACTTCATATATTTCATTGGCTGGCAAGTATTCAGTTTTGATGCCTAATTCTACAAAAACAAAAGGTATTTCGAGAAAAATTTCGATATCGGACGATCGAAATAAATTAAAACAAATAATAGATGATTTAAATGTACCTTCCGAAATGGGGTTAATTATAAGAACAGCAGGATTAAATAAGACAAAGAATGAGATTAAAAGAGATTACTCAACTCTTAATAAACTTTGGGTAGAAATTGTAAATGAAACTAAAAAGGCTATCGCGCCAGCGCTGATACATGAGGAAGGAAATTTACTAAGAAGAGTACTTAGAGATGTATACACTAAAGAAATGAAAGATGTCTTAGTAGAGGGAAAGGAAGCCTATCAGGAAACAAAAAGATATATGTCTCAGGTCTTACCTTCTTGCTCAAAATTTGTGAAACATTATAAAAATAAAGAGCCAATTTTTACTAAATATAATATCGAAGATGAGATAATAAAAATGTTTAACACTGAAGTTAAATTGAAGTCTGGAGGTTATTTAGTCATAAATCCTACTGAGGCTTTAGTAGCAATAGATGTGAACTCTGGAGGAGCTACAAAAGAGAGAAATATTGAAAAAACAGCTTTAAAGACAAATTTAGAAGCTGCAGCAGAAATTGCGAAGCAAATAAAAATTCGAGATCTATCTGGATTAATAGTTATTGATTTTATTGATATGTATGAAATTAGGAATAATCGTCAAGTCGAGAAAAGAGTAAAGGAACTTGTTAAAAAGGATAGAGCGCGAACCCAGGTTTCAAGAATAAGTCAATTCG
>CABZLP010000028.1 GCA_902526565.1 uncultured Pelagibacteraceae bacterium | reverse complement strand
ATTTGAACAAATCTTGGTATAGTGTTTCTCTTAGATCGGATCCTAAAATATATTCTAAATATGAGACTGATGTGGATATAGTTGAAAAAATAATTATAAAAAATATCGCTAATAAAAATCAGAACAACTCCCTTATCTCCGTTATTAATCTGCCTGGCCTCAGCGTTCATAAAAAATTAATGAAAGAGGTAGACTCAAGAAGGGCTGATATTGGATTTTTCATTTGCCCAATGCCGATGAAAAAGATAATGTCCATAGCGGATAGAGGTAAGACAGTGCCTAAAAAATCTACTTACTTTGATCCAAAGCCAGCAGATGGCTTGGTAAATTTATTAATGGATATATAAAATGGAAAAACCAACATCAAAACCACATTACCCTTACTTTTCTTCTGGACCTTGTGCTAAGCCTCCTGGATGGTCATTAGACAAGTTAAAAGATGCAGCGTTATCAAGATCACATCGTTCAGGTGCAGCAGTTAAAAAATTACAAGAAGTCATTAATAAATCAAGAGAAATCCTTCAAATACCCGATGATTACTTAATAGGAATTGTTCCTGCGTCTGATACAGGTGCGGTAGAGATGGCAATGTGGTGTATGTTGGGTCAGAGAGGTGTTGAGGTATATTCTTGGGAAAACTTTGGACATGATTGGAATATTGATGCAGGTGAACAATTGCCTCTTGATAATAAAATTTTAGTTAAAGCTGATTATGGAGATATACCTGACTTTTCAAAAAGTAATCCTGACAATGATATTGTATTCACATGGAATGGAACTACTGCAGGAGTAAGAATTAAAAATACTGATTGGATAAATGATGATCGTAAAGGACTAACTATTTGCGATGCCACCTCTGCAGTTTTTTCAATGGAAATGGATTGGCCAAAACTTGATGTAGTTACATATTCATGGCAAAAAGTTCTAGGCAGTGAAGCTGCTCACGGAATGTTAATTTTATCACCAAGGGCTGTAGAGCGGCTTGAAAGCTTTACGCCACCATGGCCTATTCCAAAAGTATTTAGGTTAGCGCAAAATCAAAAATTAATATCGGGAATTTTTTCTGGCACCACAATTAATACACCCTCAATGATAAGTGTAGAGGATGTTTTGAACTCTCTTAATTGGTCAAATGAAATTGGTGGAATTTCAAAATTAATAGAAATATCTGAAAACAACTTAAAAATAGTAAGTGATTGGATTGAAACAAATGAAAATTTTGAGTTTTTAGCGAAGGATCCAAAAACAAGGTCCTGTACATCCATATGCATCATACCTAAAGATGACTGGTTTAAATCTTTAAATAGTGATGATCAGAAAAAGTTTATGGCTGAAGTATGTTCCCAATTAGAAACTAATGAAGCTGGTTATGATTTAAACTCATACAAAACAGCTCCACCAGGAATTAGAATTTGGGGAGGCTCAACGGTTGAAAATAAAAACGTTGAACTGGTTCTTCCATGGATTGATTGGGCATATTCATCTGTAAAATCAAACTTTCAAAAATGAATAAAGTTTTAATTGCAGACAATGTATCTGATGCTGTATTTGGTGTTTTTGAAAAATATAAAATAGAATATGATCAAAAGGTCGGATTGAGTGAAGACGAAATTTGTAATGAAATTGGAAATTACTCAGGTCTTGTTATAAGATCAGCTGTTACAGTTACTGAAAAAATTATTGAATGTGCTGGAAATTTAAAAGTCATTGGTCGACCTGGAGTTGGCGTTGATAACGTTGACCTTGAGGCGGCATCAAAGAAAAATATAGTGGTGATGAATACTCCACTTGGAAATGTTCAGGCTACCGCTGAGCTCACATTCACTATCATTCATGCATTAATGAGAAATATAACAAATGCTAATCAATCGATGCACAATAAAAAATGGGAAAAAAAGAAATTTATTGGCTCTGAAATGCTTGGAAAGACAATTGGTATTGTGGGATTTGGAAATATAGGAAAGAAGATTTGTGAAATTTCAAAAGCTTATGGCATGAATGTTGTTGTAAATAGTTCTTCACTATCAACTGGTGATGAAAGTAAATACGGTATAAGTAATCTCTCCTTTGATGAATTAATTGCACAATCAGATATTATTACTTTTCACAATAAATTATCAGATAAATCAAAATATATGGTCAACAGTGAGTCAATAACTAAAATGAAAAAAACTGCGATTATTATTAATTGCGCAAGAGGCGGCATTGTAAATGAATATGATGTCAAATTAGCCTTAGACGAAGATGGCATATCTGGGTATGGGTGTGATGTTTATGAAACTGAGCCACAAACAGATAGCATTTTTAGTGGGATGCACAATGTTGTAATGACCCCACATATTGGCGCAAGCACAGCTGAAGCTCAAGAAAAAGTTGCTGTACAGATAGCAGAACAAATAGCTGATTATCTTCTTAACAACAACATTGTTAATCAAGTAAATTCTTAGTGTCTAATCAGTTAATATTAATCAGGCACGGTAAAAGTGTTTGGAATAAAAAAAATATTTTTACTGGCTGGGTTGATGTTGATTTAGACTCTGAAGGAACAAGTGAAGCATTAAAGGCCGCTGATTTAATCTCAAAAGTAAATCTTAAACCAACAGCAGCATTTACTTCTTACCTAAAGAGAGCTCAAGAAACTCTGAACATAATAGTAAAAAATTTAAAATTAAACGATGTAGAAGTAAATTATGCGTGGGAATTAAATGAAAGACACTATGGTGCTCTTCAAGGTTTAAATAAAGATGAAGTTAAAGAGAAATATGGAGAAGAACAATTTCTTAAATGGCGCCGGGGATATAACACTCCTCCACCAGCGTTAAATGCTGATAGTGAGATGAACCCAAAACTTGATCCTATATATAAGGGAATTACAAATTTACCTTTAACAGAATGTTTAGCAGATACTTATGAGAGAGTAATTCCCTATTGGGAGAATAACATAAAGCCAATAGTACTAAAAAATACTACTATTATTTCGGCACATGGAAACAGCTTGCGTGCTCTTTGCAAATATCTTTTTTCTGTTTCAGACAAAGAAATAGTGAATTTAGAAATTCCCACAGGGAATCCTCTGATGATAACCTTAAATAATAGTTGCAAAATACAGTCGGCAAGTTATCTTGATCCCCTCAGATCGAAAAATTTGCCAGATATTGGCGCTTAAAGAGGTACATTTATGAATGAAGTTTTTATCACATCCGCTGTTAGAACAGCTGTCGGTTCTTTCAATGGATCATTAGCAAGCATGCCTGCTCATGACTTGGGCAGAATTGTAATTAAAGAAGCTATCGGTAGGTCTAATGTTGAGGCTTCTGAAGTAGAGGAAGTTATACTAGGTCAAGTATTAACGGCCGCGACTGGCCAGAATCCAGCAAGACAAGCGGCAATAAATGCAGGTTTAAATAAGGAAACACCAGCTTGGCTTGTAAATCAAGTTTGTGGATCCGGACTAAGAAGCGTGGCACTAGCGTATCAAGCGATCATGAACAATGATGCAAATATTATTGTTGCTGGCGGCCAGGAGTCTATGAGTCAATCTCCTCATTGTTCTCATTTAAGAAATGGAACAAAAATGGGAGATAACCAAATGGTGGACTCAATGATTAAAGACGGCCTCTGGGATGCTTTCAATGGTTATCATATGGGTACAACAGCTGAGAATGTTGCTCAACAATGGCAAATAACTCGTGATCAACAAGACGAATTTGCTGTCGAGTCTCAAAAGAGAGCAAGCAAGGCAAAATCTGAGGGTATATTTAAAGATGAAATTGTTGGCGTTGAAATAAAAACAAGAAAAGAAACTGTTGTCTTTGATAGCGATGAATACATTAAGGATAATGTACAGTTAGAAAAACTTGCGACTCTAAGACCAGCTTTTTCAAAAGAAGGTACTGTAACAGCAGCCAATGCGAGTGGAATTAACGATGGTGCTGCGGCAATGACCGTTATGTCTGGAGAAGAAGTTAAGAAAAAAAATATAGAACCTATTGCACGTATTGTCTCATGGGCAAGTGCTGGAGTCGATCCTTCAATAATGGGTACTGGTCCAATACCGGCCAGTAGAAAAGCCTTAGAGAAAGCCGGATGGAGTGTTGCTGACTTAGATTTGATTGAGTCAAATGAAGCTTTTGCAGCCCAATCATGCGCTGTAAATAAAGAAATGGGCTGGGATACGTCTAAAGTAAATGTCAATGGCGGAGCAATTGCAATTGGCCATCCAATCGGTGCTTCAGGAGCAAGAATCTTAGTGACATTATTAAATCAAATGAAAAGACAAGATGCGAAAAAAGGCCTTGCAACACTATGCATTGGCGGTGGCATGGGTGTCGCTTTATGTGTTGAAAGATAAATAGGAGAATATTATGACAAAAGTAGCATTAGTAACAGGTGGAACAAGAGGAATTGGTGCAGCAATATCCATAGCGCTAAAGAATAGTGGATGTAAAGTTGCAGCAACATACAGCTCAAATTCTGAGGCTGCAGAAAAATTTTCATCTGATAATGGAGTAGAGATTTTTAAATGGAATGTAGCTGATCCAGCTGCATGTGAAGATGGCGTTAAACATGTAGTTGAAAAATTAGGAGCTGTTGACATCCTAGTAAACAACGCTGGAATTACTAAAGCTGCAATGACACACAAGATGACAATTGAGCAATGGGATGATGTCATCAGAGTTGATTTAGATTCAGTTTTTTACATGACACGATGTGTACTAGATGGCATGAGAGAAAAAGGATTTGGAAGAATTATTTCGATTTCATCAATTAATGGTCAAAAGGGTCAAATGGGTGTTGTTAACTATAGTGCTGCAAAAGCAGGAGTAATTGGTTTTACTAAAGCACTTGCCCAAGAGACAGCAAGAAAGAACATAACCGTCAATGCTGTTGCACCAGGTTATATTAGCACCGAATTACTTGCTGATACCCCAGAAAAAGTCATGGAAGGAATTCTTGCTCAAATTCCAATAGGCCGGTTAGGTACAGTTGATGAAGTATCAAGAATTGTTACTTTCCTTGCAAGCGATGATGCTGGATTTATAACTGGTTCAACCATATCTGCAAATGGTGGTCAGTACTTCTCCTAAAAATTATCTTTAAGATTTCTTATATGGGTGAATACGTTCTCAGGACTTTTTTCTATAAGTCCCAAAGCTTCGCTAATTTTATTATTATCTGCTTGTAAAAAAATATTCAATTTCTTTTCCTCTTGAATTGTTGAAGGTATCGAGGATAAATTTTTTGAATATAAATTTTCCAGTTCATTAATTTTACCTTTTAACTCATCGCTAGGCAAAATTGAGTAGATAAATTTGGCATTGCTCAAAGTATACTCATGACCACAATATATTTTTGTTTCATCAGGCAGATCCCTGATTTTTTTAAGTGATTCCCACATCATTTTAGGAGTACCCTCAAACAGTCTTCCACATCCAAGGGAAAACAGAGTATCGCCTGTAAAAACTGACTTTTCTCTATGAAAATAAAATGCAATATGACCAACTGTGTGGCCTGAAATTTCAAAAATCTCAGACTCTATATCGCCAAACTGCCACTTGTCTCCCTCTTTAAGGTGAATATCGATGCCAGGAATTCTATCATTATCTTTTTCACTACCTACAATACTACATTTATATTTTTCTTTAAGTTCATAATTTCCTCCAACATGATCAAAATGATGATGAGTATTTAAAATATATTTTAATTTCAAATTATTTTTTTCTAAGCAATCA
>CABZLP010000027.1 GCA_902526565.1 uncultured Pelagibacteraceae bacterium | reverse complement strand
AATATGTCGATGACGTAACTGTGAATTCTTACACAGAAAGAGGTGGAAAACTGTCTGATCTAGATGAGAAAGCTCTTAATGAGTATAATGAAATAAGAAGAAGTCATAGTTTAAAAGAGAACTCACCTTATATGAGGAATCCAGATGGAAAAATATTTGTATCAAAAAAAAGAAAACCTTGCGAGCAACCTTACCAACGTCTTTTAGTAACCTATGAAGGGCGTGTTGCTATGTGTTGCTATGACTGGGGGGCAACTCACCCTGTGGGGTATGTAAGTAAAGAAGCTTTTGACAACGCGTCTGTTTACAAGGATGTATTAAAAAGCGCTAAAGATAAAAAGAAAGGATTCGAGTTACTCAGCGAGATAAAAATGCCTCAGGATTTAAATAACCCAAAAAAAGTAATCACTTCAATCAAAGAAATTTGGTATGGTAAAGAAATTGATCACGTTAGAAATCATCATTTAAGTGGAAAAATTGATGAATTAAATATATGCAAAAATTGTACATTTAAAGATACTTATGACTGGATTGAATGATTTTTCCAAATAAATGAAAAACCCACCTTATATTATTGCTGAAATTGCTTCAGCTCATGAAGGTGATGAGTCAATTTTAAAAAAACTAATAGAACATTCAGAACTTGCAAGCGCAAACGCAGTTAAGCTTCAAATATTCAATAGAGATTACTTAATTTCAAAAAAAAATTCCTTATATAGTGAATTCGGTGAAATTGAATTCAATAAAGATGAATGGAGAAGAATATTATTAAATCTAGAAAATACTAGTATTGATATAATTATTGAGCCATACGATGTTGCAAGTATCAATTTATTAAATGATGTTGACTTAGAAATTGATTTAAAGTCACCTGCATCAAATATAAATAATAAATTTTATTTAGAAAAACTATGTCAAAGATCAAAAAAAATTTATCTTGCCGTAGGTGGGGCCACAATTGAAGAAGTAGAGCAAGCTATTAATTTTATAAGATCTTTAAAAAATAAAAATGAAATTATTCTTATCTGTGGATTTCAAAATTTTCCAACAAAGATAGAAGACTCAAATCTTCTACAAATTAAATTTTTAGCAGATAAATTTGATTTAGAGATCGGTTATGCAGATCATACCGATGCTAGTGACAGTTATATGAGAGACCTTATACCAATAATGGCTGTTTCATCAGGTGCAAATATTATAGAAAAACATATAACTCTTAATCGAGCAAATAAAGGAAGAGACTATTATTCATCATTAAATCCTGACGAATTTAAATCTTTTGCACAAAAATTAAGAGTTTTGCATGATGCCTATGGAAATCCAATTGAAATGGGTAAAACAAAAGCTGAAATGGACTACAGAAAATTTTCAAAGAGATATGCTGTAGCAAAATTTAATATTTCAAAAGGAACAGTTTGCAATCCTGATTTTTTTAATTTTAAAAGAACAGGTGTTATTGGAATTACAGAGAATGAATTAACTAGTTTTACAGGAAAGAAAATAGTTTGTGATATCAAAGAGGAAGATTATTTAACTACAGACCATTTTGAGTAACCATGTTTCAAGATACAGTTATTTTAGTAGCCGTAAGATTAAAATCTCAAAGATTAAAAGAAAAAGCACTATTGCAATTATATGATAAACCACTGATTGTAAAATTAGTTGATCGCTTAAAGAAAAGTAAATTATCTAAAAATATTGTCATATGCACCTCTTCTTCACCCCTTGATGACAGGTTAAATGAAGTAGCGAAAATTAATAATATTGAAATATTTCGGGGTGATGAGGATGATGTTATGTCAAGATTTATAAAGGTAGCAGAAGAGAGAAAAATTAACAATTTGGTGAGAGTAACAGGCGATAATCCTCTAACTGACCCTGTTCAAATGGATAATATGATAATTTCACATTTTGAAAATAATTCTGAATTTACATTCACAGAGGACCTGCCTCATGGAACAAGATCAGAGATTATAAATTTAAATGCGTTAATTAAATGTCATAAATTAATACAAGATAAGTCCGCCACAGAGTACATGACGTGGATGTTAAATCGTCCAGATTTTTTTATGGTAAATCAATATAAAGTCAAAACAAAAAAATTAAAAAGATCAGATATATCATTAACTGTAGATACAGAACAAGATTATAAACTTATAAAAAATATATATGAAAATTTTCGTGGATCACCACCAAAATTAGAAAAAATTATTGATTATTATGACTCCTTGTCTCAATCCATGAAGAGAAATGTTGTTGATAATCATTTAAAAAATAAGTTAAATAATATTAATGTAAAGTATAAGACTGATGTATAAGAAGATGCTATTTTTTAATTGCCTTTCTTAGCCTAAACCTGGTACCAACGTCAATCCATTTGCCTCGATAAACCTCCCCAGTAACTTTACCCGATTTAGCAGCATTTCTTAATAAAGGCTCTAGTGCAAATTTTTTATTTTTCATGTTATCAAATAGTTTTGGAGAAATGATACTTATGCCACTAAATGTGTACTTTTTATTTTTAAATTTATTGAATATGACATTTCCTTTATCTAAATCAAAATCTCCTAATTTATTATGTTTAGGGTTTTCTACTAATATCAAGTGACAGAGTGCATTATCTCTTATCTTTTTTTTTGCATCTATTTTGTAATTTGTAAAAAGATCGGCGTTTATCAGCCAAAAGGGCTTGTTTCCAAGAAATTTTAGAGCATTATAAATACCTCCACCAGTTCCTAATATATTGCTCCCTTCTTCTGAATATGTGATTTTGACGTCATATTTCTCTCCATCGCCTAAATGACTTTTGATTAATTTACCAAGCCATGATAAGTTTATCACCACCTCTTTTATTCCAGATTTTCTTAATCTCATTATATTTAGTTCAATTAAAGTGCTTTTATTTAATTTAGTAAGTGGCTTTGGTATTAATCTGGAAACTGATCCCATTCTTGTTCCTTTACCTGCAGCTAGTATCATTGCTTTCATATTTATATTTTCTAAATGATTTTTTGATGTTTACGATAAATATTAATTAGTTTCTATACAATTAATTTTTAAAAAAATCTTCCTTCAATCTAATAGACATATTTTTTGCTATTTGTGGTATGTGGGACAAATTACGATCAGCATTAATGTGTATTTTTTTATCCTCTGTATCAGCGCTCAAGCTATATGAATTTTCAAATATTGATTTGAGTAAGGCATGAAGTTTTAGCTTATCAAAGTTATAATCAGTCAAGACTTTGTCAAATACTGACAAATATTTATTCATATTTGATACTTTATGAAGAAGTTCATAACTATTTTCTACAGGTAATGCAGAATGATTTCCAAGTTGTATTACTTTTTTGTGAAGCAGTAAAGTTTCCAATCCACTTGTTGTACCTGTAAATACAACCAATTCTGCTTTTGAAGCAGAAACAGATAAATCTCCTTCATATGTATAAACGTTATTAAAATCTATTCCGCATGAAAGGGGTTTTCCACGCTCACGAGGATGTCTTTTAATAATTACATTCAAATTATTTTTTTTTGCAGCACTACAAGTTAAATTAATAATTTTGTTAAAATTTAAAAACTCTTGATTTGCATACTCATTAAACCAATGATTTTTTTTTGGCAATAAAAGTAGTACAAAAGGGCTTAATAATTTTATTTGTTTTGTGCTTATATTTTTAATTTTTGATTTAAAAAAATTAAAATTACGTACTAAGTTAAAAATTGATTTATTTCTATTAACATGCATAGAGTTAAATTGCTGTTCGTGCACATCATCTTTAAATTTCCAATATGCATTTATATATTTTTCTATGTTTAATTTGTCTTTTAAAATGGAATTGTTTTGTAATATATTCTGATAATCTTGAGAGATTTTAGAGTTATTAAAATAAATATCGTCGTATATGCAGTATCGGTCCTTTAAGAAAAGTCTATTTATCCAATAAAATTTGATATTTGAATTTTTTATCGACTCATAAATTTTTACTAAGTCTTTTGATCTAGTTACCGTCATCTGACCATTAAAAAATAGGAAGGCATTTATATTTCGTTCATTAAATAATATTTTCCAATATTCATCTTTTGAAAGTGAATTTTTTCTAACCAGAGATAAATGAAAATCCTTATCATCCAATCCTTCAATAAATTTAAGCTCAGAAAATTGATCTTTACTGTCACATACAATAAATAATTCTATGTCTATATTATTTAACAAATAAAAAATAAATTTTTTAATATATTCAATATTGCTTCCATTTTGTGTTATATAAAAAAGTAATCTTATTTTCATTTGATGTCGGCTTTAAATCCACTTTGAAAGTTTCGCCATTTATAATATTTACTAATTGATTTATTCTGATTTTTAAGAGTAGATATGCTTTTATATTTATAATGATCTAAAAAATCACTAAAGTGAAAATCAAGAACTCCTTTTTCATAATTATCCAGATTAGACTTCCATACGTTAGATCTTCTACTGTCTATTTTATTAAATTCTAATTTACTAAAGTTATTACCTTTCCACTTGTGACCATATATTGTTGGAATGGTTCTAATGTCTTTTTTTAATTTTAAAAATTTTTTAATTTCTCTAAGTTTTTTTTTTGGATTAGTAACTAAATCTTCATATTTTATAACTTTATAATTTTTACGGAATCTAATCTCATTATTTTTTGCGAGATTTATACTATATCCATATCGATCAATGCATGATTGCAATAAAAGATCTAGGGACTTAGAGTCATCAAAATTTTTATAATGACCCGCCCATCCACTTTTTAATGATGCGTAAATTGCTCTTGGATCTCTTACAATATGAATAAATTTTGCTTTTCTGAATTTGCTAATTATTTCCTCTATATATATCTCACTGCTTGTTGTTTTTTCAGCCCAAAATTTTAATTCTTTCTTTTCTTGATAAGAATTATTAAAAAAACTTTCAATCATAGCACTTAAAAAATGATGCCAATCTGTCTTGTCTTTTGTTAATTTTAAAAAATCTTTTTCAATTGATTTAAAATTTATCAATTTCTTGTCAATTTTGATTTTATTTAATAAGTTCTCTCTAAGATATTGAAAATTTTTTTTAATTATTAAATCTTGCTTTTGTTTTTTGCTATAGTTATTTAATTCTACGAACGGATAGTATAAATGAAAAAATTTACTATCGTCTGGATACATCAATATTTCTTCGTGAAAGTCTAATAACGAAGTAAGCAAAGTTGTGCCTGATCGTCTATGTCCACATATAAATAGTGGTCTTAACTCTTTAAATTGCATTTTTAAGTTTTACTATTTTTAACTGAAAGTTATTTCTTGTTTTAATTTTGTTGAATTCAGAAGTATGATAAGCTTTGATTATATCTGAATTTTTCCAGTTATATTCTTCAAATCTATTAATTGAAATGTGTTTCTTTTTATTCAGATATATTTCCTTTGACGCATATTTTGTATTTATTGACTGACCAGAATTTAAATCCATTGCTTTTTCCACTCTATTTACAGTAAAAAATAAGTTTTTCCTCCTCAATACATGCCTCATCATTTTGAAGTAATTTTTTATTACCACCTTAGACATTTCATGAAAACTATTTGTATTAATTGCAATATCAAAGCTTTTCTTAGAGATGAACTTTATTTGCTCAGGTGTTACGAATGTAATTGTTTTATTTTTTTTATTATTACTATTATTTTTATTTACATTAAATTCATGAGGCAAGATAAATGTACAATCTGGCAAATGATACATGAGATTAAGAGCAGAGAAAATTAACGCTTCACTAAAATCAATTAAGTAATAATTAAGTTTTTTTACCTTT
>CABZLP010000026.1 GCA_902526565.1 uncultured Pelagibacteraceae bacterium | reverse complement strand
CATCAGAATGCAATTTTTCGTTTCTTTCGTGCATTTCCTGAGCCTCTATACTCAGTGTCGTTACTGGTCTTGCATCTAATCTCTCAATATTGATAGGCTCCCCTGTAACTTCACAATAACCATAGCTTCCATTTTCGATTCTAGCTAATGCTGCATCTATTTTAGCAACCAATTTTCGCTGTCGGTCTCTTGATTTGAGTTCTAATGTTTTTTCTGATTCTTGTGTTGCTCTATCAGACATGTCAGCTGGAGCGATTGAATCCTGGAGATTCTCAACAGTTTCTCTGCTTTCTTTGTAAATATCATTCTTCCAATCTTTAAGCTTTGTTCTAAAATATTGCTTTTGTTTTGCGTTCATGAATTTTTCAGATTTTGTAGGCTTGTAGCTTTTTGGAAGTTTTACCATGTTTACTCCTTTTGGATTTAGAATTAAAAACAGTCTGGTGCTTTTAGTAGTTTTTGATATTTAAGTCAATTGAACAATACAATTTTTATGATTGATATATCACTGAAATATAATATGTTTCCTGAAACAATTTTAAGAACTTAATGAAATTTGAAGGCACAAGTTCATATATAGCTACTGAGGACCTAAAGGTTGCAGTGAACGCAGCTATTACCTTGGAAAGACCGATCATTGTCAAAGGAGAGCCTGGCACTGGCAAAACTATGCTCGCACATGAGGTTGCTCAGTCCCTAGGAGCTGAAATTATTACATGGCATATTAAATCAACAACCAAGGCGCAACAAGGTCTGTATGAATATGATGCGGTTACCAGATTAAGAGACTCTCAGCTTGGAGATGAAAAAGTAAAAGATATTAAAAATTATATAAGCAAAGGCAAATTGTGGAATGCTTTTGAAAGTAATAAAAGACCCGTTCTTTTAATTGATGAGATTGATAAAGCGGATATTGAATTTCCAAACGACCTTCTTCTCGAGTTAGATAAAATGGAATTTTTTGTTTATGAGACAGGAGAGACCATAAAAGCAGAAAATAGACCTATTGTAATCATTACTTCAAATAATGAAAAAGAGCTGCCTGATGCTTTTTTAAGGAGATGTTTCTTTCATTACATTAAGTTTCCTGACCCTGAGACCATGGAAGAAATTGTTAATGTGCATTATCCAGAAATCAAGAAAGACCTTATACAGGAAGCATTCAAGATTTTTTATGACATAAGAGAAGTCCCTGGTATAAAAAAAAAGCCATCTACATCTGAGCTCATTGATTGGCTTAAACTATTAATGACAGATGACGTGGATGCGAAAATATTAAGAGAAAAAGATCCCAAAAAACTCATCCCACCTCTTCATGGTGCTCTTCTGAAAAATGAGCAAGATGTTCATTTATTTGAGCGTTTGGCTTTCATCTCTCGAAGAGAGAATGAGAATCTTGAGTAGAACTGAATTTTCTTTAAGATAAATTATTATGTTCATTAATTTCTTTTTTGACCTTAAACAAGCAAGTTTACCTGTATCCTTAAAAGAATATTTAATGCTTATGGAAGCCATGAACAAAAGGGTTGTAGATTCTTTTAATGTAAATGATTTTTACTACTTAAGCCGATCAGCGCTAGTTAAAGACGAGAGGTATCTGGACAAATTTGACAGAGTCTTTGGACATTCTTTTAAAGGACTTGAAAATTCTGAAGGTGGAACAGAAAAAGAAATACCAGAAGAGTGGTTGAAGCTCATGGGGCAAAAATACCTTACCGATGAGGAAAAAAAGATGGTTGAGTCTTTAGGGGGTTGGGAAAAATTAATGGAGACATTAAAACAACGTTTAGAAGAACAAAAAAAACGTCACCAAGGCGGTAGTAAGTGGATTGGCACTGGAGGAACATCTCCTTTCGGCGCATATGGCTATAATCCTGAAGGCATTCGGATTGGTCAGAAAGAAAGTCGAAATAAAAAAGCTGTAAAAGTATGGGACAAAAGAGAGTTCAGCAACCTCGATGGTGATGTTGAGTTGGGAACTCGCAATATTAAAGTTGCGCTTCGAAGACTAAGGAAGTTTGCTCGTGAAGGAGTTGAATCGGAGCTAGATTTAGATAATACAATCAAATCTACTGCCCATAAAGGCTACATTGACGTAAAGATGATGCCCGAACGTAGGAATAAGATAAAAGTACTTTTATTTTTCGATGTAGGTGGGTCGATGGATGCTCATGTAAAAATATGTGAAGAGCTCTTTTCTGCAGCGAGAACAGAATTTAAGCACATGGAGTATTTTTACTATCATAACTGTCTCTATGACGCTGTATGGAAAGATAATAAAAGAAGGTACAATGAGAATATAAAGACCTGGGATCTTCTTCATAAATACCCTTCAGACTATAAAGTTATATTTGTTGGCGATGCCGAAATGAGTCCATATGAGATTACATATCCTGGTGGAAGTGTTGAATTTTGGAATGAAGAGTCGGGTGAAACGTGGCTAACTAGGCTTCTGAATGTCTATGAAAACGCAATATGGTTTAATCCAATACCAGAAAGGTATTGGGACCGCATATCATCTGCTTCAATCATAAAGCAAATTTTTTCGGATAGGATGTTTCCTTTAACCATTGAAGGTATTGATCAGGCTATGCGCGAACTTAATAAATAATTAATGCTTCCTAAGCAGAATGTTATCTTAGGCATATCGTTATTATGCTTAGGATTACTGATTGCCCCCCTATACGATGCGCTAGCAAAATACTTAAGCGAAGACATTCATATTTTAGAAATTATTTGGGCGAGGTTCTTCAGTCATTTTATTTTTCTGGTACCCCTTGTTTATTTTATAAAGGGAAAAAAATTATTTTTTAGTTCCTCATCTAAACACCAAATTGTTCGAGGAACTTTTATTTTTTTAGCTACTGCTTTTTTCTATGGTGCTATTTCGAAAATTCCTCTTGCCAATGCCTTAAGTATAATGCTCATTGCTCCAATCATTGTGGTATTCATGTCATCTTATATTCTTAAAGAACAATTAAATTCTTTTAAAATATTTTGTACCTTCTTTGGTTTTTTTGGAACATTACTGGTCATACAACCAGGATTTGAAGAATTTAATTTCTATTCACTTTTGGCTCTGCTGTCTGGATTTTGTTACGCCATGTACTTAATCTACACAAGAAGAGTTAATTTCAGTTCTGATCCTTGGGTAAGTCTATGTTACACCGCTATACCCGGTGCCGTAATAATGACAGTCTGTCTTCCATTTTTTTGGGAAAGCTCTCCATCAATTGACCAATATCTATTGATGGGCTCAATTGGATTAGTTGTGATTTTAGTGCATTTTATATTTATTAAGGCATATCAGAATGCTGAAGCAAGTATTTTAGCTCCATTTCACTATTTTGAAATTATAAGTAATATGTTAATAAGCATTTTATTTTTTAAAGATATACCAAATATAATTGTATGTTTTGGTATTCTTTGCATTGTTAGTAGTGGAGTTTTAATTACGATTAAACAAAAAGTATGAATGAATTAAATTTAAATTATAAGTTTTCTGTCGCACCAATGATGGGTGTAACCACATCGAGTGCACGCTATATGTATAGATTGATTTCTAAGGAAGCAATTTTATTTACAGAAATGATAGCCAGCCAAGCGTTACATCGAGGTAACTTTAAGAAAATGCTGAAAAAAGAATCTATCGAGTCGCCTGTGATTCTCCAAGTAGGTGGTTCTGATATCAACCTGTTGAAATATTCAACAGAACTAGCAAATAAACATAATTATCAAGGAATAAATCTAAATGTGGGCTGTCCATCAAAAAAAGTATCACAGGGTAAAATGGGTGCATGTCTAATGAAAGAAGCAAACCTGGTCAAACAATGTCTAGAAGGAATGAAGTCTGAAACTTCAATGGACGTCTCACTGAAATGTCGAATTGGAGTAGATGAATTTGATACATATGAATTTTTCAAAAGCTTTATTTCAACGGTAATTGAAAGTGGTATCAAAATTATCTTTGTTCACGCACGTAAAGCGTATCTCAAAGGTCTTGACCCTAAAAGAAACCGTACGTTACCACCACTTAAATACGATTTTGTTTATAAAATTAAAAAAGAGTTTCCGCATATTAAATTCATAATCAATGGTGGTTTGGATAATATTGATGATTGTTTAGATCAACTAAATTATTTAGATGGAGTGATGGTAGGAAGATCAATTCAAGCCAACCCATTTTTTTTAGAAGATATTGATTCTAAGTTTTACGACTTGGATAAGATAGAGATTGATAGGAGTTTTGTAGTAAAAAAATATTTTGATTATGTAAAAGAGAATATTGATCTTATTTCAACCTATGAACTATTAAGTCCCCTATTAGCACTCTGTTTTGGTGTTCCTGGATCGAAGAAATTTAAGCAAGAAATTAATGATCTGATTAGATCAAGAGATATTCAAAAACTTGAGTATGCCTACTTAAACCTTATTGCAGCTTAGAGGATTTCCGCAATATCACTAAAGTTATAACGCTGCGCTCTTTCGTAATAACCGTCTTTATCAGGGTAACCTAGGTTACATAAAAAATTACTTTTGGTCGTTGTGCCATTAAAAAATTCCTCATCAACTAATTCGTTAGAAAATCCTGACATTGGGCCCACAGCCAGACCGAGAGCATTGGCGGCTTTCAAAAAATAACCCCCTTGAATTGATGAATTTCTAAATGCTGTAATTTCAGATTTTTCTGGGTCATTTTCAAAATATTTTTTTGCATCCTCGCGAAGATAATTCTTTGGTAAGTCTCTCCAGAATTCAGTATCCATGCCAATAATCGTGCAAACAGGTGCATTCAAGACCTTATGAATATTATCCTCACTTACAAATCGTGATAAATTTTCTTTTGCTTCCCTGCTTTTAAGAAATTTTAACCTCATGGGACTACAGTTAAAAGATGTAGGGCCCCACTTCAGCAAATCATATAAATCATTAAGTGATTGATCTGAGACTTCTTTGTCTAAAAACTTATAGCAAGTTTGCGGTTCGACAAATATTTGATTTATTTGGTCAGCCATAATTATAATATTTTAATAATATGTTCTTCTATTTCGTCTGGTTTTTTTTGAGTTCCAAATCCACGTACAAAGTCACCATCTTTGTTTATTAAATATTTTGTAAAGTTCCATTGTATTTCTCTACCTGCATCTTGAGTAAGTTTTTTAAATAAAGGTGAAGCATTATCTCCAATTACTTCAATTTTATCAAAAAGTGTGAACGACACATTGTACTCATTGCTACAAAAATCCTTGATCTCATCATTAGTTCCTTTTTCCTGTGATCCAAACTGATTACATGGAAAAGCTAAGATCTCAAATCCTTTATCTTTATATTTTTCATATAAATTCTGAAGTCCGGTATATTGAGGTGTAAAACCGCACCGACTAGCGACATTAACTATAAGCAAAGTTTTACCCTTAAATTTTTCAAGACTAATTTCTTGGCGATCAATGTTTTTTACAGAAAAATCATAAATACTTGCCATTTACTTCACGCCCGCCTTAACAAATGTGCCATTATTATAATCATTGATAGCAGAAATAATTTCGTCTCTTGTATTCATTACAAAAGGGCCGCCTCTTGCAATTGGTTCACCAATAGGTTTACCAGATACTAATAGAAACTTTGCTCTATTTTTACTTTTAACCACTAAGCTGCCACCTTTATTTAAAGTAATTAAATGTGAACTTTTAATTTCACTATCTTCACCGTCCAAATAAATACCGCCAGAATATACATAAATAAATGAGTTGTATTCATTTTCTAGATTGTATTTAAATGGTTGGTCACTAGTAATTTGAATATCAAGATACGTAGGATCAATATTATGTTTTTTTATGGATCCATCTACCTCTTTAAAGGAACCAGCAATAACCTTCACTTTAATATCAGTATCTTCGTATGTTTTGATTTGATTTGAATTTAAGTAAATATATTCAGGGTCGTCCATTTTTTTTTCTGCAGGCATATTTATCCAAAGCTGGAAGCCATGTAATTTACCCTCAGACATTGCAGGCATTTCTGAATGAATAATTCCACTTCCTGTCTTCATCCATTGAACATCACCTGACTTCATAACACCTACTGCCCCAGTACTATCCTTATGTTCAAATTCACCATTTAGCATATACGTAACTGTTTCTATGCCTCGGTGTGGGTGAGCCGGAAACCCACCAAGATAATCATCGCTTTTATCAGAGCCAAATTCATCCAGCATCAAAAACGGGTCAAAGTAATCAATAAGCTGAGTACCAATTGACCGCTTTAATTTAACACCTGCGCCATCTGATGTATTTATTGGTGATATAATCTGGTTGATAGTACTGCGCATAATTAATTAATTTTTATTAACAGCTTCCCTTTTGCCCTACCGCTCGATAAATGCTCGTAGGCATCATGGTACTGGT
>CABZLP010000025.1 GCA_902526565.1 uncultured Pelagibacteraceae bacterium | reverse complement strand
GGATTAACTGGCATTGTTGGAACTTTTTTTGTTAAAGACTACCTTAATTTATCTGCTGCATTTCTCGCAGTTCTTGGTTTTTGGGCAGGAATTCCGTGGGCCCTAAAAATGCCTTTAGGTCATTTGGTTGATTTGATTTGGAATCAAAAAAATTATCTTGTTTACATAGGAGCCTTATTAATCGCCATAAGCCTTGGTATCATGTATGGGCTTATTGCCCACACAGTGTTTATGTCACAATTCCTTAATATTGAAACCTGGTATGTGATCAGTGTATTGCTAGCACCAATTGGATATGTTGTACAAGACGTTGTAGCTGATGCAATGACTGTTGAAGCTGTTCCAAGTTTAGATGAAGAAGGCAAACTTTATTCACCTGAGTTAATAAAAAATATGCATACCACAATGCAAACTTTGGGAAGGTTTGCAATCATTGGAGGTACTGTTGTTGTTGCTTTAATTAATGTAATCATTTTCAGTAGTGTTGAAGCTGAAACAGAGCTAGAGAAAATACTTTTATATGCAAATATTTATCTCTTTGCATTGATCATCCCTTTAATTTCAGTACTAGGCGTATTTCTCTCAATTTATCTTAAAAACAAGAGAAGAAATAAATTATCAAATGCTGGTGTTGAAGAGAAGATAGAGGGCGAGGAAACAAAAGTTGATTGGTGGATACTTGGGGGCTCACTTGTTTTTGTAATTTTCACGCTTAGCGTAGGCGGTTTTAACCTTCCCTTTGCTCAAGAAATCGTCTTTGTTGGATCAGTTAGTATTATTTTCTTTCTGATGGCCAAGCTTATCCGTGAGCTCCCTGAGTCTATGCGACTAACTATTTTAGGAACTGCAATAATAATATTTATTTTTAGAGCAATGCCAGGTCCTGGTGCAGGCTTGACTTGGTTTGAAATAGATAATTTAGGTTTTGATGAACAATTTTTTTCAGTCCTTTCTTTACTCGCTTCATTTCTAACATTACTGGGAATAATTGTTTTAAGACCGTTTATGGTAAATAACTCGATTGCAAAAATTATTGTAATTTTATCTATTGCTGGGGCAGTTTTATTTTTGCCAAGTGTTGGTATGTATTATGGATTTCATCAGTGGACAGCTTCCTTAACAAATGATGTAGTTGATGCACGTTTCATAGCTATTTTTAATACTGCGCTTGAATCACCTTTGGGGCAAGTATCGATGATACCATTGCTTGCTTGGATTGCGAGAAATGCACCCGCTCATCTTAAAGCGACATTTTTTGCTGTATTTGCCTCTTTTACTAATCTTGCTCTATCCGCAAGTTCATTGTTTACAAAATACCTCAATCAAATTTATGAGGTCACCAGGGAAGTAAAGGATAAAATTACAAATGAAATTCTTTCAGTTGCAGATTACTCTGAATTGGGCATTTTACTTATTGTGATAACACTACTCACCCTTTTGGTCCCAATATTTTCTGTTATAATTATTCAAAAAACAAGATTGAAAACAAATGAGTAAAATTAATTTATGAAGAATGTACTGCAGATACTTGGAGTTTTTTTTATTGGAGCATTAATTGGTTTTATACTCATGGGTTTTGGTTTGTCAGTTGATGTATCGATGATGGCAGGTACAGCTGCGATATTGGTTTTAGCTTATTTAGTAACTAAGCATAATAACAAGGGTAAGAAATAAATGGCAACTATTCCAAGTGAGCAAATTCAAACTAAAGAAATATTAGACTGGAGGGGTTTACATTTACTCAATTTCAGAACTTCTTCTTGTTCACAGAAACTTCGAATATATCTTAATTTAAAAAAAATCAGTTGGACTTCGCACAGTGTAAATCTCGCAGCAGGAAAAAATTATACAGAATGGTTTTTAGGTATCAATCCTAAGGGGCTCATTCCAGTACTTGTGGATGATGGGCATGTTGAAATTGAAAGTAATGACATACTAATGTATCTTGAAAAAAAATACCCTCAAAATCCTCTATTCGACGAGCATGAACAGGAAAATATGAATACACTTCTTAAAGATGAGGATGTTCTTCATGAAGACATTAGAAACATTGCTTATCGTTATATGTTTGGTGGTCTAGGCAAAAAGAACCCTAAGGGACTTGAAGTATTCAAAAACTATAAATCTTCTAATTCTGAACTTGATAAACTTAAGATGAAAGAGGTTGAATTTTATGAAACCTATGACAAAGAAGGAATTACTGATGACGCTGTAAAACAGTCATTGGTTAAATTTTGTGAGCGTTACGACAAATTTGAAGGCCGCCTAACTAACCAAAAATATTTAATGGGTGATAAGCTTTCGTTGCTAGACCTTGCATGGTTTATTTACTCATATCGGCTCTATGTATCTGGATTTCCTTTTCGTAAATTATATCCACATGTATCAAATTGGTTTCATGATCTTTATTCACAAAATGAATTTTATAAGGAAGTAAACGACCCTTTGATTCTAAAATTAATTAGACAGTATGCAAAAATAACAACAGCACTTAATGGAAGATCAATAAAGGCATTAATGCCAAAATAATGACCAAAGATCGTGACGTTAAACTTGAGGGATATTACAAATCCCATTGGCCAGTAGAATGTGGAGGTAACCGCAGACAAAAAGCTGCCAATGGAAGATTGGATGTAAAAAATAAACAAGCACGTGTACAAAGTATTCGTAACGAAAGATGGAATGTTATGACGATTTTTAGAGAGCGTGAAGAACTTTTTCTTGGAGGTACTATGCCAAGTTTTATTGGTCCGCCTCCTTTTGGTTGGGTTCAAAAAATTGATCCTCAAACTCTTGAAGTTATTAATGAGACACCTAGACTTCCCTGCGGTGAGCATGTTTGGTGCGGAGCCATTGCTGCCCATCAAAACGGCAACATTATTAAAGTTAATGGCAATTACATGCATAGTATTACTAATCAATGTGAAGTCGAGATTGAAAAAAAGCTTCCAATTGACCAAGCACATAACGGGTTATTGGTCTTGTCTGATGGCTCTATTGTAACCAAAGACCTTCGCCTTGAGGGGCAGGGCAGGTCAACCATCACGCGACTAAACGATAAACTAGAGTTAATGCATGAACCTTTTTTATTACCTGAAGGTTCAATGGGAAGGATTGCTTCAGATAAAAATGATGATATTGAATTTATCTACATACCTGGAATAGAAAAAATATGGAAAATAAGAGTTGATGAAAAGCTTTCTGTGGATGGGAGTTGGTCGCCAACCTATCGTTCAACCGATGATGATCAAGGCCTATCTTGGGACGGGTGTATTTCAGATGGATCCATGTGGCTAATGAATAACGGTGATATAGACTCACTTAGAGCGATATACTCAACCCATCCTAATGGTAGGTTTAATAAAGCGCCTAAGGAACTAAGTTGGAGAAGAAGCGCTCCTTGGAGCTGTAAGCAGAGATTGTATAAATTTGATCTCTATTCTAATGAATTTCAGTATATAGAGCCATTTGAAAAATCTGGCGGTGGTATAATAGCCCCACCAGTAAATATACCAGAACATAACGTATGTGTTTGTTGGGATAGTATTAATGGGGGACTAGCAGGCATTGATACCACAGCAAAAAAACTAGATCTTTCCTGGAAAATTGATGATATTCGTCCAACAATGCAGCCTGTTGTTTTTCCTGAAAGTAAAGAACTAGTTATTAATAGTTTTGAAGAAAATGATGATAAATTAGTTGTGATTGATTTAACTAATGGCAATATTTTAGATAAAGTTTCTCTTAAGTCGCCGTTAGCAAATGGTATGTTTTTAACACCTGGTTTAAATAATGATATTTTTTACTGCACAACAAGAACAGTAGCTAGGGTGAGTTGGACGTAACATACAATTAATTTTTAGTTCTTTTCATTATGTATATGTTGGAGTTAGTATAATTATTCAATTATAAAGGAGAAAATATGGAATTTTGCAATGCTGTGAGAGCTAAAGTCAAAGAAGGCTGTGAAGAAGAATATTTGGAGATCAATAAAGGTTTTGAAAATTTACCTGGCCAAAAAATTAGTCGTCTTTTCAAAACAGGAGAAAGAACTTATTGCTATATCGGCATTTGGGAATCAGAAGAGGCAATTGCTGCTCAGAGAGATGCAATGATCGCAAATTTAGATAAGATGAGGCACGTCCTTGAAGAATTATCACCTGAATTAGGTGTAACTGATCCTGTTTCAGGTACAGTTGTTCTTGATTATGATGGATAAATCAGGTTAAGATCTTGAAATGAATCTAGATCTACCTGAGTTATTATTTGGCATTCCATTGCATTTAACACTTTTGTGTATTTCTAAATTATATGCAAATAGGTCATATGATGAAGCAGCAGGATATTTTAGTAAGGCGGGTAAAGTTTAAAAATTTATTACCTCCTGTTATTAAACTAGTCATCAAAAGAAAATGCAATCTAAGTTTTATTGACTTAAACAAAGCCACGATAGCTTCTAAAACATATCATTAATAATATGAGCTTAACTGACCAAGGACACTACGGCCCCAAACAATTGAATATGCTTAAAACTATCTGGGGTGAAGGATTTTTATCACCAGGGGGCACTGATGAAATTGATCAAATTTTAATGGGATTAGATTTAAAAGGTAAAAAAGTTTTGGACATTGGCTGCGGTACAGGAGGAGCAGTTTTTCATATGATAGAAAAATATGGTGCTAATGAAGCAATTGGAATAGATCCAGAACCATTAGTGATCGAAACTGCAAATGATTTAGCTACAAAGAAAGGTATATTTAATAAAGTGAAATTTATCTGTACTAAGCTTGGCGAATATAATTTTGAAGATAAAAGCTTTCAGGTTGTTTTCAGCAAGGAAGCCTTTTTACATATCATTGACAAAAAAAAATTACTCCAAGAGATAAATGATATCTTAGTTGATGATGGTATTCTCTCCGTCGGAGATTGGATGCGTAATGATAATAACGAACCATCGGAGCAAATGAAGGAGTATATTAAAGCGGAAGGTCTAGATATGTTCATGTGTTCGCTAGAGAAGTACGAGAGTCTTTTAAAAGAAACAGGATTTAAAGTCCTATCACTAAATGATCGTAATAAATGGTACTTAGAAAAAGTTAAGACAGAAATATCAGATATAAAAGGTCCCCTTTATGATGAGGTGATAAAGCTGATTGGAAAAGAAGAAGCAGATGGAGCGCTTGAGATTTGGGAAAAATTACTTGGTGTAGTTGAAAAAGGAGAACATCGCCCTGGCAATTTTCAAGCTATAAAGATATCAAACTAATATGGTTAATAAACTATCCCAGGCAGATACTGACCGTATTATTGAAATGGCTTGGGAAGATCGAACAACTTTTACTGATATTAATAATCAATTTGGACTTAAAGAAAAAGAAGTGATAAAGATTATGAAAGATAATCTTAAACGTAATTCTTTTCTGAAATGGAGACAAAGAGTGAGGGGGCGAAAAACAAAAATCAATCCAATTTCAAATCGATTTAAATCTTCTAATCAAAAGACATAATAATATGAGCTCAATACAAACTATTTCATCTGAAGATTGCTTTAAAAAACTAAATGAAGATCAAAATTCTTACCTTATTGATGTTAGAAGTCCTACTGAGTGGAACGTTGATGGTATCCCCGATGAAGACTCTTTTGAGGGCATTCTCTTTAAACTAGCTATTAGAAATGAGGAGGGAACACAAAACCCCAATTTTATTGAGGAATTTAACTCTCTTGAAATACCTAAGGACTCAAATATTTATTTTATTTGTAAATCAGGAGGGCGCTCCAATCTTGCGGCCAACATGGTTGCGAATGAAGGTTACAAAAGTTTATTTAATGTTGAAGATGGTTTTACTTTAGGTTGGAAACCCAAAGGTCTCCCTTCATCAGAATATTAATCTGAGACAGAAACAATTTTTTCAATCAGCTTATCCAAATCGTAATCATTATTAGACAGGAATGACTGAAATTCTTCTCGCTGTGCGATCACAAGACTGATGCCTTCAATGTTTAAATCAATGATTTTAATTTGGTTGTCTTTATTTAGAAGTCTCCATTTTAGATTGATTTTAAGCGTGTCAGTTCCCTCCCTAATAATATTGCTTTCAACAATCACGTATTTACCAGCTTGTTGTGACCCAACTACATCAACTTTTTCACCCGTATATTGATCAAGCTTATTAGCGTATGAGCTTACAAAGTAGTCCTTGAATGCGATTAGATATGCTTCTTTCTGTTCATCCGATGCATTTTTCCATGCTTTAGATAAAACAAATTTTGAAATTAAGTTTAGATCAATTGATGACATTACTAATTCTGTAAAACTTGAAGTTCTGTCAGAGTCAGAAAGTGAGTCATTACTTAAGATAGATATAGCTGAATCAGCAAATGAAGTGACAAAATTTTCTTCTTCAGTAAAACTTGATGCTAAGACTGTTAGATTGAAACTAAAGCAAAGAAAAAGTATATAAATATGAAATCTGATTTTAGTCATAGGTAATCTCTATATCTGGTCCTACATAGCTTTCATCTATCTCAAAGTCATCAAAAATGTCATTTTCTTGTTCAGATGAGTCGATTTCAAGATTACTAGCTGCTTGACTCTCCCTTCCCTGCGAGTAAAAACTTCGGACTGCTGCATAATAGTCGATTGAATTATTCTGCAGGTCATCAAGTATTTCAACATTTTGAGATCTAAAATCAACAGCGCCTGTTCCTAATCGATAGGTTCTTAATGAATCAGGAGCACTCCCCCCTCCAATTTGATACATTGGATCTAAAAGAGATGTAGAGAGAAGACCTGCAAAGTCTCGAGGATTAGATGGACCTAAGAAGGGCAATACAACGTACGGACCCGAAGAAACGCCCCATACCGATAGTGTCTGTCCAAAATCTTCTGTTTCTGCAACTAATCCCATGCTGGAAGCTGGATCAAAGAAGCCTAACAATCCAACGGTTGAATTAATAATAAATCTTGTTGTTGATACGCCGGCTTTTCTGAGTTCTCCTTGTAGA
The DNA here is from genome assembly GCA_902526565.1 of uncultured Pelagibacteraceae bacterium. GTDB lineage: Bacteria > Pseudomonadota > Alphaproteobacteria > Pelagibacterales > AG-422-B15 > CACNXQ01. Next base: position 103 of record CABZLP010000025.1, on the reverse strand, counting down.
AGATTGTTAACCGCAGTTATTGGCATGCTTAAATTATTCAAGGAATATGTAACTCTATTTCTAACAAAGCCAGGAACAACTGCTTTATAGGTTACTGCAATTG
>CABZLP010000024.1 GCA_902526565.1 uncultured Pelagibacteraceae bacterium | reverse complement strand
AAATATAATATAATTATTGGCAATAATGTTATAGCCAGCTCTGGTAAATATTCTAAAAAATATTTAAAGAGTGATAGGATATTCATTGTTACAAATAAGCTTCTTAAATCTTTGTATTTAAAAAAAATAAAGAACTCATATGTTAAGAATGGAATAACTGTCAGCGAAATAATCATTAACGATAGTGAAAGTAAGAAAAATTTTGAGTCAGTAAAAATCTTAACAAGCCATTTATTAAAAAATAAAGTTGATAGAAATGATACTCTGATTTCTCTTGGGGGGGGCGTAATAGGTGATCTCGTTGGATTTGTAGCAAGTATAACCCTAAGAGGTATTAACTTTATTCAAATTCCTACAACTTTGCTTTCACAAGTAGACTCAGCAGTTGGTGGGAAAACAGGAGTTAACACGCCACATGGAAAAAATTTAATCGGTTCTTTTTATCAGCCTGCCCTTGTAATTTCTGACGTAAGTATATTAAAGAGCTTAAATGAAAGAGAGTTATTGTCAGGATATGCTGAAATAATAAAGTATGGCATCATAATGGATAAAGCGTTTTTTAATTGGCTATTAAAAAATGATAAACATTTTTTGAGTCAAAATGCTAATTACTTAATAGAAATAGTATATAAATCATGCAAAAATAAAGCAAAAATAGTAAATCAAGATGAAAAGGAAAAAAATATTAGAGCCTTATTAAACCTCGGCCATACTTTTGGACACGCTATCGAAGCACTTAATAATTATAAAAAAACAGTTGTGCATGGTGAAGCTGTTGCGATAGGAATAATAATGGCACTAGAGCTATCTTTCTTAGAAGGAAAAATATCAAAAGACATTATAAATAAAATAAAATTACATTTTGATAAAATAGGTATTAAAAGAAAAATACCAAAGCAATTAAAACGGCATTTAAATACTTCACAGTTCATAGAAGCAATGTCTTCTGATAAAAAAGTAAAAAACAAAAAAATAAATTTAATACTATGTAAGAGTATTGGTGAAGCTTACATCACTGATACTTTCAAATATAAGAATATGAAAAAGGTAATAAAGGATTTTTTAAACTAAATGTTATTTGAGATAATTATTTTATTTTTTGCTATTATTATACTGCTTGTATTATCTGCATTCTTCTCAGGATCAGAAACTGGATTGACAGCCAGTACAAGAAGTCGACTTACAGGTTTGAGAATGAAAGGTAGTAAAAATGCTGATGTTGCTCTTCAATTGCTAAATAAAAAAGAGTCATTAATTGGTGCGATATTATTAGGTAATAACCTTGTAAATATTCTTGCTTCCGCATTGGCCACAAGCCTACTCATTAAAGTATTTGGAAACTCAGGTGTAGCTTACGCAGTAATAATTATGACAGCATTAATTGTGATCTTCGCTGAAATTCTCCCTAAAAGCTATGCAATTGCGAATGCGGAGAAACTAGCGTTGATTGTTAGTCCATTATTAAAACCACTGGTTACTGTGCTGGCGCCTGTTACGTGGATTATGGAAAAAATAGTTTTCTATATTCTGGGAATTGTAGGAATTAAACATGATCAAAATTCTCGCAGTATGTCTGTTGCTGACGAAATAAGAGGTACGGTAGACCTACACCATAAAGAAGGTCGACTATTTAAAATTGACAAGGACATGGTTACTGGAATTTTAGATTTATCTGAAATTGCAGTTGAAGATATTATGGTACATAGAAGCAACGTGTTTATGCTAAATATTGATGATGATCCTGGAAATATTGTTAATCAGATAATAGAAAGCCCCTATACAAGAGTCCCAATTTGGAAAGATAATAATGAAAATATAATAGGTCTAATACATGCTAAAAATTTACTGAAATTACTTAGGGAAAAACAAACCCTTTCAATTACACGTGAAGATATAAAGGATTCACTTATTAAAACATGGTTTGTTCCAGAAACAACTTCTCTGAAAGATCAACTTCAAATGCACCTTAATAGAAAAATTAAATTGGCAATGGTTGTAGATGAGTACGGAGTACTGAGTGGAATGATTAGCCTAGAAGATATTATTGAGGAAATAGTTGGTGAGATAAGTGATGAACATGATATTGAGCTTTCTGACATAAAGAGGAATCAAGATGGTTCAGTAAAAGTAAAGGGTTCTACAGAAATAAGAAATATAAATAGAAGTTTTGGATGGGATTTACCTGATGAAGAAGCAAATACGATTTCAGGGCTTATAATAAATGAGTCAAGATCATTTCCCAAGACTGGTCAGATTTTTCAATATTATGGATTTAAGTTTGAAATATTAGGAACAAATAAAAATATTATTACTCAAGTAAAAATATCTTCACTTAATTAGAGAATATTCTGCTTCAGTATACAGCTTTAGTCTAATTGAATGAATATCATCTAAAATTTCCTGTTCAAGTACTTTATGTACTTTTCTCTCTCTATCAATTCGTGATAAGTTTAGAAATTCTTCAGAAACTATAATAAGTTTTATATGGGAAGTATCTTTATTTTCGCCAGAATAATGGTTTTTGTGTTGGTCAGAAAAATTTATTATTTTGAAAAATGATGGTTTAAAAAAATCATTAATCTTCCCGTTTATATTTTTTTCAAGACTCATATATAATTATATATACTTAACATAATTAATTGCGATATGGATAACAGAAAATGCTCTTTTGAAAATTGCCCCAATGATGGAGAATTTAAAGCACCTTCATCGCCAAAAGAGCTTAAAAGGTATGTATGGTTCTGTTTGAAGCATATTAGAGAATATAATAAAAAGTGGAATTATTTCTCTGATATGTCTGCTGATGAAATTGAAGAATTTATTGAAAACGACATCATTGGCCACAGAAAAACCAAAAAAATAGGCACGAATGATGTGAATTACTTCGAAAAAATATCAAAAATCTCCGAACAAATGTTTTCTGGTATGAATAATCTTGAAAACCTGAATATGCACCCTAGTTTTTATAGTTCTAAATATCTAAATGCGTTAGCAACTTTAGGTATGGACAAAAAAGAAAGTTCATTAGAGGATATTAAATCTAAGTTCAAAAAGATTGTAAAAGAACTTCACCCTGATACAGTTGGACTGAATGAAAAAAACAAAGAAAAACTTACTAAGGTTCTAGAAGCCTACAAAATAATAAAGGATCAACATGACAGCAACAGAAACCCTAATTCAAAATAAGCCTGACATTTCTATTTCAGTAAATCAGGCCTTTGGTATTGATACAGATTTACATGTTGAGGGATTTTCAAAGAAATCGGAATATGTGCCAGATATCGATAGCAGCTATTGTTTTGATAAAGCAACAACGATGGCAGTGTTATCAGGTTTTAAATATAATAGAAGGGTAATGGTCCAGGGATTACACGGTACTGGAAAATCTACTCATATTGAACAAATTGCTGCGCGGCTTAATTGGCCTTGTATAAGGGTTAACCTTGACAGTCATATAAGCCGAATTGATTTAATAGGTAAAGATGCGATCGTGTTGAAAGAAGGTAAGCAAGTAACAGAATTCCAGGATGGAATTCTTCCATGGTCATTACAAAATCCAACAGCATTAGTTTTTGATGAATATGATGCAGGTAGACCTGACGTCATGTTTGTAATACAAAGAGTCTTAGAATCAGACGGTAAATTTACACTTCTAGATAAAAATAGAGTTTTAAAACCAAATCCTTATTTTAGAATGTTTGCGACAACAAATACAGTTGGCTTAGGGGATACCACTGGCTTATATCACGGAACACAACAGATCAATCAGGGTCAAATGGATAGGTGGAATATTGTCACCACACTCAATTATCTTAATTTTGAGCAAGAAAAACAAATTATGCTCTCAAAAGTTCCTTCGTTTAATACACAAGAAAAGCAAGAAATTATTGAACTTATGATTAAAGTAGCAGACTTATCCAGAAAAGGGCTATCAAATGGAGATATATCAACAGTTATGAGTCCACGAACAGTTTTAACATGGGCTCAAAATGCTGAGATATTTAACTTTAATTATGCAATGGCATTCAAACTTACTTTCTTAAATAAATGCGATGAGAGTGAAAGACAGATTATATCCGAATATTATCAGCGCTGTTTTGGCGACGATCTCTCATTAGAAAAGAATGAGTTTAACTTAATATAGTGAAAGAAGATATTTTAGAAGATATCAAAAGAGCTATCTCATCTGCTACAAGGGCTATTGCTGAAAACAAAGAGCTTGAAGTTGTATTCGAAGATACTGGTTCTTCATCTGAAAATAAGATTGTTTTACCCCAAATAAAGTTAGATATTAATCCTGAGTCACTTAGCCAGCTTAGAGGGAATGCTGATAATCAAGCACTAAGATATAAATATCACAATCAAAATACTTTTAAAGAATACGAGCCCTCTGGCGAAAAAAATAGAAGGATTTATGAAATACTTGAAGATACTCGCATACAACTTATAGGCAGTCAATTGATGAGGGGGGTTAAAAATAATTTACATTCTCTTTATGAAGATAAATTTAAAGACAAAAACATTTCTGAAGTCTCTAAACAATCCGATATTGATATTGAAGATGCTATTGATTTATATTTCAGAAATAAAGTAAGTCCTGATTATCTACCTAAAGATTCTGATAAAGCAATAAATGTATGGAAGAAATGGCTTCAAAGTAGGATTGGCGACTCTTCCAATTCCCTCTTAGAGAATATTTATGATCAAAAAGTTTTTGCTGAAAATGTAAATAAATTGATAAATGACTTAGACTATTATGATGACCAAAATGCCAATGATGAAAAAAATGAAGAAGAAGAAAATCAAAACACTGAACAACTTGAAAATAATGAATTAGATGAGATGGAGAGTCAGTCATCTTTTAGTGATGATGAGGCCTCGCAGTCAGAAGAGGAAGTGGGATATGAAGAAACAGAAATGAATATTGACCAGCAAGAAGATGACGAACTTTCAGAGTTTGATGAAGGAAATAGCGAAAATGCAACACCTCAGTATAGAGCTGAGAATTCAAGTGAACAAATACTAAATGAATACAGTACATACACAGAAGAATTTGATGAAATAATTACTGCTTCAAATATATGTGAGGATGAAGAATTAAACCGTCTTCGGGCTTACTTAGATCAACAACTAAAGTCATATCAAACAATTATTTCTAGATTGGCTAATCGATTACAAAGGAAATTGCTTGCTAAGCAAAATCGAAGTTGGGATTTTGATTTAGAAGAAGGCTTGTTAGATACATCAAGGTTAACGAGGATTATAATGGATCCATATCACTCATTATCCTTTAAAAAAGAAAAAGATACTGACTTCAAAGATACAGTAGTTTCACTCTTAATTGATAATTCTGGATCAATGAGAGGAAGACCCATTACTGTTGCCGCGATGAGCGCAGATATTCTTGCCAGGACTCTCGAGAGATGTGGTGTGAAAGTTGAGATACTTGGCTTTACAACAAAAGCTTGGAAAGGCGGCAAAAGTCGAGAACATTGGATGCAAAATAAGAAGATCCCAGCACCAGGAAGATTGAATGATTTAAGACACATTATTTATAAAGCTGCAGATGAGCCTTGGCGTAGATCAAAAAAAAATTTAGGCCTCATGATGCGCGAGGGTCTATTAAAAGAAAATATTGATGGAGAGGCACTTTTATGGGCGCATAAAAGGTTACAAGTCCGATATGAAGCAAGAAAAATATTAATGGTTATATCCGATGGAGCTCCTGTAGATGATAGTACTTTATCCGTGAATACAGGAAATTATCTTGAAAAACATCTAAGAGGTGTAATCGAATGGATTGAATCAAAATCTGCCATTCAATTGTTAGCCGTAGGAATAGGTCATGATGTTACTAGATACTATAAAAGGGCTGTCACAATCGTAGACGCTGAACAGTTAGCGGACGTGATGACAGAGCAATTAGTTGATTTATTTGAAGAGAGTGAGAAAAAAAGTAAAAGTCAGCTTGCTAATTAACTTTACTCGCAGCTATACCAATTGCGCGTTGTAATCTCTTAGCTTTAAGAGACAATTTCTTACTTTTTGTTTTTGTTAAAAATTCATCAATTCCACCAAATTTCGAGACTGTCCGAATTGATGATGTCGCTACGGATAACTTGATTTTTTTATTCAACAATTCACTTTTAAAAGTTACTGCTTGAAGATTAACATTGAATTTTCTTCTAGTTTTATTATTGGCTTTACTTACGTTGTTTCCAAATTGAACTTTTTTTCCAGATAAATCACATGCCTTTGTCATAATTCGTGTTAGTTACAGATAATAATAAATAATGTCAATATGATTATTTACTCTGCAAATTCTTAGTAATAGCTTCAATAGCTTCAAACATTTGAATCTTGCCATCCATTACTTTTTGTGAAAATTGGCTGATACTAGCATCTGCTTTGATTTTCTTTTGAATATTGAATTGGATTATTTCTCTAACTTCTTCTTCTATCCAATAAGTAAACTGCTTAGCTCGCCTTTCTTCAAAATTTTTATTTTTTTTATTTTGTGAAACTATATTCTGTATAGTCTCTATTACTTTTTCCATACCAGTTTGCTCAATGGCTGATACAAGTAAAACCTCCTTATCAGCAGTATCATTCGATTTTTTATAATAACTTATTGCCGATTTATAATCAGACGCAGTTCTTGAGGCCTCAGATTTTAGGTCACCGTCATTTTTATTAACTATAAATATATCAGCATATTCTGTTATCCCTTTTTTTATTCCCTGTAGCTCATCTCCAGACCCTGGTCCTACAATTAGAGAAAATATATCTACTAAATTAGTTGCCATGATTTCTGACTGACCTACACCTACAGTTTCAATAAAAATAAAATCATAGCCCGCTGCATCCAATATGATTGACGCTTCTCTTGTTCCAATTGAAATGCCCCCCAAAGAACCCCTTGAAGGAGTAGATCTTATGAATGTATTGGGATTTTTAGAAATTTCTATCATCCTAGTTTTGTCACCCAATATAGAACCTCCTGTAATCTGTGAAGATGGGTCAATAGCTAAGATGCCAAGCTTATAATTTTTTTCAACTAGATAACGACCAAATGACTCGATAAATGTTGATTTGCCAACACCGGGTGGCCCTGAAAACCCAATACGAATTGATTTACCTGGCTTATTTAATAACTCTGAAATTAGTTTTCTACTTTCTTTTTTATCATTTTCTCTAGAGGACTCAACTAAAGTGATAGCTTTAGCTATTGCGGCTCTTTCACCTTTAATAATTTTTTCGACAAGCTGCATTTAATTTTGTTTATGAATTTTATCTGATATCAAATCAATGACCTTTTCTGCTGATTCAATAATATTTGAACCCGGACCAAAGATAGCTGAAATATTATTTTCATATAAAAAATCGTAGTCTTGCTCAGGTATAACTCCACCAACAAAAACAATTATTTTTGACTTAGGATCTATTTCTTTCAAACTTTTCATGAGCTCTGGTACAAGTGTTTTGTGGCCTGCCGCAAGTGTTGAGACGCCTATTGCGTGCACATCATTCTCAATTGCATCTTTCGCTACATCTTTTGGAGACTGAAATAAAGGACCCATATCAACATCGAATCCCATATCTG
>CABZLP010000023.1 GCA_902526565.1 uncultured Pelagibacteraceae bacterium | reverse complement strand
ACCATGAACCAATATATTCCTCTGTAAGTCCCTGTGTCTTTGCTTTTGTAGGTACGGCATAAATTTCTGCAGTATCAATAAAGTTAACTTCATGAGCCAGGGAATAATCTAACTGGTCATGCGCATCAGCTTCAGTATTTTGCTCCCCCCAAGTCATCGTACCGAGACAAATGGAACTTACATCTATATCTGATCTTCCTAATTTTCTAAATTCCATTATTTTACTATTAATCCTAGATCTTCCATCTGTTTTGCAGTATCGACAACAGCGCCTTCAACACTTTCAAAATTAAAGTTTAGTATATTTTTTGCATTTTCTGAATTTGTATATTTTGTTTTACCAACAAACCCAGCAATTGCAGCCGCTTCCTTATTAAATATCCCCATCAGCTTGATAATAAAATTTGGAACTTTTCTGGTTGGAGCTTTTGTAAAACCATTTTTTATCAATATCTCATTCATTTCAGTTAACCACATGTTTCGCTCTGCTAAGATAAACCTTTTGCCATTGGCTTCAGGATGTGTCATGGCAGCAATATGTGCCCTTGCTGTATCTTTAACAGTCACATATCCAAGATGAACTTGCGGTACAACTGAATATGAACCATCAAGCATTCTTTGAATAAACATATTCGAAGATCCCATATCATCTGACAAAGAAGGTCCTACGACAAGCGTTGGATTAATTGCAGCAGCTTCAATCTTATCTTCTTCACTGAGAGAGGATAAATAATCCCACATTGCTTTTTCAGCTATTGCTTTACTCTTATTATAAGCACCAATTTTTTGAGTAGGATCCGTCCAATGACTCTCATCAAATACCTCTTTGACATGTCCGTAGCCAACCGCAGAAAAAGATGAGGTCATGACAAATCGTTTAACTCTATTTTTAACAGCACTCTTGACAGCACGAAGTAGCCCGTCTCTGGCAGGAATTATGATGTCATCTTCGTGATCAGGAGCTTTTTCAGTAAGTGGTGAGGCAATATGCAAGACATAATCACATCCAGCCGCAGCATCATCCCAACCAGCATCACTCATCAAGTCGAGTTCACATGTTTCAAATCTATTTTCAGCATTAACAACTTTAGCTAGGGCATTTCTAACTTCTGGTTCTCTCTCTTTAGACCTCATTGAGCCTCTAACATGATAGCCAGCCTCAAGTAGCTGAGCGACGCAATGCAGTCCGATATAACCAGTAGTTCCTGTAACGAGAACTTTCTCCATTAGTTTGACCTCTTTCTTTTAAGAATTTCACTCATAGATAATGCCATATCACTTACTGTTTTCTCAATTGGAGTAGGCTCCCAGTTAAATATAGAAACAGTTGGCGAAGTGTCGGTGCTATAGCTGCCTCTTTTGATATTTTTTAATATCCCCTTCATTTCCCTATTAAATAAAGCAAGAACTCTAAATATTAAAGTTGGAATAGTTTTAGTAGATATTTTTGAAAATCCATTGTCTTTTGTAATTTTTGCAATTCTTGTTATGTGATAATCTTTCGATGAAGTCGTCAGTATTCTTTTACCATCACTTTCATCAGATTTAAGAGCCTGTACATGTAATTTTGCAGTGTCTCTAACATCAGATATATGCATATAAACATCAGGCAAAGCTGGAAACTTACCCAATATCATTTTTGCCATAAAATCCGCAGATGCTCCCTGAGTATCATCACTTAATAGGGGGCCCATTACAAAGCCAGGATGGATTGTGGTCATCTTCAATTCTTTATTCTCATCAGTATTAATAAAATTCCACGCATCTTTTTCTGCAAGTGTTTTACTTTTAGTGTAGGCGCCAACATCTTTTTGAGTGTTTGTCCAGTCATCGCTGCTACAAATTGCTTTATCATGACCATAGGCTATGGCGACAATTGAAGAAGTAAGAACAATCTTTTTTATGCCAGCTTTTTTGGCAGCTTTTAGGGCTCTCATTGTTCCTTCTCTAGCAGGTTGTATAAGCTCGCCTTCAGTTCTTGGCTCTCCAACAATGAAAGGTGATGCTAAATGAAGCATATAATCACATTCAGACGCGCTACTGTCCCAACCATCGTCAGACATAAGATCAAGCTTGCAAAATTCTAATTTATCGTCTGATACTTCTTTTTTCACCGCTTCTCGTACTTCATTTTCTCTACTCATGCTTCGAAGTGAGCCTTTAACTGCATATCCATTTTTTAATAATTCAGTTATGCAGTGTAGTGCGATGTAACCTGATGCTCCAGTAACTAAAACTTTTTCCATAATTAAGCTTTATCTTCAATTGCCTCAATTGATTTTGCATGCTCAATAAAGGCCTGTTTCCATGGCATAGGTTTCCACTTAAGTATATCAACCGTTTGCGATATGTCACAGGGTACATATTTATCAAGCATTGGTACTAGACTTTTTGTTTTATTATCAAATAAACCAATAAATTTTAGCATAATCGATGGTGCTTTTTTTAACTTTATTTTGCTATAACCAGCTTTACTTAATACTTCAGCCACCTGAAACATCCATGTGGGCTCTGCATGAGCTGCGATAAATCTTTTACCATCAGCCTCAGGAGTAATCATTGCCCTTAAATGAAGTATTGCAACATCTCGAACATCTATAAAAGGAAACGACAACGCAGGTATCATTGGAAATTTTCCAGATATCAATTGCGAAACTATTTGTGTAGAGGCACCACCTAAATCATTTCCAAGTTGCGGTCCCATTACACCTCCAGGATTAACAACTGCCATTTCCATTTTATCATCATCTTGACTATTATAAAAATCCCATGCAGCCTTTTCAGCAATTGTTTTACTTCTCTGATAAGGAGTCACATATTTACTATTAATGTCAGTCCACGTAGTATGATCACATTTTCCCGACATCATGTGTGAGTTTATTGCTGCAACTGACGAAGTAATGACAACCCTTTTGACTCCGGCTTTCTTTGCTGCATTCAATGCTCTGAGAGTTCCTTCCTTTGCGGGTTTAATAAGTTCATTTTCATCTTCAGGATCTTCAATCACAAAAGGTGAAGCAACATGCATTAAAAATTCGCAGTCCAGCATTGCATCCTCCCAGCCGTCATCTTTAAGCAAGTCAAGTTTACAAAATTCTAAATTAGCATCATCTATTTCAGTCTTTATCGCATCTCTTACTTCTTGTTCTCTATTCATGCTACGTAGTGAACCTTTCACTGAATAGCCATTTTTAAGAAGTTCGATTATACAGTGCTCAGCAATAAATCCTGAAGCACCTGTGACCAAAACTTTTTGCATTAATCTCTCCTATCTAATTGAATTTATTTAATAAAATCTTAATAAATAATTACTTGTATTGATTGTCTTTATAATTATGTATTAAAATACAAATAACAATTAATTCAAGAGGTTTTTAAATATGGACTATCAAACTAGAGCTCAATCAACACCAGCAATCGATGAAGGTCTTAGACAATACATGATGACTGTTTATAACTACATGGCATCAGGTTTAGCTCTAACAGGTTTAGTTGCCTATATGTTATTTCAAGCAACTGCCGTGACCGGTCCTAAGGGTGATATTGTTGGTCTCACTAGTTTAGGTGTAACTTTATATACAGGCCCTATGATGTGGGTTGTAGCCTTAGCACCTCTTGGAATTGTTATGTATATGTCATTTGGCATAAGAAACATGTCAGCTTCACGTGCGCAAACTATGTTCTGGATATTTGCCTTTCTTATGGGATTGTCTCTATCCACAATTTTCTTAACATACACAGGCGCTAGCATTGCTCGTGTATTCTTTATCACTGCAAGTACTTTTGGCGCGATGAGTATATATGGTTATACGACCAAAAGAGATCTTACTGGATTTGGCTCCTTTCTATTCATGGGACTTATTGGAATTATAATAGCTTCAATTGTAAATATATTCATGCAATCACCAGCTCTTTATTATGGAATTTCAATTCTTGGAGTTTTAATCTTTGTTGGCCTTACTGCGTATGATACTCAAAAAATTAAGAATATGTATATGGCCTATGATAGTGCAGAAGTTGCAGCAAAAAAAGCAATTATGGGTGCATTGACCCTATACTTAGACTTTATAAATCTATTTATTATGTTGCTGAGACTTTTTGGTCAAAGAAGGTAAGCATTAAACAATTCTCTTTAGAGAAAAATCTAAGAAGTCTATAATGCCTATTAGTTGGTTAGAGTCTATTAACTTTTCGTTGTTTGCATTTAAAAGAAGATATTTTTTTTGTTTCTTCAAGGTTTTCTTATTTTTGATAATTTGTAAAAAAGCTTTTTCGAACGTACTTCGATAAATTGAAAAGACAGCCGTATTTTCGTTATGGTCAATTGCATAATCTCTCCAAATTCCATTACTTACTTTTTTCCCATAAATAGATAAAATCATATTTAGCTCAACTTTGTTAAAACTAGTTATCCGAGTTTTCTGATCTAGCTTTTCATTCCCTGGTTGGGTATTTAAATAGTGAATGACCATGTTATCTTATGTTAGCGCGAAAATTATACAAAAACAGCTAATTTTAGGGAAATTTTTCAAAATAACTTAAATATAATGACTTGCATTTGTCTAAAAAATTACAATATTACCCGTAACATTTTATAATATGCCAAAATATGAAAAATTAGAATTTCAAACAGAAGTCAGTCAATTGCTTAAATTGATGATCAATTCTGTGTATTCCGAAAAAGAAGTTTTCATTCGAGAGCTTGTATCTAATGCGTCGGACGCTTGTGATAAGCTCAGGTACTTATCTAATACAAAAGAAAAATTACTTAAGGATGATCCTAACTTTTTAGTAAGTATTAATATAGATAAAAAATCAAATTTGATTTCAATTTCTGATAATGGAGTTGGAATGAATAAAAAAGATTTAATATCAAATCTTGGAACAATTGCTAGATCTGGAACAGCTCACTTCTTAAAAGAACTATCCGAGTCTAAAACAAAGGATCTTTCATTAATTGGGCAATTTGGAGTTGGATTTTATTCTGCCTTCATGGTTGCATCTCAAACAAAAGTTATAACAAGAAAAGCTGGTGAAAATAAAATCTGGATTTGGGTTTCAGATGGTGAAAGTAATTTTACAATTGAGGAGAGCGAAGATCTTAATCTTCTACCATCTAATAGGGGAACTACCATTGAATTAACTCTTACAAAAGAGGCAAGGGAGTATTTAGAAAAGTCAAGAATCGAAAGCATTATACGTAAATATTCAGATCATATTAGTATTCCAATTTTCATAACGGATGGCTCTGAAAAAAATGATGAGAAACCTGAATCAGTTAATTCAGCTTCTGCAATATGGACACGTCCTAAAAATAAAATTACAGAGGAGCAATATAAAGAATTTTATAATCATGCAGGACAGATGTTCGACGATCCGTGGATGACTTCACATTATAAGGCTGAGGGAAAAATTGAATATACGGTGCTTAATTTTATACCGTCATCAAAACCTTTTGATTTATATGAACCCGCAAGAGAAAATAGACTAAAATTATATGTCAAAAGAGTATTCATTACTGATAATTGTCCTGAGTTAGTCCCCCCATATTTAAGATTTATAAGAGGTGTAATTGATTCCGAAGATCTTCCATTAAATATAAGTCGTGAAATGCTTCAAAATAATCCTGTGGTTGCAAAAATAAGATCATCTCTTGTTAAAAGAACTTTATCAGACTTAAAAAAGAAACTTTCAAAAGATAGAAAATCTTACGAATCATTTTGGTCAAATTTTGGCCCAGTATTAAAAGAGGGAATTTATGAGGATTTTGAAAAGAAAGAATCTTTATTAGAAATTTCCCTTTTTAAAAACTCTAAATCTAAAAAATTAATTTCACTCGATGAGTATGTTGAAGGAATGGATAAAAAACAAAAAGATATTTACTTCATGACTGGAGATAGCTATGAAAATATACTCAATAATCCAAGTTTGGAGGGATATAAATCTAGGGGTATTAATGTATTGATATTGGATGATCCAGTAGATAGTTTTTGGACTTCATCTACTCCTCTCTATAAAGAAAAATCTTTTAAGTCAGTAACAAAAGGTCTTGATGATTTAGATTCATTTGATGGCAAAAATGAAAAAGATAATAAAAAAGAAGACAAATCTATGGATCCTTTAGTTGTTTTATTAAAGGAGCAACTCAAAGATAAAGTTAAAGATGTAAGGATTTCATCAAGGTTGACCGATAGTGCAGTGTGTTTAGTTGGGGATGATAATGCTATGGACCCTCATTTAGAAAAGATACTTCAGCAACATAATCAACTAAATACAGAATTATCGCTCAAAATATTAGAAATTAACTCTGATCATAAACTCATAAAAAAAATGGCTAAGATATGTACAAAAAAAGAAGAGATTGGGAAAATTAGTAAAATTGCTACTATGTTGTATGAACAATCAAAAATTTTGGATGGTGAAAAACCATCTGATCCTGCGGGGTTTTCTAGAGATCTAATTGATATTATTTATTCATCAGTAAAATAAATTCTATTTACGTATGAAATTAAGACTCTTATTTTCAATAAAACTAATTTAGTATACTAGTATAAACAGGGAAAAATCATGAAAAATATAATTTTATCGGCTTTAGCATTACTTCTATCGTTTAATTCTTTTTCTGTCTCAGAAGAATTTAATGAAAATCTTTTATATACAGGGACAATTTCAAGTGCTTATAACCAAGTCGATTTACCAATGCTGCCTGGAAATTGGAAAATATATGATCTTGAGAAATCTGGCAGTGTTCCATCAGGTAATTTTTATGTTTTCGCAACTCTAGTCCCTCAAGAAACAGGTCCAAATGATAATTCCTCATATTTTGATAATATCAATTTTGGTATTCTAGGATCAAAATCAGAAGAAACCGATTACAGAAGAACATTTTTTGGTTGCGACTCAGGTTTCTATTCAGCAGCTGAGACCAAAACAAAAAATATTGTAACTAGAGGCTCAGGAGACTTTGAAGAAACCTGCTCTGTGGCAATAAATGATGAAGGTGATTTTGGAAATTTATCCAATCTGTTTTACTACACTGATTGTGGAGAAATATGTGTGGAAGTAAGCTTTTCTCTTTATAGAGAAAGCTATAACATAAATACTGATGAATTTGATGAGTTTTCTGAAAAGCTTTTTGAAGCTATACGAAGTACTGTTTCAGGCAGTGGCAACGGCTCTCTAGATTTCTTGTCTGATTATAAAATTTAATTTAGTTAGGAATTAATTAGATTTTTAAATACATATTGTAGTATACCTCCGGTTTCGAGATATTCTATTTCGGTAGCGGTATTAACTAAAAGTTTGATTTTAATTTTTTTGAGTTCACCATTCTTGTATTTAATCAATGCACTGTAGTTCCCCTGTGGTTGCAATTTATCTTTAACATTGATAATGCTTATTTTTTCAGAGCCTTTCAGCTTGAGAGTTTTTCTGTTGTCGTGTTCTGTAAACTTAAATGGCAATACACCCATACCTACCAAATTTGATCTATGAATTCTCTCATAAGTTTCAGCAATAACTGCTTTTACCCCTAGTAATTTAGTTCCTTTTGCAGCCCAATCTCTAGATGAACCCATTCCATAGTCTTTACCTGAAATAATAATTAGTGGTGTCTTAGATTTTTGATATTTAATTGAGGCGTCATAAATAGACATTTGTTTATTGGACGGGTAATGAATTGTATAGCCACCTTCAATATTTTTTAACATTTCATTTTTAATTCTAATATTCGCAAATGTACCTCTCATCATTACCTGGTGATTGCCTCTTCTCGCTCCAAATGAATTAAAATCATTTCTATTCACCTTTTTATTTTTTAGATAGTCTCCTGCCGGTCCATCATCTTTTATTGCTCCTGCAGGACTAATATGATCTGTAGTAACTGAGTCTCCAAAAATACCTAGAATATTAGCATCTTTAATATCGCTTATATTGTTATGATTAAGTTTTAGATCTTTAAAAAAAGGAGGGTGTTGTACATATGTCGAGTCTTTATTCCACTTATACGTTAACCCTTGAGGTGCTTTTACTGAGTTCCATTTTTTATCACCCTTAAATACATTCTTGTATCTTTGCTTATAGAGTTGTGAGGTAATAGTTTTACTTATTATCTTCTGAATTTCATTATTAGTGG
>CABZLP010000022.1 GCA_902526565.1 uncultured Pelagibacteraceae bacterium | reverse complement strand
AACTCTTTTACAAAATTAATGATCATTTTTTAATTGAATACACCCTAAAGAATATAACTAAATCAATTAACAGATGTTGTTTATATATTACTATTCCTAAAAAAATAACCAAAAAAGAGAAAAGTATACTGTCGAAATATACTGATAATGCGCTAATTTTAGGGGGGAATAGTCGACAACAAAGCCTTTTTAAAGCCCTAAAATCGATCAATACAGGCAAATATAAATATTTAATGATACACGATGCTGCGAGACCAAACATTTCTTGCGCACTCATAAACAAATTAATCGGAACAATAAAAAAAAATAAATATGATGCAGTTATACCAACTCTTCAAGTTACGGACTCTCTTAAAAAGAATGGCAAATCTGTAGATAGAAATGTATTCAAAACGACACAAACACCACAAGTATTTAGAATTAAAGATATTACAAAATACTCACTTAAGTCTAAAGTTCTAATTACAGATGATGTACAATTAATCGAAAACAAGAAAAATAAACGAATAAAATATATAGATGGAAATTATGAAAATTTAAAAATAACTAAAAAAGAAGATATTAATATATTTAAAAAATATTTATCATATAAATCAAAAATAGGAAATGGTTTCGATATACACAAACTAATAAAAGGCAATAATATTTCAATTGGTGGACTTAAAATAAAATCAAATTATAAATCTGCCGGACATTCAGATGGTGATGTCGTCCTTCATTCATTAATTGACGCATTGTTAGGCGCTAATGCAAAAGGTGATATAGGTACATTCTTTCCCCCAAAAAAAAAATATAAAGATATTTCATCTGTTGCTCTACTTAATATTATCAAAGATCAAATTAATTTGAATAATATAATTATATTGAATTTAGATGTAACAATTATTTGTCAAAACATCAGATTAGAACAACACAAAAGAGCAATAAAAAATAACTTAGCGAAACTATTAAAATGCAAAAGTAGTTTAATTAATATTAAAGGTAAAACTGCTGATAAAATTGGTATATTTGGTAAATCAGAAGCCATAGGTTGCTGGACAACAATACAATTAATGAGTTTATGAAAATATTTTCTTCATATTTTAGTACTATATTTGGTATTGGGCATATGCCAATCGCCCCAGGTACATTTGGGTCAATATTTGCCATAATCATTTGGTATATTTTTATTAATTTTATTTCTATTTTTTACTTTATTATTTTATTTGTAATTATACTTTCAGTTTCATTTTATATTACTGGTATTTACCTTGACAAATACAAAAAAAAAGACCCCTCCGAAGTAATCATTGATGAATTTCTTGGTCAATCAATACCATTATTATTTATTTTTAATATAAACACTTTTGAAGTGTTAGTGACATTTGTTTCATTTAGATTTTTTGATATATATAAAATTTACCCGATAAATAGAGCAGAAGAAATTGATGGATCATACGGTGTCATACTTGATGATATAATTGCAGGTATTTATGCTTTAATTGTATTAATGATATATAGAATAGTAATAGCGTTATGAAATCAGACTTATTGAAAATAAAAAAATTTCGTTCAAAAAAAAGATTTACGATATCACTTGCTGAATCCTGTACTGGAGGAATGATAAGCAGAAATTTAACAAGTTTGGATGGCTCTTCACTTTTTTTTAACGGCGCATGTATTACCTACTCAAATAAAATGAAAGAAGATTTACTAAATGTTCCAGGTGAGACGATAGCAAAGTATGGTGCTGTTAGCCATCAAACTGCACTTGCTATGGTAAAAGGGCTAAAAAAATTAACAGGCAGTGAGATTCTCATTTCAGTAACTGGTGTAGCGGGATCTAATGGAGGCACAGCTAGTACTCCAGTTGGCTGTGTTTTTTTTGGCGTTGGTGCAAAAAATAAAAAAAAGTATTCATTTCATACTGTTAAGAAAATATTCAATGAAAGAACCAGACATGGTGTACAAAAAAAGAGTACTGAATTTGCTATTCAACTAATGCTTGAAGAAATAACAAAGTTTTAATATATCTCTTTGGCTCGTTCAATAAAAGCACTGACCATTCTTTGAAAAGCGAGGTTAAAAAATTTTTTCATTAAAATATCTAATAAAGAAAGATTTAATTCAAAATCTATTTTAAATTGAACCTCAGAAATATTTTTTTCTATTTCAACAAACTTCCATTCATTAGTTAGATATTTGAAGGGGCCATCAAGGTTTTTAACACTAATAGTGGATTTATCTTTAGATAGCTGAACTTTGCTTCTGTAGGTATATATAAACTGATCATATCCAATCTCTAAATCAGCTATTACAATTTCATGATCCTCAAATTCTTTCTTACTTATGATTTTTGAATCATTACACCATGGAAGAAATAATTTATATTCTTCAATATTTGAAACTAAGTCAAACATTTGCTCTTTTGAATATGGAACCCGTTGTGTTTCCTCTTGCTTAGGCATTCTCTTGTAAATTTTTTAATTTATTAAAATCATCTTCTGCATGATACGAAGACCTCGTAAATGGTGACGACGAGACAATTTTAAAGCCTTTATTTAATGCTTCATCTTGAATACGAATAAAATATTCTGGATCATGATATTTAATGACTGGGTGATGATTTATTGTTGGCCTAAGGTACTGACCAACCGTTATAAAATCAACATCTCTCTCTCTTAAATCATCCATTAAATTACTTATCTCTGCAAAATTTTCACCAAGACCAATCATTATTCCTGACTTTGTAAATATACCGGGTTTTAATTTCTTCATATCGCTCAATAATTTTAAAGAATGATTATAATTTGCGCCAGGTCGAACATCTTTATACAATCTACCAATAGTTTCTAAGTTATGATTAAAAACGTCAATTTCAGTTTTTGATATAATTTCTAAAGATGAGTCTTTTCCTTTAAAATCAGGTGTAAGTATTTCAATTGTAGTATGCGGTGACTTTTCTTTTATTTTTTCTATTGTATTAACAAAATGTATTGCTCCACCATCATTTAAATCATCTCTATCTACGGAAGTAATAACTACATGCTTAAGTCCAAGAGTAGTAACTGTATTTGCAACTCTTAAAGGCTCGAAAGGATCGACCATTTCTGGTTTGCCTGTTTTAATATTGCAAAAACTGCACGAGCGAGTGCAAACATCTCCTAAGATCATAACAGTTGCATGTTTTTTTTCCCAACATTCTGATAAATTTGGGCACATTGCCTCCTCACAAACTGTAACTATATTATTTTCTTTTAAGGCATTCTTAGTTTGACTGATTTTCTTAGACGGAATAGATACCTTAATCCAGTCAGGTTTTATTGGACTTTTAAAATCAGAAAAATTTTTTCTTAGTAATGCTTTAGAAACTTGATAATTCATTATGCTTTATTAATAAATAAAGACAATTCACCTATATTTCAAGTGATACTACTTATCAAAAAATATAATGTATTCGTTTGATTTTCCATAGCCTAAGACATTGCGAATCTGTTCGTCAACTAGGTCGTTGTTTGGGCTTAAATTTTGTAGAGAAGAGATCTTAATTTGCATTAGGTTATTATTAGTTTTTAAAGAGTTTATTTTATTTTCTAGCGTTATAATTTCATTATCAAGACTTGCATGAGATAAAAGACCATTATTTCCATCAAATATATTAAATGAGAGATACATGATTATTAATGGAAAAAAAAAATATGGGTAATACTTTCTAATTATTGTACTTAAATTAAGAATTTTATTCATGAATTTGAGAGAAACATAGTTAACGAATCATGACAATTCTATTGGATCAAAAATCCTCAAAAAAATGACAAAATAGTTATTTGGACTCTTTTTGTTCTTCTTATTTATTAAATAATTAGTAGAACTTATTGTTTTTTAATGATTTTTTTAAAGAAAAATTTTCTTCAATTCGAAGTAATTGGTTGAATTTTGCAACTCTATCTGACCTAGACATCGAACCGGTTTTTATTTGCCCAGAGTTGGTAGCAACAGCTAAATCTGATATGAAAGTATTTTCAGTTTCACCAGACCTATGAGAAATAACAGTTTCATATCCATTAGATTGAGCGAGTTCAATTGCATCCATAGTTTCAGTTAATGTGCCTATTTGATTTGGTTTAATTAAGACCGCATTGGCACACTTTTTTTCAATGCCTTTATTAATCAAATTTAAATTAGTAGCAAACAGATCATCGCCAACAATTTGAATGTTGTCTCCATTTGATTTAGTAAATTTTATCCAAGAATTCCAATCATCTTCTGAAAAAGGGTCTTCAACAGAAATAATTGAATATTTTTTACACAAATTAATTAAAAATTTTGAAAATTCATCACTAGTGAGTGATTTATTCATACTTTCCAGCTTATATTTTTTATTTTTATAAAATTCTGATGCAGCAACGTCCAGGCCAAGCATGAAATCTTTGCCAAGTTTATATCCCGAATTTAGAATTGCTTCTTTAATTAGCTTACATGCATCTTCCTCATTTTTTAAATTAGGTGAAAAACCGCCCTCGTCACCGACAGCTGTAGAAAGACCTTTTTTTTCTAGTATCTGTTTTAGAGTGTGAAAAACTTCAGATGATTTTCTTAAACAGTCGCTAAATGTTTTTTCATTAATAGGAATAATCATGAATTCTTGAAATGTAAGATTATTATTTGCATGTGCACCACCGTTAATAACATTTAACATTGGTGAAGGCATTTTGAACGTTTTGGATCCTCCTAGATATTTATAAAGAGGCAGTTTTAATGATTTTGCAGCAGCATCTGCAACGGCCAGCGAAACACTTAATAAAGCATTAGCGCCTAGTCTACTTTTATTTTTACTTCCATCTAATTCTATCATTGTTCGATCAATGTTGTTTTGATCAAGAGATTCAAGACCGGAAATGGTGTCAAAGATTATGGCATTTATATTTTCTACTGCTTTTAAAACAGATCGACCATGATATGACTTTTTTCTGTCCCTTAGTTCAAATGCTTCGTATTTACCCGTTGATGCACCAGAAGGAACGCTTGCCCGTCCCATTGCCCCATCTAGCAAATAAACATCAGTTTCAACGGTAGGATTGCCTCTGCTATCAAAAATTTGTCTAGCAATTATATTTTTAATTTTAGACATAAAAATAACGTTATTAATGAATTATTTGTTTAGTTTTCTTTAACTAAATTGTCAATTTGAATAAGTTTAGCAACTAATTTCTCTAATTCTTGTAATTTTACCATATTTGGTCCATCTGAAGGTGCAATATCAGGATTATCATGAGTTTCCATAAATACTGAAGACACCCCAACGGCGACTGCTGCTTTTGCTAAAGTTGGCACAAATTTTCTATCTCCCCCACTTCTATCACCTTTTCCACCTGGACTTTGAACTGAGTGTGTTGCATCAAATACAACCGGAAAACCAATTTCCTCCTTCATTACTTGTAATGATTTCATATCTGAAACGAGAGTATTATAACCAAACGAAACACCACGCTCGGTTAATAATATTTTTTTATTTCCACTATCACTGACTTTTTTAGCTACATTAACCATGTCCATTGGAGCAAGAAATTGACCTTTTTTTATATTTATTACTTTATTAGTTTTTGCTGCGGCTATCAAAAGATCAGTCTGCCTACATAGAAATGCAGGGATCTGCAAAATATCTACATGGTCTTTAATTTTATCACAATCGTCCACACTGTGAATATCAGTTAATATATGAATTCTGTATTCGTTTCTTAACTTATTAAATATTTCAATGGATTGATCAATACCTATTCCTCTTTCAGAAGAGATACTTGTCCTATTGGCTTTATCAAAGGAAGTCTTATAAACAAAATCAATTTTCAATCTAGACGTTATTTCCAGTAATGATTCAGTCATCATTTTTGTGTGTTCGTATGACTCAAGTACACAGGGACCTGCAATCAAAACTAACTTCTTTTCATTACTAAATACAGTATTGCCTAAATCTACACTTTTTTGCATTTTATGTTTTATTTTTTGCAGCTTCGATAAATGATTTAAATAATGGATGTGGATCAAATGGTTTTGATTTAAGTTCAGGATGAAATTGAACACCTATAAACCATGGATGATTTTTTAATTCCACTATTTCAGGTAATAAGCCGTCTGGGGAATAACCCGAGAAATGAACTCCATTACTTTCAAAATCTTTAGCGTAATTGTTATTAACTTCATACCTGTGTCTGTGTCTTTCACTAATCAATTCTGCATCATAAATTTCTCTAACTTTTGAATTATTTTTCAATTTTGCATCGTAAGCTCCTAATCTCATTGTTCCACCTAAATCACTCTCTTTTGTTCTTTTTTCAGTAGTGTTATCTATATTAGACCACTCGGTCATTAATCCAACAATAGACTCTTTGCAATCAGCGAATTCACTAGAATTTGCCTCTTTTATTCCAAGTATATTTCTTGCCATTTCTATAACAGCTAATTGCATTCCAAAACAAATACCAAAATAAGGAATTTTATTTTCTCTTGCATATTTAATTGCTGTTATTTTGCCTTCTGCTCCTCTCTCACCAAATCCACCAGGAACTAAGATACCATGACAATTATTAAGCTTATTTTCAATATTTGAACTGTTTAATTCTTCTGACTCAATCCAATTCAATTTAACTTTAACATTATTATAAATGCCTCCATGCGATAGGGCTTCATTTAAGGATTTGTATGCGTCAGCCAATCCAGTATATTTGCCAACAATGCCAATTTCTACACTGCCTTCTGGTTCCAATATTCTTTTTGATACTTGTGACCACATTTTTAAATCAATTTCTTTTTTATACTCTAATCTAAAGTACTCTAGAACTCTCTTATCAAGACCCTCATTTAAAAAATTAATAGGAACTTCGTAAATTGAGTTTGCATTAATTGCTGGAATCACGCAGTCACCTTTCACATTACAAAATAAACCAATTTTTCTTCTTTCATCCTCTGGAATTTCTCTATCAGCTCTGCATAGTAAAATATTTGGCTGTATACCTAGGCTCCTCAACTCTTTGACAGAGTGTTGTGTTGGCTTAGTTTTAAGTTCTCCAGAACTTGCAATGTATGGAACTAATGTTACATGCATAAACAAAGAATTTTCATGACCATTATCATTATGAAATTGTCTTATCGCTTCAATAAAAGGTAAACTTTCAATGTCACCTATTGTTCCTCCTATTTCACAAATTACAAAATCTTCATCACCAAGGTCTTTAGAAACAAATTCTTTTATCTCATTTGTAACATGAGGGATTACTTGTACAGTGGCGCCCAAATATTCGCCTTTTCTCTCTTTAGCTATAATTTTTTGATAGACTTTTCCTGATGTAATATTATCTGATTTTTTAGATGTAACTCCAGTGAACCTCTCATAGTGACCTAGATCTAAATCTGTTTCCGCACCATCATCAGTAACATAGACTTCACCATGCTGATATGGACTCATTGTTCCAGGGTCTACATTGAGATATGGATCTAATTTTCTAATTCTGACTTTATAACCATGGTGCTGTAATAGTGAAGCGAGAGATGCTGAAGCCAGACCTTTACCAAGTGATGAAACCACGCCGCCAGTGACAAATATAAATTGCGCCATGGAGGTATTTTATACTTCAAAAAAGATTTAAAATAAAGAACTAATCTAATTGAGGTAGCTCTGGCAAATCCTCAATATTAAGCTGATCAGATTGAATATTTTCAGGCTCATCAAATGATAGTGTCCTGTCTGAAGATCTAAGGCTCAAAACTGTGAGACTAATGCTTGTGACAACAAAAAGTGCAGCGATAACTGCCGTAGTTCTTGTTAAGGCGTCGGCACTGCCTCTAGGAGACATTCCATCACTTCCACCACCTATTCCAAGAGCACCGCCTTCAGCTCTTTGAATTAGAACAACAATTATCAAAATAATTGCTAAAATAGCGTGAATAATTAATAAAGCGCTTTCCATTGCGTCTTTATATCTAATTAGTGATAAGAATCAATTATTTTACAAAATTCTTTAGATTTCAAAGAAGCTCCTCCTACTAAAGCACCATCTACTTGGTTAAGGTTTAGAATATCAGCTGAATTTTTAGCATTAACTGAACCCCCATAAAGAATTGAAACGTGTCTACTAAAATCGGGACTTACTAAATTTGAAAGTATATTTCTTATTTTTTTGTGTATTTTATTTATATCATTTAGTGATGGAACCTTTCCAGTTCCAATCGCCCATACAGGCTCGTACGCAATTATGACTTTTTTAGGCTCAATTTTTTTAGGCAATGATGAAAGTTGTTTTTTAAGTATTATACTTCTTTTTTTAATTTCTTCTAATTTCTCTCCTATACAATATATAACTTTTAGATTATTATTAATTGCAGATTGAATTTTTAAATTAAGCTCTTGTGAAGTTTCTTTTTGATATATTCTTCTTTCCGAGTGACCCAAAATAACATATTGGCAATTAATTGATTTAAGCATCTTCGCGCTTATGGAGCCAGTATATGCACCCTCAGACTTATGATGGCAATCTTGGCCACCAAATTTAATATTTTTTTCTTTTTTTATAAATTCTGATAAAAGAGTAAATGGTGGGCAAATTACAACTTTAGATGTTTTGCGTTTCATCTTCTTATGGTAATTTGATATCGATTTTACTAATTTATAAGAGTCTTTTTGGCCATTCATCTTCCAGTTGGCAATGACATATTTAGTTCTTTTCATTCAACGTTATTCCTTTTATAACACTTTTTTATACATCATAAGACATAATGTTAGATATAGTAAGAAATTTAGTATCCTCAATTTTTGGAAAGATTCTCCTCGGAATAATGGTCTTGAGCTTTGCACTGTGGGGTGTTGGAGATATTCTTTCCTCAGGTAATAGTCAACTAGCAGCAAAAGTTGGAAATGAAAAAATTACTTTAGATGAATTCTATAATGAGTTTCAAAAAACAGTATCTCTTTATAACCAACAAACTAATAAAAATATAAGTTTAAAAGAAGCAAAAGATTTACAGCTACACAATATTTTATTGAATGACTT
>CABZLP010000021.1 GCA_902526565.1 uncultured Pelagibacteraceae bacterium | reverse complement strand
ATGCTCTTAAGGCTGTGTGGCATCGGGGAGCGGTAGATGCTGACGGAAAGACTGGTGACGGAGCAGGCATACTTACCCAGATACCGTATAATTTTTTTGACGATGAGATAGCTAAGACAGGTCATGAAAAACGAGATGATCCTCTTGGGATTGGCATGATGTTTCTTCCTAGAAATGATTATGCGGCTCTCGAAAAATGTAGAACAATTATTGAGTCCGAGTTGCTAGATCATGGTTATTACATCTATGGTTGGAGGCAGGTTCCTATAAATAATAGTGTAATTGGGGAAAAAGCAAACTCTACTCGCCCTGAGATTGAACAGGTCATGTTCGTAAATAACATAGAAAGAGATAAAGACTTTGATTTTGCAAAAGAGCTATATCTTGTGAGAAGAAGACTTGAAAAAAGAATAGCTAAGCAGCAAATTAACGGTTTCTATGTTTGCTCATTAAGTTTCGAGTCGATTATCTACAAAGGACTTTTCTTAGCCGAACAACTATCAATTTTTTATCCTGACTTAGCGAATGAAGAATTCATTTCATCCTTTGCTGTATTTCATCAAAGGTACTCAACAAATACTTTTCCCTCTTGGGGTTTAGCTCAGCCTTTTAGACTGTTAGCTCATAACGGTGAAATTAATACAATATCAGGAAATACTAACTGGATGAGGAATCACCAAACAAGAATTACCACTGAAATCTTTGGAGATGACAGTGAGCAAGTTAAGCCAATTATTGAAAAAAACGTTTCGGACTCATCGGCCTTAGACGCAGCTTTTGAGTTGTACGTAAGAGCGGGAAGATCAGTTCCTCTTGTAAAAACCCTTTTAATACCTGAAGCCTGGTCAAAAAGAAGCGAACTTATGCCGATTGAGCACAGAAATATGTATGAATTTTCAAACGCAATTGTTGAACCTTGGGATGGTCCTGCAGCAATAGCAGCAGTTGATGGAGATTGGATCGTTGGAGGTATGGACAGAAATGGATTACGGCCCATGAGATTCTCAATTTCAAGAGATAATCTTATCTATGTAGGTTCCGAAACAGGAATGGTGACAGTAGATGAGTCTAAAATAGTAGAAAAAGGCAAATTAGGACCAGGTGAAATTATCGGCATTAATCTTAAAGAAGGTAAAATATTTAGAGATCATGAAATGAAGGATCGTTTGGCATCTGAGGCACCATATGAAGAGTATGTCAAAAAAATAATACGATTAGATAAAAGAGTTAAAATTTCAAAGGAAATAACCGTTACTGATCAAGCTAAATTAAGAAAGAAAATGATTGCTGCGGGGTATACGATGGAAGAACTCGAACTCATCCTTCACCCAATGGTTTCGGATGCTAAAGAATCTACTGGCAGCATGGGCGATGATACGCCAATAGCGGTATTGTCCGATAAGTACAGACCTTTGTCACACTTTTTTAGACAAAAATTTAGCCAGGTAACAAATCCTCCCATCGACAGCCTAAGAGAACAAAGTAGAATGAGTTTGAAAACGAGATTTGGAAATCTCCAAGACATTTTGAGTCCAAATCCATATGAAGAGAATGTTTTTGTAATAGATAGTCCTTTTATTACTAATGGCTTTTTTAAAAAAATTTCATCACGCGGTCAACAGACAACAATAAATATTGATTGCACTGTAGAAAAAAAGTCGTTTGATTTAAAAAAAGAAATTAAGCGTATTCAATTAGAGGCTGAAACTGCAGTACTAAGTGGAAAGTCTCACATAGTCTTATCAGACATTAATGCTGATGAAGAAAAAATTGCTTTACCATTAATTCTCATTACTGCTGCAGTTCATACTGATCTTACTCGAAAAGGAATAAGATCATTTGTCTCGTTACATGTCAGATCTTCAGAATGTATTGATACTCATTACTTCGCTGTATTAATCGGCGTTGGAGCAACAACTGTAAATCCTTATTTGGCACAAGATTGTATTTATGAGAGGCATCAAAAGGGGTTATTTGGTGACATGTCCTACGAAGAATGTGTTGATCGATATAAAAAAGCCATCGATCAAGGACTCCTAAAAGTAATGTCTAAGCTTGGTATATCAGTTATTAGTGCGTATCGAGGGGGTTTTAATTTTGAAGCAGTTGGTCTTAGTCGTTCTGCAGTAAATGAATATTTTCTTGGTGTGCAAAGCCGAATGTCAGGAATAGGTCTTACTGGTATTGAAAAAAAACTTACTGAACTACATGATTACGCTTATTCAGATACCGTTCAAACACTTCCTATAGGTGGAATATACCGATATCGAAGTGGAGGAGAAACACATGCTTATGAAGGTAAATTAATACACCTTCTTCAAACAGCAGTAGCCGAGGATTCTTATGATATGTATAAAAAGTACTCTAGCTCAATGGGGAATTTTGCGCCAATCAACATAAGAGACCTTCTTGAATTTAAGGAAGCAGAGAATGATTTAGATCTTTCTGAAGTTGAATCTATTACATCAATTAGAAAAAGGTTTGGAACAGGAAGTATGTCCCATGGCGCTTTATCAAAAGAGGCCCATGAAACACTTGCAATTGCAATGAATAGAATTGGAGGAGCGTCTTGCTCAGGAGAAGGTGGAGAGTCGATTGAACGATCATACCCACTTAAGAACGGAGATAGTGCAAATTCAAAAGTCAAACAAGTAGCCTCCGCAAGGTTTGGGGTGACTACAGAATATCTTAACAATTGTGAAGAAATTGAAATTAAAATTGCTCAAGGGGCTAAGCCTGGAGAGGGTGGCCAATTACCAGGTTTCAAAGTCACAGCAGAAATTGCTAAATTAAGACATTCAACTCAAGGAGTAACTTTAATTAGTCCTCCTCCACACCACGATATCTACTCAATCGAAGATCTTGCACAACTTATTTATGACTTGAAACAAGTAAACTCAAATGCAAGGGTATGTGTAAAATTAGTTGCTTCTTCCGGAATAGGAACAATTGCTGCGGGGGTTGCTAAGGCAAAAGCTGATGTAATTCTAATTTCTGGTCACAATGGGGGCACTGGAGCGAGTCCACAAACAAGCATTAAATATGCAGGTATCCCATGGGAAATGGGCCTAACCGAGGTAAATCAAGTACTAACATTAAATGGTTTGCGTCAGAATGTAGTTCTCCGAACGGATGGTGGAATTAAGACTGGTCGAGATGTAGTCATCGCTGCGATGATGGGAGCAGAAGAATTTGGAGTCGGCACAACATCTTTAGTGGCTATGGGATGTATTATGGTCAGGCAATGTCATTCAAACACATGTCCAGTAGGTGTTTGTACGCAAGATGATGATTTAAGAGCAAGATTTTCAGGCAGTCCAGAAAAAGTGGTTAATCTTTTCAGCTTTATAGCAGAAGAGGTCAGAGAAATTTTAGCTGACTTAGGCTTGAAAAGCTTGAATGATGTTATTGGAAGAACAGATTTATTGTATCAAATATCAAGGGGATCAACTCATTTAGACGATTTAGATTTGAATTCACTTTTAATTCAAGCTGAGAAAGATCCAGATGTTGAGTACTTCAACCACTCTGTAATTAATGATGTCGGTACTACGCTTGATGAAAAAATTATTCAAGATGCCTCTAAATTTTTACAGACTGGACAAAAAACAGAATTAAATTATCCAATCAAAAATACTGATAGAGCAGTAGGTACTAGACTATCATCAACTATCTATAGAACATTCAAAAACACAGAAGTTAATAAGGAGCATTTGACTATCAATCTCACAGGATCAGCTGGACAATCACTCGGCGCTTTTGGGATAAAAGGATTAAAGATAAACCTTTTTGGGGATTCAAATGACTATGTTGGAAAAGGGTTATCAGGTGCCACAATTTCAATAAGGCCCCATAAAAATAGTTCATTAATTAGTAATGAAAATACAATCATTGGAAACACTGTACTTTACGGTGCAACGTCTGGTGAATTGTATGCTGCTGGTGAAGCAGGTGAAAGATTTGCTGTTAGAAACTCAGGTGCAACAACTGTAGTTGAAGGATGTGGTTCAAATGGTTGCGAATACATGACTGGTGGTACTGTTGTGATATTAGGCAAAACAGGAGACAATTTTGGAGCTGGAATGACCGGTGGCATGGCGTTTATATATGATGAAGATCAAAATTTTAACTTAAGAGTAAATCCGGAGACCTTAATCTTTGATACAATTTCTTCTGATTATTGGACAAATGAGCTTTACCAAATTATTCTTAGTCACCATCAAAATACATTAAGCTTGTATGCCAAAAATATATTAGATAACTGGGAAACGGAAAAATTAAAATTTATTCATGTATGTCCGAGAGAAATAGCCAATATATTAGTTCAACCCCTGGGATTCGAGAAAAAATTAAAGCAGGCCAATTAACAACAGAGAATAATTATCAAGAACTTGATCAATTAATCAAAGAAAACGGTTTTGATATTTTTGGAGTTGTATCAGCAAGCTCAAAATTAGATTTTAAAAACCAACTTGATGAATTTCTAGCTAACGACCATCATGGCGATATGAAGTGGATGTATGAAAGATCACATCTGAGATCTAATCCAAAATCACTTTGGGATAAAACAAAATCAATAATTGTACTTGGGGTTAATTATAACTTTGATTGTAATTCACTTGAGCTTTTATCAAATAAAGATAAAGGAATTGTATCAGTATACTCAAGAAATAATGACTATCATAAAGTTATCAAAAAAAAATTGAAACATTTATCACTGCAAATTTCAGATTTGTATGATTGTGATTTTAAATACTTCATTGATACAGCGCCAGTAATGGAAAAACCTATCGGCATGTTAGGAGGAATTGGTTGGCAAGGAAAGCATACAAATCTAGTTTCAAAAGACTTTGGATCATGGCTATTCCTTTCAACGATATTTGTTGATAAAGAAATTGTATTTACAGAACCTGAAGTAAATCATTGTGGTTCCTGTTCGGATTGTATAGACATATGTCCTACTGGTGCAATAATTGAACCTTATAAGTTAGATGCAAGAAAATGTATTTCTTATCTAACTATAGAACATAAAGGTAAAATTGATAAAAACTTAAGACCTCTATTAGGGAATAGAATTTATGGATGTGATGACTGTTTAGCTGTATGTCCGTGGAATAAATTTGCAAAATTATCAAACGAAACTAATTTTCATCCGAAAGCAGAACTAATAGAACCTGATCTCAAATCTTTTATTAATCTTAATGATGCAAAATTTAGAAAGAAATTTAGTGGATCGAGTATAAAAAGAATTGGAAGAGATCGCTTTATTAGAAACGTGTTAATTGCAGTGGGTAATAGTAAAAATAAGATATTTATTGAGGACTTAAAAGATCTTCTTCATGATGAGTCAAGTTTAGTTAGGTCAATGGCTGTTTGGGCTCTAAAACAAATAGTTGATACTCAAGATTTTGATAATTTTAAAAAAGAGTACATCTCTGTTGAAGAAGATGAAGATGTAAAGGCAGAATGGTTAGACTAGTATCATGATTTTTATTTATGGATATGGCTATACTTCGCAACATTTGTGTAAGCTGCTAACCATTAGTAAGATAATCGCAACTTCGAGGAATCTTGAAGAAAAAAAATCAATCAATGACAATGTTAGACTTATCTTGCCAAGTGAGTCTAACTTAATAATAGAGAAATATGGTGACAAGATAACTCATCTACTGATATCAGCCCCACCCATCGATGATGGAGATCTTTTTTTATATAATTTTAATAAGAATTTAAAATCTCTTAAAAATTTAAAGTGGGTAGGGTATTTATCAGCTACAAGTGTGTATGGAGATCATAAAGGTGAATTTGTAAATGAGAACTCTGAACTTCTTACAAAGTTCACTAGAGGTATCAATAGAAAGCTTGCAGAAGATCAATGGATTAATATTTCAAATAAATATAATCTTCCTCTTCATATATTCAGGATTGCAGGCATATATGGACCGCAAAGAAGCATTATAGATAGAATGAGTTCAGGAAATTTTATTAATGTAATTAAAGATAATCATTTTTTTTCGAGAATTTATATTGATGACTTGGTAAATATAATAAATGCTTCCATGAATAAACCAAATCCCATGAGTATTTACAATGTTGCTGACGATCTACCATCATCTTTAAATGATGTTGTTAGATATATATCTGAGAAAACAGGAATAATAATTGATCGAGAAGTGCAATACTCAGAATTAAGTGAGGATGAAAAAAGAGAAAGTTTCTTCACTGAAAATAAAAAGGTTAATAATAAACTAATAAAGGAGGAATTAGGCGTAATATTAAAGTACCCAACATATATTGAGGGCTATAATAAAATTATTAATTGTTAATTTCTTAAATACCAGAATTTGTTTCAACTTGTAAACGGCTTATTGCGATACCAATCACGACTAAAATAACTCCAATTAATAGCGAAAATTTCAAAGGTTCATTCATCAACGCCCACCCATAAAATATCCCAAAAACAGGTATTAAATAAGCAACTTGCATCATGAATGTGGTACCTGCAGAGCGAATTAAAACTTGCCTTAAGCTAAAAGCTAAACCCGTAGGAATAATTCCTAAATAAATCACGGCACTTATTGCTACAGTGTTTACCTCATAACTCATTGGCTGTGCATAAATGAACATAAACGGAATAAGCCATATGCTTCCCCACGCTAGCGTATTCATTGTTACCATGTCAGATGGCAAGTCTGAGACTTTTCTGATAATTAAATTTGATACAACATATGAACAACCTGCAAGATATATAGCAAGGGCACCAATAAAACTTGATATATCTGTAACAAAAACCTGCACACCCACAGCAAATATGACTCCTGAAAAACCTATAATCGTTCCAATTGTTTTTCTCAAATTGAGTTTTTCATCTTCAGTAAAGTAGTGTGCGAGTACAAGAGCTAAGAAAGGATTAGCAGACATGATTATCACTCCTATATTACTTGGCAGCGACATAAGTCCATATGGAATTAATGTAAATGGTATCGCTGCATTAAATAATCCTATGATTGCATAAGTAAATGAATTTTTTTGAAAGAGTTCTAAATTTCCTGAACGAAAAAGAACAGCTAATAATAATATTAAAGCACCAATAAACGTTCTAAAAAAACCAACTTCAATTGGGTTAAACATTAAATTACAAAATTTTATTGCGACAAATGATGCGCCCCATACAGCACCAAGAAAGATTAAAAGAAAATAATTATTTAATGTGGAATTCACTGAGCTAACTCTGTGATCGTTTGGAATAATATTTTTAGATCCTGATCTCTAGACAAACTATGATCACCATCTTCAATTATTTTCAATTGTTTATTTTCACTTTCGATCTTATTAATAATTTTTTCAGAAGTCTCAAAACTTACAACTTGGTCTAGTCGCCCATGAAGCAATCTTATAGGACACTTTATTTTAATTGGCTCGTTTAATATCATATTTTTCTTGCCGTCTTCTAAAAATTTATAAGTTATCGTATAATCTTCTGAATATTTGTCCCAATTGATAATGATTTTTCCATCTTTTTTAATTTGAGTTTTTTGTGCTTTACTCAATCTATTCCACTCTCCAACTACAAAGTCAGGAGCCGATGCGATACCTATTAATCCATTGATCGTTAAGGGATTTCTCCTAGCTACTATTAAAGAAATCCAACCTCCCATACTTGACCCAATAATTATATTAAACTTTGATTTACATAAATTGAAAATCTCATGAGCTTCCTCTGACCACTTGCTAATACCCCCATCTTCAAACTCACCTGCTGACGATCCATGACCTGAATAATCGAATCTTATGAAATTTAAATTATTCGTTTTACACCATGCACTTAATGCAGTTGCCTTTATTCCAGTCATGCTGGAGCTATAGCCTCCAAAAAAAAATATTGAGATCTCTGAATTCTGATACTCATGCAAATATGCAATTTGATCGTTTAGAGATGATTTATGATATTTTATATTATTGAGCATTATGATTTACTATTAAGCATTTAACTATTAGAAATACTATATGCAATCAAAAATTTGTGTATTGCAAGTTATACCTAATCTTGATGTTAGTGGGGCTTCACAAGGTTGTGTAGATGTTGCAAATTATTTGACAGAAAAAAATTATAATTCCTACATTGCAACAAATTCAGGACAAAATATAAAGAAAGTTAGTGAATATGAAACTAGAGTCATAAAAGTTCCCGTACATTCAAAGAACCCTTTAATCCTAATTTTGAATATCTTTAGGCTTGCAAGGATTATTAAATTATTTGGCATAAATATTCTTCATGTACGAAGTAGGGCGCCTGCATGGAGTTCGTATTTTGCTTGTTTAATGACGCGCACTAAATATGTTTCTACTTTTCATGGAACCTATAATTTTAATAATGTTTTGAAAAAATATTATAATTCAGTCATGCTAATGACTGATGGCACAATCGCGATTTCCAAATTTATATATAACGAGATCAAGACCAAATATCAAAAAATGCCAAAAGTAATTAAAATAATTCCAAGAGGCATTGACTTAGAATTTTTCAATGTAGCATCTATAGATCAACAAATCAAAAATGACATTTTAACAGAGTTTAAAATAAATAAAGATGCTATCAAAATAATGTTACCTGGGAGAATGACAGAATGGAAAGGTCATTTACTATTACTAAAAGCGTTTGAGCAAGTAAGCCAACAAACTGAGAAAAAACTTGAATTATTAATGGTAGGGCCTGAAGACAATACTTCGCTTAAAAAAAGATTAACGACTTTTGTTCATGAAAAAGATATGGAAGGTAATGTGCATTTTATCAGTGCAAGAAATGATATTAATAACTTTTACAGCATTGCAGATATAATTGTCTCACCATCTACAGATCCCGAAGCTTTTGGAAGAATTTCTGTTGAAGCGCAAGCAATGGGCAAATTTGTTATAGCCTCTAATCATGGAGGCTCAACTGAGACTATTATTAATAATGAAACAGGTTACTTATTTAATAACGCTGATGAGAATGATTTATCTGCTAAAATATTAAAAGCAATCAATGAAGATAAATACTGCTCAGAAACTGTTAGACAGGCATGCATTATGAATGTTCAAAAAAATTATTCAGATAAAAAAATGTGTGACTCAACTTTAAATTTTTATAACGAAATAATCAGATAAATGACCAACAAAATTTTAGTGATAAAACATGGATCATTTGGTGACATTATACAAATTAATGGTTGCCTAAGAGATATACGAGAAAATTACCTTGATAATGAAATTTATATTCTTACTACACCTGCGTTCAGATCTTATTTTGAAAGATGTCCCTACATTGATAAAGTTATAGTTGATGAAAGAAAGTCTAGGTGGAATATTTTTTATTTACTTAAAATTAAAGAAATAATTATAAACTTAAAATTTCAAAAAGTATTTGATTTACAAAATTCACGTAGAACAGAGTTCTATAGAAAATATTTATCGAATTCGATTGAATGGATCTCTTCAAGAACAATATTAAATCTAAATGAAAAAAAAGAAGAGTTTGACAAAAAAAGTATACTTGAGAGATTCCAAATTCAATTATCTAGGGCTAACGTGAATGTACAATTTACACATAAACCCCAAGTTACATGGATGATTGATCAAGAATTTTCTATACCCTCATCAATAAAGAAAAATTATATTATACTTTTTCCATTTTGTTCCGTTAAGCATCGTCAGAAACTATGGCCTCATTACCAGGATTTAATTACTAAATTAAAAAGAAAATATTCAGACATAGATATCATTATTGTTCCAGGGCCAGGAGAATATGAAAAAGCAATAAATTATGACGTCAAAATATTAATGAATAACAAAGATTATACAAATTTCTTTCAATTATCAAAGATATTGGCTGGCTCAAAATATGTAATCTCAAACGATACTGGACCTGCACACCTTGCGGCCCATTTGGGCTGTAAAGGCTTAGCTATATTTGGAAGTCATACATCTCCTGAGAAAGTAAGCATTCAGACAGATAATTTTCATAGTATTTCCAGTAAAAATTTACATGAACTCACTCCTGACATGATCATTGAGAAAATAGATTCTCATTTGTAGATAGATGATATAGTAGTTAAATCCTTTATGGAAAATGAAGAAAAATTTATAGACACATTACGTCACGATACGGCCCATGTTCTTGCCATGGCTGTTCAAGAGTTAT
>CABZLP010000020.1 GCA_902526565.1 uncultured Pelagibacteraceae bacterium | reverse complement strand
GATAAATTTAGACCAGTTTGTCAAAATAGATTCTATTGATAAAAATAGAATTGCTGAGTACTACAATGATAATATAAACTTTTATATTAAAGAAGAAAAACGGGAAATAGAGTTTGCAAGGTTTAGAGATATAGAAAGTGCAGACGAATTTTATAACTTATGGTCTAAAAATGACCCAGCGTTAATTTTTTCATTTATGGAAAATAATGAAATTGAGCTTAACAGAGTACAAGACTTCACACTTTCTCAAAATTCATTTACTAATGAAATAGCCAATTCAATTTTCAGTTTAGACATAAATGACGTATCCTCTCCAATTGAGTATCAGGGTATAGGATTTTATGTCTTTAAGTTGCTAAACATTGAAGAAAAAGAAACACAACGAATCAATGAAGTTGAAAATGACATCAGGAATTATTTAGCTGAAGAAGCAGCTTATATAGAATTTGATGACACTGTGAATCTTGCAGATGAAATGCTTATAAATGATTATGATTTACATGAAATAATGGATAACTTAAGTAATGCAGAAATCGTTAGTTCATCATCAAGTGAAAGTCTTATCAATAGAATTAACAATGAACAAATACAATTAAGTTTTGATCAACCTATTGGATTTTTATCTGAAATTATTTTTAATAATAACGCTGCGTTTATATATACCATTTCAGATAAAGAAGAGTCTTTCATTCCTGAATTTTCAATGGTCAAGGAAGAAGTAGAGCGTGACTATGTAGAAAATGAAAAAAAATCAAGAATATCAAGCTTAGCTGATAAAATACTGATTGATTTGCAGTTTAAAGGTGTCACTAAATTTGAGGAGTATGCAAAATTAAATAATTTAGAAATTAAAGAATTAAATGATTTGAAAAGAAACAATAAGAATATTTCAAAGGAGTCTATAACTTCAATTTTTAATATTAACTTAGAGGATAATGTAAAAATCGTGATGGATAATAACGATATAGGAATAGGAGCTTTAATAGAAATAAGTAAACCCGATAGCTACATTTCTGATACATACTATTCAGAAGTTGAAAATAATATTATACAAAATTTTAATGCATCACTGGAATCAATAATTGGTCAAAAAATTATAGATAATACAGATTACGAAATATATTCTCAGAATATTGATAAATTGTTTATGTAATGACCTTTTCTCATTCTAAAAAACAATTTGATAATTTAATAAAAAAAAAATCCAATTTTATTTTTTATAAAAAGATTATAAAATTAATCTCTGACCCTATTCCTTCATTTATAAATTTAGTTGAAAAAAATAAATATAGCTTCCTCTATGAATCTGTTGAAAAAGGTCGAGAAAAAGGGAGATACTCAATTTGTGGTTATGATTCAATAAGAACTATTCAATTAACAAATGACTTACTTACTTTAGAAAATAATAAAATTGTGAAAAAAATTAAATATAAAGGCAGTCCACTTAAAAAAATTGACACTATCATAAAAAACTTGAAGTTTATTAAAAGTAAAAAATTGCCGCCAATGTCAGGCGCCTTTTTTGGGTATATTGCTTATGAAAATATAAATAAAGTTGAAAATATATCATCTAGAAGAAAGAAAGATAATCTTAAAACGCCTGACATTATTATGTTTATACCTAATAATCTACTGATATATGATAATTTTTCTGGCTCTCTCTATATAATCAAGCATTATCTATCAGATGTAAAAGAGAGAGATTTTCATAATGAAGCTCGAGATATAACTGAAATTGAAAATTGCATAAAAAAAGTCAAAGACTATAGAGATATAGATTTCAACAAAAAGAGAAAAATGACTGTTAAGTCTAATATGACAAAAACAACCTTTAAAAAAAATATCAAGAAAGCAAAACAATACATAAAAAATGGCGATATATTCCAAGTGGTTCCAAGTCAGCGATTTGAAACTGACTTTAATCAGAAAAGTAGTTTTCTGTATGAAGTATTAAGAAAAACTAATCCCTCACCTTTTATGTACTATTTCAACCTTCCAAAATTTGAAATTGTAGGATCAAGCCCTGAAATACTAGTAAGACTTAGATCAAATGAGATGACTATCAGGCCAATTGCTGGAACCAGACCCAGAGGAAGAAATAAAATCGAAGACAAAAAGTATGAAACTGAATTGATGAACGATAAGAAGGAAATTGCAGAACATTTGATG
This sequence comes from uncultured Pelagibacteraceae bacterium, assembly GCA_902526565.1. Classification (GTDB taxonomy): domain Bacteria; phylum Pseudomonadota; class Alphaproteobacteria; order Pelagibacterales; family AG-422-B15; genus CACNXQ01. The sequence continues at coordinate 8,988 of CABZLP010000020.1, read as the reverse complement.
CTTTTAGACCTAGGGAGAAATGATGTTGGAAAAGTGTCAAAAAAATCAAGCGTCAAGGTTACCTCGAAGTTTAAGATAGAACGCTATTCACACGTCATGCATATAGTTTCCAATGTTACTGGCAAATTAAAACATGATACTTCATCAATTTCAGCTTTAATGGCGGGTTTTCCAGCAGGAACTGTCTCTGGTGCGCCAAAAATAAGGGCTATGCAAATCATAGATGAATTAGAAACTACTAAACGAGGCATATATTCAGGGGGGATCGGGTATATATCATCTAATGGAGACATGGATACCTGCATTGTCTTGAGAACAGGAATAATAACCGAAAATAAACTTTATGTTCAAGCTGGTGGCGGTGTAGTATTCGACAGTGATGCTGAAAAGGAATTCAATGAAACGGTTAACAAGGCTAAGGCTGTGCTTAATGCAGCTGAAATAGTAATGGGTAATGTTCAATGATATTGATAATCGACAACTATGATAGCTTTACTTACAATTTAGTCCATTACGTTGAAGAGCATAATTACAAAGTTCAAGTATTTAGAAATGATAAAATAACATTACAAAAAATAAAAAAACTAAAACCTAAAAAAATTATTATTTCTCCTGGCCCATGTACGCCTAATGAAGCTGGAATAAGCATTGACCTTATTAAATATTTCTATAGAGAATTTCCAATATTAGGCGTTTGTTTAGGACACCAATCTATTGGACAAGCTTTTAATGCTAAAATCGTAAAAGCCGCTAAAATAATGCATGGAAAAATATCAACTGTAACAAACAATGGTTCAGATATATTTAGAGGCCTTCCTAAGAAATTTGATGCTACCAGATATCATAGTCTTGTAATTAAAAATAATACTCTTCCTTCAGATTTTAAAATAATATCTGATACAATTGATGATAATAAGAAAGTTATTATGGGAATTCAACACACTAAATATCCAGTCTACGGTTTACAATTCCACCCGGAAAGCATTGCCACTACGCCCTATGGAAAGAAAATTATAAAAAACTTTTTAGAAATATGAATGTTGAGTTTAAAACATTTATTGATTTAGTCCTCAACGATAAACTTGATCTGAAGTCTACAAGGAAAGCGTTCAATTTAATCATGAATGGTTCAGTTAGTGACATTCAAATAAGTTCCTTTTTATCTATACTTCAAAAATCTGGTGTAAATGCTAATCATATGATTGGTGCGATTGAAGTAATGAGATCTAAAATGATCTCTGTCGCTTCCCCAGCTAATTCAATGGATACATGTGGAACTGGAGGAGATGGAAAAAATAGTCTTAACATATCTACAGCTACAGCATTTGTTTTGGCTTCACATGGCATACCTATTGCTAAACACGGTAATAGAGCATTAACATCAAAATGTGGATCGGCAGATGTTCTTAAGGCTTTGGGTATCAATATTGATATGGATATATCAAAACTTGAAGATTGCCTTAACGAAATTGGGCTTTGTTTCATGTTTGCCCCAAATCATCACCCTGCAATGAAATATGTTGGACCAGTTAGGCAACAACTAGGTATTAGAACTATATTCAATATGCTGGGACCCCTATTAAACCCTGCGAATGTAAAGACTCAACTAGTTGGTGTATATTCCAATGATGTATTTAAAATATATAAAGAAATTTTCTCAAAGATAGACAGTAAAAATGCCTGCATTGTATCAGGATTTAATGGAAATGATGAAATCTCATTAGAAGGTGAAAATTTAATTTATACAAAATATTCTGATGAAATTAAATTTGATCCAGCATCAATTGAACTACCTCGACCAATTAAAAATGAAATTTTAGGAAAAGATGCAAAATATAATGCGAACAGAATTATAGAAATTTTTAATGGAAAAGATGATTCATTTTTTAAGTCTGTATGTATTAATTCCGCTTTTGGATTACTTGCTCATGAGAATCGTGAATTGAATGAAATCAATGTTAAAGAAGCATATCAACAAGCTAAAGAACTAATAAAAAGTGGAAGTCCACTAAATAAAATAAATAAATTAATAAAGTTCACAAATAAATAATGTCAATTTTAAATAAAATTTATGAATATAAAGTTGATTTTGTTGAGAGGCAAAAAAAATTACATACTCAGAGAGAAATCCTAGATAAAATAAAAAATATACCTTCATACAATTTCATCTTTTCCAAAAAATTAAAACAAGAAATCACTCAAGTTTCAATTATTGGTGAATTAAAACGTGCAAGCCCTTCGTTAGGAAATTTTGTTAATAAGGAAACAAATTTATCTAATTTGGCAAAAATATATGAAGAGTCTGGCATTTCTTGTTTATCAGTATTAACCGATGAAAAATATTTTAAAGGCAGCATTGAAGATCTTGCTGAGATAAGAAAAATATCTTCTTTACCAATTTTAAGAAAAGATTTTATAGTTGATGAATATCAAATTTACGAAAGTAAATTAGTTGGAGCAAACTGTATATTAATAATCTTGGCTATGCTTGATCAAAAAAAAGCAAATAAACTTGAGGCAATTGCTCAGAATATAGGCCTTGATGTTATAATTGAAATCCATACTAAGGAAGAACTTGAAAGAGCAGTAAATATGAAATCAGAATTAATCGGTATAAATAATAGAAACTTAAATAATTTTGAGACTAACATAGAAAATACGATTGAGCTCAGTAATTATATAGGTGACTTAAACAAAATTTTTATCTCAGAAAGCGGCTTTCACAGTCGTAGTAATGTGAATAAAGTTATTTCTTCAACCGGCATTAATAATTTTCTTATAGGTGAATACCTCATGAAATCAGAACGATTAGAGACTGATATTAAAAGTATTTTAAATTAATATTTAAACTATACTATCTAACTTGCTGATTATATTTAATATTATTTCATTGAAAGATAATGAGAACATTGGTAGAACATGTAGATAGGAACGAATCAATGTTAACGAAAAAGCAAAAAGAATTACTTGAGTATATTCAAAGCTATCAAATGAAAAATGGTGTAACACCATCTTATGAGGAAATGAAAGCCGCGCTTAATCTTAAATCAAAATCAGGCATTCATAGGCTTGTAATAGCTTTAGAAGAAAGAGGATTTGTAAGAAGACTGGCTCATAAAGCAAGGGCGTTGGAAGTTATAAAAGATGCTTTATCTACTTTAAAAGTATCAGAAAAAACTAATAAAAATATTATTGTTGGCAATTTTACAGGAAGCAATAAAGATGAAAATAGTAAACTTAGTACTCTCCCTTTGCTTGGTAAAATAGCAGCTGGAACGCCAATTGAAGCTATTCAGCATAACGACTTATCTGTAGATGTTCCAAAAGAAATGATGCCCATTGGTGAAAGTTACGCTTTAAAAGTTGAAGGTGAGTCAATGATTAATGAAGGCATCTATGATGGAGATACCGTTTTGATTAAAAAAACTAATCTTGTTGAAAATGGTGATATTGCCGTTGCTCTAATTGATGACTCTGAAGCAACATTAAAAAGGATAAGAAAAAAAGGTCAAAGTATCGCATTAGAAAGCGCAAACCCTATTTATGAAACAAGGATTCTAGCTGCACATAGAGTTAAAATTCAGGGAAAGCTTATAGGACTGTTAAGAAAATATTAATTTTTTTTAACTTTTTTTATTCTAGAAATAGTTTATCTATAACAATGTAAATGGTTAAGAAAAAGTTAAATAAAAAGTATAATAGAAAAGCCAAACTAATAGTCGACGAAACAACATACGAATTCCCAATATATAATTCTACTGAAGGCGAAGCTGTCATTGATATATCCAAATTACATGCTGAGGCAAATATATTTACATATGACCCAGGTTTTACTTCTACTGCCTCATGCGAGTCAAAAATTACATATATTGATGGAGATAAAGGTATTCTAAGGTATAGAGGATATGATATTGAAGAATTAGCTAAGAAAAGTGATTTCATTGAAGTGGTTAACTTACTTATATATGGAGATCTGCCAAATAAAGAACAACTTACTAAATACAAAAGACTTATCACAAGACACACTCTGCTTCATGAGCAGATCATAAACTTTTTTCAAGGATTTAGGAGAGATGCTCATCCTATGGCAATGATGGTAGGTGTTATGGGAGCTTTATCATCTTTTTACCAAGATACACTTAACATTAATGACTCACATCAAAGGCAGGAAGCAACAAGAAGAATTATTGCAAAATCTGCTACAATTGGTGCGATGGCATATAAATATTCTTTAGGTCAAGCCTTTGTTTCTCCAAGAAATAATCTCTCTTTTTCAGAAAATTTTTTACACATGTGTTTTAGCAATACAGCAGAAAACTATAAGGTATCGCCCGTTCTTACAAAGGCAATGGATACAATTTTAATTCTTCATGCTGATCATGAGCAAAACGCGTCTACATCAACAGTAAGACTCGCAGGTTCATCTGGAGCGAACCCGTTTGCATGTATAGCTGCAGGGGTCTCATCATTATGGGGGCCAGCTCATGGAGGTGCAAACCAAGCAGCATTAGAAATGCTTGAGGAAATTGGATCATCAAAAAATATTAAAAAATACATTGCGAAGGCTAAAAATAAAAAAGATCCTTTTAAGTTGATGGGGTTTGGTCACCGCGTTTATAAAAACTATGATCCAAGAGCAAAAATACTTAAAAGTATATGCCAAAAGGTTCTTAAGCATGTTGGGGTTAAGAATGATCCAATATTAAAACTTGCAATGGATTTAGAAAAAATTGCATTAGATGATAAATATTTTAGAGAAAAAAGACTTTACCCAAATGTAGATTTTTATTCTGGAATAATTCTAAGAGCTATTGGATTTCCTCCAGAAATGTTTACAGTCATATTTGCTATAGCAAGAACTGCTGGATGGACTGCACAATGGACAGAAATGATTGAAGACCCTATTCAAAAAATTGGAAGACCAAGGCAACTGTATACTGGAAAAAAATTTACTAAATACGGAGTAGGAAGGTCAAACAAAAATACACGATAATAAATTACTGCAAATCATATACTGTTAATTCTAATTGATCAACAAGCCTTAATACCTCTTTTTTATTATAAATAATTGTATTCTTAAGATCTATAGCAAGACCTTTTAAATTTGCTTTTTTAATCAACTTAATAGTTTTTGGTCCGATTACAGGTAAGTCTATGAGCTTGCTTTGATTTTTTTTTGGTTTTTTAGTTAGGAAACCAGATTTGTTTGCTAACTGATTTAGTTCAATTCTTATTTTTCTGACTCGTCTTAAAAGAGAGTCAGTTCCCTCAACTGCTTCTATTGCCATTATATAGCCATTTATAATCACTACGCTTTGTGCGTTATCAAACTTGGATAATTCATCCAGTAATTGAACTGACTTCTTTATATCAAAATGATCATCATTTTTGTAGTTGTTTGATATAATCTCTCTATTAATGGTAAACTTATCAGAATATTTGAGGGGAGAAACAATATTAAATTTTTTCTCTTTAAATATTTTTATCACTGACTTTAATATTGAGCCATCACCTTTTTTATAGGCCTTTAAAAGCATTGGAAAATATTTTTCTATAACTCCGTCATTTTTCAAATCTTTTAAATTTGGCCTAGTAATTTTACCTAAAAAAATTATTTCACTTACATTATTTAATTTGAGAAGATTTAAGATTTTTTTAAGTTCAAATATTTGATAATTATATAAGTCTTTACTTGAGTAATTTTTTTTAAGTAAATTAACAAATATTACAGACTTATATTTAATTTTTAATTCTTTAAAATAAGATCTAGAAAGTGAGTCATAACCACCAATTATACATATTGATCCATTACTTTTCATATTTACAAAGACCTCTGGAGCTATCTTTGCTTAGAAATACAAGAAGTTCTCTAATTAAATTATTATTAGTTTTGTCTAGATTCTCTATTTCTGATGCAATTGTTTTTCCATTAAAGATTTTATCTACCGTATTTGCATATTCCCTAATAGTAATCTTATCAAAGTTAGCTCTCTTTAAGCCAACAATATTAATACCGATTAGCTTTGCTCTGTTGCCTAAAGCAAGTCCATAGGGTATCACATCATTTTCGACAGCTGATAGTCCTCCTATCATTGCCATCTTTCCTATTTTACAAAATTGATGAACTGCCGACAATCCACCTAAAACAGCATTATTGTCAACGTGAACGTGACCACCCAGAGTTGCTTGGTTTGCCATAATTACCTGATCTCCAATAATACAATCATGTGCAATGTGAGAACCAACCATAAACAGTGAAGAGTTACCAATGATTGTCTCCATGTTATCACCTAAGGTACCAGGATTAACAGTTGAATGTTCTCTAAATATATTTTTGTCACCAATTATGAGTTTACTGTTTTCCCCTTCGTACTTTAAATCTTGTGGAATAGAACCAATTGAGCAAAATGGAAAAAAATTGTTTTCATCTCCAATATCTGTATTTCCAGTAATAAAAGTAGATGTGTAAATAATATTATTATTACCTATCTTTACATTGTCATCTATTACGCAGTAAGGACCAATAGTTACATTGTTTCCAATTAATGCTTTTTTTCCAATTATCGCAGTATTATGAATTTTTTTCATTACTCCTATCCATTATCATTGCGCTCCATTTGGCTTCACATATCGCATTCTCACTTGCGTCGTAGGAATTACCCTCAAATCTCCATACTCTTCCTTTTGATCTCAATGCAATTACATCCGAAAAAACTTTTGTTTTAGGAAAAACTGGTTTACGAAATTTTGTACTCTCTATATTCATTAGGTAGACTATTTTATCAACTGTCTCATTTCGAATGCTGTAAGCAATTAGTGCTGCCGCAGTTTGTGCCATCATTTCAACTAATATAACTCCAGGCACCACAGGCTGACCGGGAAAATGTCCTTTAAAAAAATCTTCTTCAGTGGAGAATGTTTTTATACCAGTTGCCTTTTTTAATTGTTCAATATTTATAAGTTCATCTAAAAAAAGAAATGGTTCTCTGTGCGGAATTAAATTTCTAATTTCGTTTATGCCTATTTTATTTTTAGCCATAATTTTTTTTATATTTTTTGATGTATTTATACTTGTTTATTGCTGGATTTCCCATTACTGAGCTATTACTTTTCACATTTTTCAGAACACCGCTTTGTGCAGCGATCTTAACATTATCACCTATAGTTAAATGACCCGCGATTCCAACCTGGCCTCCTGTCATGACGTTATTGCCAACTTTTGTACTACCTGCAATACCTGTCATGCCAGCAAAAATACAATTATTTCCAATTTCAACGTTATGTGCAATATGACATAAATTATCAAAAAATGTATTTTCGCCAATAATTGTGTCTGAAAAGCTCCCACGATCGATGGTGCAATTAGATCCTATATTTACTCCTGACTGAAGGATAACTCTTCCTATATGATAAATTCTTATATTCTTATTTTTGTTTATTGCAAAACCAAATCCCTCTTGTCCAATTGAGGAATTTCTACCGATTTTGACATTTTCACCAATTATATAGTAATAATGGTTATCCTAGGTTTAAATTTATTTCGTCAATAGCACAGCTTAAGGCAAATTCTAATGATTTTGAAATAATTTTAAATGTAAGCGAGGGTGAAAAATTTAATTTTGGAAAACTAACTGTTGAAAGCAAATTTAAAAAAATGAATACCGATTATGTCGAGGGCATTTTGCCAATTAAAGAAGGCAATTTATTTGATAGTAGTCAGGTAAAGAAAAGTGTAGAGCAACTAAAAGAAATAGCCCAATTAGAGGGATATACATTTATTGAAATAGATACGGAATTTACTGATAACAAAAAAGATAATACTATTGATGTAAATTTAATTGTCAATGAAGGTCCGCGCGTATACGTTGATACAATTAAGATTGAGGGAAATACAAGAACTGTTGATAAAGTAATAAGAAGAGAAATTAGTCTCACTGAAGGAGACGCCTATAATAAATATGCAATTAACTACTCAAAAGACTCAATTAGGGCACTTAATTATTTTAGTACTGTTGATGTAAAAGAGGTGAAAACTGAATTTCCAGATAAAATTACCCTGGAGGTTAGTGTAGAGGAAAAAAATACTGGTGAAGCTTCAATTGGAGCTGGTTATTCTAGTGCAACAGCAGCTTCACTGCAATTTGGTTTAAGTGAAAAAAATTTTCTTGGCAAAGGGCAGAAAGTAAAATTCCAATCTTCTTTGGCAAATACCAGAAGTACTTACGATCTATCAATTACTGAACCGTATTTTAATAATAAACCTCTATCTTTAACTACCAGTATATATAGCAATTTTACTGATCCTGTATCAGTAAATTACGAAACAGAGGATATTGGTTTTGGTCTTTCAATGTCTTTTCCATTAGCAACTGAAAGGTTTTTAGAGCTTCGTTATTCTTTATTTACTTCAAAAGTTAAAGCAAATTCGAATGCAACCGCCTATGAAAATGCTCTAGCAGGAACAGACACTGTATCGACTATAGGTTACTCACTAGCATTTGATAAGAGAAATAGTAGGTATAAACCGTCCAGAGGTTTTAATTTTATTCTTAACCAAGATTTAGCAGGACTAGGAGGAAACAGCTATTATTATAAAAATAGCTTTGAACTTAATTCATATAAAAGATTATCTGAGAGATTTATCGGTGCCTTCAAGTTACAAGCAGGCAATATCAATGGCTATAATGACAAATACTCACCTTTGTCTTCAAATTTTAAATTAGGAGGAAAGAATCTTCGAGGCTTTAAATCAGGTAAGGTTGGTCCAAAAATAGGAAATTCATATACTGGTGGCCAGTATTATTATTTGACATCTCTTGAAACAAATATTGATTTAAATATTGATGCATTTGATATTACAAGTACTTTTTTTGTTGATGTTGGAAGTGTTTGGGGGTTAGAAAATCCTTCGTACGGTCTAGTTGATAGTGATCATGAACCCAGATCCTCAGTGGGATTAAACTTTAATTGGGACTCAGCAATTGGACC
>CABZLP010000019.1 GCA_902526565.1 uncultured Pelagibacteraceae bacterium | reverse complement strand
TTTTTTGTTAAGTAATTTTTAAGTTTATTATCAAGAGGTTTTTTATTTATTGAATATATTTTCTTAATAACAAGATTTACTTCATTTTTTTTCAACTTATTGCTATTAACTAGGACATCATGCTTGCTTATTTTGTTCAATGGAATCTCTCTAACTCGAAAAATTTTGATATCTTTTGATCTCAAAAATTTATCTTTATCTTTATCTTTACGTAATTTATTTTTGTGCCAAAACCATCCATCATATTCAATACCAGTCATTAGGCTTGGAATAAATATATCAACCTCCTTATTTTGAATTTTATGCTGAGAAACTGCATCTTTAAAAAAGTATTTTAGCTCTGAAAAGATTCTTATTTGTGGCAGAGAAGAATGAGTTTTACATGATGGACATCTGCCATTTTGAACAGTCCTCTCATAAACAGATGTTTTCCAGCCGTCAGTATGAAATTGACAAGTCCACCAATATTTTTTATCACTTCCTGCCAATATTTGCTCAGGGTATACATTATTGTTTTTAGTAGGGTGTAATTCTGCAGCTATTTTTGGAAATAAAGCTTTTAAATTATTATCGCTACAGACCTTAAAATTAGCACAGAAAGGACATCCTGTATTTTGACTAGTTCTATTGGAAATTATTGCCTTCCATTCATGATCCTTGCCTTTGGGACATTTCCACCAAACACTTTTACTAGAACCAGGATAGGTTTTTTCAGGATCAAAATTTCCATTTTTGGTTGGATGTAATTCGTTGCATAGATCAGGATGAAGAATTTTTAAATTATAATTCTTTGGTGCATCGCCCCTACGACCACCTCCTTTATAACATGGATAGTGAGGACAGCCTGTAGGGTTTTTTTTTGTTCTATAATATATTTTTGTTTCCCATTCATGATCTTTATTTTTTAAACATTGCCACCAAACCTTTTTATGAGATCCTGAGTGATAATTTTTCGGTGATTTATTTTTATTTTTAGTAGGATGCCACTCTTTAACAACATTAGGATAATTGTGAAATAAACTATTAGTGACTGAAATCTTTTTTCCATTGCAGAAAGGACAACCAGCATGAGGAAATCTATTTCTGTTAACTACACTTGCCTTCCATTCATGATCCTCTCCTTCAGAGCATTTCCACCAATATATTTTATTGCTTCCAGGATGTACCTGATCAGGAGTTATTTCTCCATTTTTTTTTGGATGAAATTGATTAGCGAATCTCGGAGAAATAATTCTTAGATTATATGACTCACTTATTTTTTGCGTTTTTGTCATTTACTAAAATATTTTACTATATTATTTTAAGTCGTGCTACGCTCATAACGGAGTTGTCCTAGGTTCGAGTCCTAGTGGGCCCACCAAAAGTTTTCTAAAATACTGTTTCAAGAATAAAATTTGATTTTAATAGATACAACTATATCTATATAAAATGGCTTCGAATAGAACAGATTTAGTAATTTTTCATAGAAATTTAAGAATAAAAGACAATGAAGCTTTATACCATGGATCTATTAGACAAAAATATAGATGCATTTATATTTTTGATCCTAAATATTGGCAGGGGAATGGAAAATCAATTCGGCAATTGTATTTTTTGAAAGATTGTCTCATAGAGCTGGATCAAAATTTAAAAAACCTAAATTCAAAACTCGAGATATTTATTGGAGATTACAAAGAATTTTATGAATCTTTGGTGAATAGTAACGGACAATATAATTTATACTTTAATCACACTACTGATATCAATTACTATAATTCCCAGATCAGTACCCTCATTAATAATGCAATTAAAAAATATAATGTCAATGTATTTAGAGATTTTGGAGTTCAAAAAACTAATATTAATCGTGATCAATGGTCAAAGTTATGGGATGCTCAAATGAATGAGAATATGAGTGATTTACCAATGCCTAATATAGATAATAGAATTGAAAAAGAATTACACACAATCTCACTTGATAAACTAATTAAAATTAAAATTGACTCACATCAAAAAGATTTTATTAAAATTCAACCCGGTGGATCTGACGCTGCTGAAAAACTACTAAATACTTTTTTTCAAGAAAGGTGTCATAATTATAGAATAAAGATGTCAAGCCCTATGGATGCTGTTGATCACTGCTCAAGGCTGTCCTCACACTTCGCATTTGGAACAATATCAATAAGATATGTCTATAAAAAATTAAAAAGAGAATTATTGTCTTCTAAATATAAATCAGACTTATATTCATTTAAAAAAAGACTTCATTGGCACTGCCATTTTATCCAGAAATTAGAAACAGAGCCAAACATAGAGTTTAATAGTATGCATGCAATGTGTGATACACTTAGATTAACTGAAAACAAAGAATTCATCGAAAAATGGATCATGGGTGAGACCGGTTTCCCTTTTCTAGACGCTTGCATACAATATCTTAGAAAATATGGCTGGATTAATTTTAGAATGAGAGCGATGATTATGTCTTTTGCCTCATATAATCTCTGGCAGCCTTGGCAAAAAACTTCTCCACTTTTAGCGGAGCTGTTTGTTGATTATGAGCCTGGAATTCACATAAGCCAAGTTCAAATGCAAAGTAGTGTAACTGGAATTAATCTTCCAAGAATTTATTCAGTTTTAAAGCAAAGTATCGACCAGGATCCTGAAGCTAAGTTTATTTTAGAGGAATTTCCTCAACTCAAATATGAGAATATTGATAACATTCATAGCGCTAACATAAAGTCAAAATATCCTGAAAAAATTGTCGACCCTAAATTATCTGCTGAATTTGCTCGAAATAAAATCTGGAATATTAGAAAAAGTGATCAATTTAAGAGTATAGCAAAACAAGTCTATCTTAAACATGGGAGCCGACTTGGAAGAAGAAGTAAATGAGAAATAATATTATCAATATTTTAATAATTATCTTTATGATGCTTACAATGAATGTAAAAGCTGATGATAATTTAGAGACTGTTGAAATAGGTCAAAAATATTATGAAAAACTGCTTGAGTCATGGACTAGTATATTTCCTGACAGGAATCGAAACGCCGCTGGTCCAAAATTTTTTAATTTTGCATTAAAACAGAGTTTAGTGGTCGATGATTTCATAGAGTACAATAAACTTTACTGCGCTGTATCTGGGTCATTAATTGATCCAGGTGAAATTCCTGATTTAGTAAAAATTTATGAGGATGAGACTAACAAATTAATGTGTGGAGAATATTATAAATGTTGCTTACCTTGTTCATGTGATCTTATGAAATACGCAAAAACCAGAAAAGTAAAATTCACTTTCGATAAAACAGATTTTGAATTAAATGTATTAACGATTAAAGATCCGTGTCAAAAGGATAACTTTCCAATTGAAGTGAATAGAAACTACTTCTGCAAGGAAAACAAACTTGATAAAAACCAAGTATTTACAGTCGATGACGATCTTGTAATCGGACTATTACACAATGCAGCAGAATGTACCGAGAGCCAACTTATTTCTATCGCTTCAAATGAAACGACAGGACAATTTTGTGAATTTAGAAATAATCAGCCAATCGAGGAAGTAAAAGGTGGTATGGGAGATATTTTTATCCAGATGGCGAACTAAAGAGCTGTGCCTTGCCTAATTTCTATAGTTTGATTTAAATCAAATTCACCAATCTCTGAAAAAGTACCATCCGTCCAAGTAATAACTATCTTTTCTATAATCTCTCCATTTCTAATACCATAATGAGCTATTGGCTCCATCTGGCAAAGATAACCTGAGCCTGCATCTATAGTTTTTGCATGAGTTCGTTGATTTGTATATAGAGTTACGGTTCCACCTCTTGCAGGGGCACCAAAAATATTTTTTGGTAAAATCCTGATCCATTTATGGTTTTTTTGCACATTAGCCCTAAACAATGAGAGTGGCTGTTCAGCTGTTTCACCGTGAGAAATTAACAATTCTAATACACCATCATTATTAATATCAGCCACTGCGGCACCTGTACCTAACCCATTGGGCTCTAACGCTTCATTGAGCTGTAACTCTAAAAATTCACCTTTGTCGTTAATTCTAAAAAGCTTATTCGGCTCTCCTATGTTGTTAAAAAATATTTCGTCATATCCATCATTATCAAAGTCAGCAGATATCACTGTCCTCACCTTTGTTGGAGCTCTAAAATCATTATTAGCTATATCTATGAATTTATCATTGTTTTTGACATAAGCACGGTGATATCCTTTCCAATTTCCATTAATAATGTCCAAATCTCCATCATAAAAAATATCTGATAGTGTGGTGCCACGTCCATTTTGCAATTCATCATCAATTCCATACTCTTTTGCGACTTCTATAAATTTCCCATTATTATTTACATACAGAAAATTTGATCCGCGTTCATTAGCTGCAAAAATATCACTCTTTTTAGATATAATATTTCCGACAACAACTGCTCTACCACCTGTAACCCTATTTATTTGTAAACTTGGTGCTTGATCAACTATTGTATCATTTTCAAGTTCGTAAAAACGTGTAGGCCCACCATAGTTTGAAACATATATTCCGTATTTACCATTTCCTTGACGATCTACGCATGCAACTGATCTGCCAGCGGTATAATTTAGGTCCTTCTTATTCTTTTCTAGTGAAAATAAGTCATTTAATTCACTATTTTCTGAATCTAGAAGTCGATCTGAATACAACTTATTTCCACTGTATGTATCTGTATTAAGAAAATAAATCTCTTCATAACCATCTTGATCAATATCGCAGGCTACTACTCCAATAGTTCTGCGATTGGAGTCAGAAAAGCTCTCGTCTTTTATAATATTTTTCAATACACCATCTCGATAACTAAGAGCAAGATTATCTGTACCGAATCCAGTAACGACGAGTTCATAGTTGCCGTCGTTTGTGATATCATTCACTGAAATCCCGTAGCTTAGACGTTCATCATTATCTTCTATTATACCTGTTATATTTTCAAAAAAATCTGCTTTAGCAATGTTACTAATAATTATTAGAACAAGAATATAAATTAAAAATTTATTGAGATGTGTAATATTACTGTACAACATTAAAACCCTCAAATTGAGGATTGCCAAGATAGAGATCTTTATTAGTTCCTGCATCTTTGTGAGCTTTTCTGAATGATTCAGATTTTGTCCAAGATATAAAATCTGCTTCACTTTTCCAAGTGCTGTGAGATGCATAAAGAGTATGATCGCTGAGAGATTTACCTTTTAAAAGATTAAAACTAAGAAATCCTTCTACTTCATCAAGATAGGACTCCCTATTTTTCCAGAGGTTCTCAAATGTATCTTCGTTCCCTTTAGTAATTTTAAACCTATTCATTGCAATATACATAAGAAGTTAACTATGCTCACACCTGTCTATTTCAATAGCTATTTCATATTGACAAAGTATACTTAGATATGAGTTTAAAAGTGGAAAAATTAGGCCAATCTTGTGGTGCGCGGATCTCAGGAATTGATTTAAAAAAAGACCTATCTGAAAGTCAAATTAAAGAAATAAGAGAGCATTGGCTGAAACATCATGTGCTGAGTTTTCCAGATCAAGCGTTATCTGATGATGACTTAGAGCGTTTCACCCTATGTTTTGGATCTTTTGGAGATGATCCATTTATTGCTTCAATACCTGGGAGAAAAAATATTATTGCTGTAAAAAGAACAGCGGACGAAAAGGTTCCAATTTTTGCTGACAATTGGCATACAGACTGGAGTTTTCAAGAAAACCCGCCAGCGGGTACTTGTCTTTATGGAAAAATTATTCCATCTCAAGGTGGTGATACCTTATTTGCTAACCAACATTTGGCGTTGGAAAAAATGCCATCTTCGCTTAGAGAAAAACTTGAGGGCAAACAAGCAATTCACTCTGCTTTGATTCCTTATTCTCCTGGGGGTGGTTACGGGCATAAAGACAGAGAAATGGGACGAAGTATGGATATACGCGCTTCTAATGAAGCATTTTTAAAGCAATTGCACCCTATAATTAAAGAACATCCTGAAACAAAACGGAAGGGCATTTATGGTACGATCGGTTACATCATCGGTATTGATGGGATGGATAATCAAGACGCACTGAAATTACTGATGGAGTTAAGTGCTTGGCAGTGCCAGGAGGAGTTTATATATAAGCACAAATGGAAAAAAGATATGTTAATTATGTGGGATAATAGAAGTGTATTACATAGAGCAACAGGAGGCTATGAAGGTCAAGAAAGACTATTACATAGAACAACAGTTGCCGCGTATGGAAAATAGCAAAATGAAAATTGATTTGATTTATTTTAAAATGCGTGCACTGGCAGAGGCGCCTCAGCTTCTTATGCGTTATTTGAATATTAAATATAATTATATTATGTCATGGGATTACTTCGGCAAAGAATGGCAAGAAGTTAAACCTCAAATTCCCTTTAAACAACTTCCTATGATAGTGGTCAATGATAAACATAACATTTGTCAGAGTATAGCGATACTAAATTTTATAGAAAATATTGCAGGCCTAAAATTAAAAGAACCAGTTCAGGATGCTAAAGCGAGTGCTATTTTACTGAGTGCACAGGAACTGTTTTTGCCACTTAATCCTACCGTGAATTTTGCCGTAGGGGATGATTTTATAAAAAAACGAGACGATATGATGCCTTTTCTTCAAACTAGATTTGAAGAATTAGAAAAAATATTAAAATCAAATGAACATATATTTTTTATTGATAATGAACCACGAGCTTGTGATTTTGCAACTTTTCATCACCTTGATCTTTCTAGAGAGCTGGATTCAAATTTAATTAAGAAATATCCAAGATTAGAGCAATTTTTAGAGGATATTAATTCACTATCCCAAATTGAAAATTATCTTAACAGCAGACCTGAACTAATTGATGTAGGTATTGAGCCGAAACTCGTGATTGATGGAACTGCACATCCAACGGGGACAAAAAAATCTTAGTATGCTAGTAAGTATTTTAATCATTAGCTAATATCATAGAATATTATGATGACAAAAATACTCTATTCATTACTCGCTATCATAATTATCTTTGTCGTCTGGATTGGCATAGCTATATTCCCATTTTTTTCAGTTGAAAAACTTCCAAAAGATTTTCCAAGTGTTTCTAATATACCAGAAGATGTAGATCGCTACCTTCTGCAAAAAGAGTCTCAAGTAAGTGGAATATTTCCTAATGCTGAAAAAAGAATTTATTGGAATAATAATACTAAAGATAAAACAAAATATTCGATTGTTTTTATTCATGGTTTCACAACTACTGGATACCAATCAAAAGATTTTTTAGAAAAATTATCTAAAGAACTTGATGCAAATCTCTTTATTAGTCGACTTTCAGGTCACGGGGGTTCATATGAAGGTACAAAAGAAATGCAAATTGAAAAGATTATGCATGATGTTTCCGAGGCCATAATCATAGGTGAAAGAATTGGAGAAAACATAGTTTTAATTGGCCACTCACTTGGTGGGGCGCTTTCAATGCTCGCGGCTAATGATGAACTTCTTTCAAAAAAAATTGATACCTTAATTTTGTTTGCTCCAGCAAATTCAGGTTTATCACCTTTTGCATTCATAAACTCATTAATTGTGAGTCTTGTTGATAGAACAGGAAGCTTATGTTGGCTCATAGATTGTAATCCAAGATCTTTTATGAAGTTACCAGAAAACGAACAATGGGAAAATTATTTTGCAACTGATTTTGATACAAACATTTTCTATCAGATAGCTCGTATACCGTTTGCGACTGATAGCATTGCATATAATACAATATCAACGTCTGCACTTGTCTTTTATGATGAAAATGACTTGTTAGTGAATGCAAATAAAATTAAAAGCAATTTTAAAAAATGGGCTGCAAAAAACAAAGTTATATCAATTGAAACTTCAGAAACTGATTGGGGAAGACATATGTTCCCATCAATAGCAAATAGTCATTTAGATGATTTTTTTATCAGTGAAGTAGTTAGTTGGTTAGAGTCTAATTAACATATTCATCATAAATCGTTTAAAGACAGACCTTTCAAATTTGCTGGAACGGCCACATCCATCATTTGTGGATTAGCTAAATTAAGGTTATCCATAATATCTGCATATTCAGCAGCTGTACTTACCTGAAGCCTTGGATTATTTTTCTTCTCACCACCGATTGTAGAAAATTTATTACCTTTATAATCGTGTGCGGGGTATACCAAAGTCTCTTCTGGTAATTTTAAAACTTTATTAAAAAGAGAATCATACGCTTCACTTGAGCTTCCATTTTGGAAGTCAGTCCTACCAGTACCGTTTATTAAAAGTGTGTCACCAGTAAAAATACGATCTTTCATTACAAAGCAATACGAGTCATCCGTATGCCCTGGGGTGTATAGGGCTTCTAAATTAACTCCATCTATACTTATTTTTTCATTATCTTTTACTTTTAAACTTACTACTTCAGATTTTGAATGTTCTCCCATAATTGTTTCGCAATTTGTTATTTTTTTTAGTTCTGCCATGGCAGAAATATGATCAGCGTGAATATGTGTATCAATGGTTTTTACTAAACTTAAATCTAAGTCATTAAATAAATCAGTATAAATAGCAGTATGCTCTATTACTGGATCAATAATTAAAGCTTCACGACCTTTGCCGCTGGCAACGATATATGTATAAGTAGATGATTTCTCGTCAAAAAGTTGTTTAAAAATCATGTTGAATCAATATCTTACAAAAATTTGAACAGAAAGCAATCTTGTTTATAATAATTCTAAATTAATAAAGGGGAATGAAATGACTTTAAAAATAAATAGCATTTGTCCAGATTTTGAAGCTAAGACTTCAGAAGGGGACATATCTTTTCATGAATGGCTAGGAGATAGTTGGGGAGTACTGTTTTCTCACCCAAAAGATTTCACACCTGTTTGTACTACTGAATTGGGTGTATTGGCTGGAATGAAAGATGAATTTGATAAACGAAATGTAAAAGTAATTGGACTAAGTGTCGATGGTGTTGAAGATCATGTAAAATGGCTTGATGACATTAAAGATGTTTCTGGAATTAGGCCAACTTATCCAATAATTGCTGACGAAGATTTAAAAGTCGCAAAGCTTTTTAATATGCTTGAAGGTGATGCTGGTACATCATCCATGGGAAGAACTGCTGTGGATAATGAGACGGTTAGAACAATATTTGTCGTAAGGCCCGACAAAAGAATTGGCTTGTATCTAACATACCCAATGGCTACGGGAAGAAATTTTCACGAGATACTTAGAGCTATTGACTCAATGCAGCTCACGGCAAATCATAAAGTTGCAACTCCTGCAAACTGGAAAAAAGGTGAGGATGTTGTGATACTTCCAGCTATAAAGAATGAAGAAGCTGAAAAAATTTATCCTGATGGATGGGAAACTGTAAAACCTTACTTACGTAAGGTACCCGACCCTTCAAAATAAATTGGATAGTAAACTCTTATCCAAACAATCTCAGCATTGGGAATATAATTTCCTAAATAAGCCTGAGATGTTTGGAACAGATCCCAGTATAGCTGCTATCCAATCTGCAAAAATATTCAAATCCCATAGAATTAATAAAGTTTTAGAAATAGGAGCTGGTCAGGGTCGTGATACTTTATATTTCGCCAAACAAGGTTTCAAAATTGACTCTTTAGACTACAGCAAAAAAGCAATTAATGACATAAGTGAAAAAAGTAGAACGAATCGTTTAGAAAATTTTATTACACCTAAGGTTCATGATATGAGATTGCCCTTACCTTACAAGAATGAATGCTTTGAAGCATGCTATT
The DNA here is from genome assembly GCA_902526565.1 of uncultured Pelagibacteraceae bacterium. GTDB lineage: Bacteria > Pseudomonadota > Alphaproteobacteria > Pelagibacterales > AG-422-B15 > CACNXQ01. The sequence continues at coordinate 2,494 of CABZLP010000019.1, read as the reverse complement.
CTCACATGCTTTACTGTATGGCATTTTCGATGAATGAGATTATATCACTAAATAATGAAGTTTTAAGAATATTAAAAAAGGGAGGTATAAATATTTTTACTGTTCGTAATACATTGGACGGTGATTACAGAAATGGCATTCATAGAGATGAGGATTTATATGAAAATGATGGATTTATCATACATTTTTTTTCGATAGAAAAAATAAAGAAGCTTCTAAATGGGTTTGAATTAATAAAAATTGATGATTTTATTGAGGGAAAGTTTCCGAGGAAATTATATAAAGTTATACTTAAGAAATTATGAAAATTGATAAAACATTGCAACTTCCTTGCGGTGTAGAGATAAAAAATAGATTTTTAAAATCTGCAATGACGGAAGGTATTGCAAATAGTGATGCATTAGCAAACAAACGTCATGTAAAACTATATGAACGCTGGGCAAAAGGGGGTACAGGAATTTCAATTACTGGTAATGTACAAATAGACCATCGGTACATTGAGCGCGCTGGAAATGTCGTTATAGAAGGGACGCAAACAAATGAAAGCTTAGCAGCTCTAGCAAATTGGTCTCAGGCTGGAAAACAGAATAATACCCAGTTATGGATGCAGCTCAGTCACGCAGGGCGTCAGACCCCATTTTCTATCAATAAAAAATCAGTAGCACCTTCAGTCAAACCTATGCCGACTTTAGGTGGAGTTTTGAAGTTTGGAGTACCCGAGGAACTCTCACATTCTCAAATTCTGGATATCATTGATCGATTCATTAACGCTGCTGAAATTGCAAAACAAACTGGTTTTACTGGCGTACAACTACATTCAGCGCATGGATATTTATTATCAGAATTTTTGTCTCCAAACATTAATAATAGAACTGATCAATGGGGTGGAAGTATAGAAAATAGGTCAAGATTGTTGATTAGTATTATTGATGGGATAAGGGCAAAAGTTGGAAATAGCTTTCCCATATCTATAAAATTAAATTCATCAGATTTTCAAAAAGGTGGTTTTACCCATGAAGAAAGTATCGAAGTTGCCAAACTACTACATTTAACCTCATTGGATTTGCTTGAGATTTCTGGAGGCACATATGAAAATTTTGCAGCTTTAGAGATTGACTCTTTTAACCTAAAAAAAATGAAAACGATAAAACCTCAAAGAAGTACAGTTGTTCGAGAAGCTTATTTTTTAAAATATGCAGAGGAAATCAAAAAGTTTCTTTCAATTCCCCTCGCGGTTACTGGAGGTTTTCGTACCGCTGAAGGAATGAATAATGCACTTAATAGCGGAGCCTGTGATGTTATAGGTCTTGGAAGACCCTTATGTTCCGAACCTGAAATTATTAATGAATTGATAAGTGGAGAAAAAAAGTCAGCTACACTTTATGAGAATATTCTCCAATTTGGACCTTGGATATTTGGCCTTAACAGTCCGATTGCATTGATGAGGTCTAATAATAAAGCCGCTCAAGTATATTGGTGCTATCGACAAATTTTAAAAATGGCTAACGGTGAAGAAGTTAATAACAACCTTAGTTTGTCAAAAGCCTTATTTGATCATTTTAGAGAGGATTCTACCAACAGTAAAAAATACCAAGAATATTGGAGCGATCTAAAGTGAAGAGATTAATCATTCTCATAATTCTCTTTTCAAATTTTGCTCATGCAGATCAAAAAGATGGTCGTTTAATTGAGCTTTTTGATAAATTATTTTTAAGCACTAATAATATGGAAGCCAGTAAGCTTCTGTTTAATATATGGGATATATGGTCTATAGCCGATAATCAAGAAACTCAGATTTTATTTGATGAAGCCAATCAATTCATGGATGTTGGAGAATTAGATAACGCAATTGAATTATTTTCAAAAGTTATTGAGCAAAGCCCAGAATTTGCCGAAGGGTGGAACAAGAGAGCCACTGTTTATTTTTTAAAAGGTGAATTAAATAAATCTATATCAGATATTAAAAAAACGTTATACCTAGAGCCTCGTCATTTTGGCGCACTTGATGGTTTAGCGGAAATTTACTTAATTAAAGATGACCTGGTAGGTGCTGCAGCAACATATCGACGAATTTTAGAAATTATTCCCTCAAGTAAAAAATCTCAAGACAGATTAAGATTAATTAACGATTCATTAGTTTGATGTGTGGGCGTTATGTACTTTCAGATACAGAAGCGGTTGAAAAAAAATTTAAAACTAGAGTACCAGCATCATATAATATTGCCCCATCTCAAAATGTTTTAGTGCTTAAACCGAAACCTGAAATGATTAAGTGGTCGTATTCTCCAAAATGGAAAGAAGATATGAATCTTATTAATTGTCGCCATGAAACGTTACTTGAAAAGCCATCTTTTAGAGGTTCCATGCGATGCGTTTTTGTGGCGAGTGGATGGATTGAATGGCAAAGATTAGAAAAAGAAAAAAAACCTTTTTTTCATTCAATAAAAACTGAGCTTATTTATTTTGCTGGAATTTACAATCTGACAAGTGGTTG
>CABZLP010000018.1 GCA_902526565.1 uncultured Pelagibacteraceae bacterium | reverse complement strand
GTTAACAACGGTGGTTACGGTGGGACTGCAATTGCCTCATCTTCAGCATCCACATATCTCACTGATGGCGAGGGATGTGCGAAAAGAAAAATGGATGGCTATGGCAATTCTGGAGACTCTCCCCGTGATTATATTGGTGAAAATGCAGATGATGGAAATATGAACTTTGATGGTGGTGACATATTTGATGCAACAACAAGAGTTTTCACAGAAATTACTGGTACAACTGACGCCGGTGTGGGTGTTAATTTATCTCTTGTAGGTAGCTATAATGCAATTGACTCTTTCACTAACCCTGTTTTCAAACCTTTTACTGCCGCTCAACTTGATAACATTGAGTCAGATATAGATTTGCTAAATGCTTACATAACAACAGACTATGAAGATGTATCAATAACAGCAGGTAGATTTGTAACCAACTGGGGTGAGTCTACTTTTATTCCTGTGGGTATGAATGGCTTAACGACAAACGCTCTAGATCTTGTTTCATTGAGAGTGCCTGGAGCATCAATTAAAGAAGCTTTGATTCCAACAGAACAAATATCTATCGAAGGTTTCTTGGGTGGTGGCTGGTCTTTTGAAGGATACTATCAGTTCAATGATGAACATATTGAAATAGATGAGGCAGGTACTTTCTTCGGAAGTGAAGTAGCCTCTAAAAATGGTGATAAACTAATCTTCAGTGGATCGTTTGGAAGTCATACGGGTGATGCGCGAAATCGAGCTTGTGGTTACTTAATTGCTGTCGGTGATTCTCAGGGATGTAATGCCACTACTGTAGCGGCATGGAATGCAGGTTCCAATGCTACTCTTGGCGCTCAGTATCTTATGGGTACAGGTTTAGGTGGATATTTCACAAGCAACAATGCTGCCTCTTTAATTGCTAAGGCTGGTATTCTTGGCTATGGCGCTGCAGCAGCATTCGGTGGTACTGCAGGTGATATTCATACACTTGCAGCAATGGCGCCAGGAGGTGTTGCGGGTGTTTTACATGGCTACCAGAACTGGGATGAATATACAAAAAAAGGTGGCAAGAAAATCGGAGTAATTGAACTTCAGAGCAATGGCCATATGTATGCTGATGGTGAAGATCAGTATGGATTTGCATTAAGAACTTATCTTGACGAAATCGGTACAGGTGTTGATATTGGATTTTACTTTACGCAATACGATAGTAAAGTGCCATACATAAGATATAAAGGACAACGTGGTATTTATGCAGGAGACCTATTTGGAGCCTTTACTCTAGCATCAGCATCAGGTCTGACTGAAGCGGGCTATTTATCAAACTTGGGCTCAATGGCGGGAACAGGTGCTGTGACTCTAAATGAAACTGAAACTGCAGGTAAAACTGCTATAGGAAGTATGCTAGGTGACCTCGCATTTGGTTCTGGTGCTTGTGGTGCTTATATGAACCCTCATTTAGTTAATGATTTGTATAATGATGGTAGAGGAACGTCATCAAGTACGCTTTACACATCTGAAGAAAAAGCAAATGCTTTAGATGCTTATCTCTACACAGAAATTAATGGAGAGCTCTACTTTGACTCGACTAAATGTGCAACGCTTGCAGGCGTATTCAGTAGAACGGCAACTCTTCAAGGTGCAGCTGCACTTCTTGGTGCCGCGATAACACCTCTTAATTTGGCAGAATATGAATTTATGTATCCTGAAAATCTTCAAGCGATGGGCGTGAGCATGAATACTAATATTGGTTCAACGACAGTTCAGGCTGAGTTAACATATCGTCCTGATCATCCATTGCATACTGCTCCGGCAGAACAAGGACAACAGTTGTCTGATGCAGTAGGTGCGACTCAGCTTCTAACAATGGGTGTTATTCAGGGAATGGCCGGTAGTTTTGCTACTGCACTAGCTTCTTACCAAGCTAACGTTGACCCGGATGGTACGTCTGCAGAAATGATTACAAATGCTGGCACTTTCAAACGTTCAAACTTGCCAGCAATTTCATTGGCGACAGTTGCTGCTGGTGATTTCTATACTACTCCTTATTTTGAGTATGACGTAATATCAGGAACTATTGGAACTACATCCACGTTTACTGCTTCTCATCCAGCGACTGCTGCAATGGGAGCTGACGGGACTGTATTGCTGACAGAACTTGGATTTGTGAGCATACCTGATCTCACTGATACTAAACCAATCAACCGAGGTGGTTACCGAGATGGTGTTGGTGGAGCAAAATGTGGTGGAGCAAACTTGGCTGGAACAACATTCAATGCTATCAAGGCACTAGATGGTGCAACGCATTTAGCTTCGTCACAGACTGATCCACTATTTGGAAATGGTTCATATTGTGAGAGCAAAAATAATGCTGACGATTTCTCTATGACTTATAGACTAGTTGGTATAGCAACTTATAACAATTTCCAAAACACAGCTTGGACTTTCAGTCCAAGTGTAGTGTGGTCGCATGATTTCCATGGTTATGGTCCAACTACTTTAGGTGGCTTTGTTCCTGGTAGACAATCATTATCATTAACAAGTAATTTTTCAAATGGTGATATGAATGTAGGACTTAGTTATGTAAATCAACTTGGTGACGAAATGGATAACTTGTCATGGGATAGAGATTACATTTCGGCTAACGTGTCATACGCATTTTAATTAAGGGAAGGTAAAATAATGTATAAACTTAACATTAAAAAATTAATAATAACACTAACGTCTGTATTGGCATTTTCAGTATCGTCTGCATCTGCTGATGGACATATAAAATACTCTGTTACAGCTGACAACGTTGCAGAATATTCTGCGATGTTGACACCAGGTATGATAAATATGTTTTCTGCGTATCCTGATACTTTCCGCATGGATGTATATGAATCTGGTGGTAGATGTACAATGGATTCAGACATTATGGCCATTAGTCAATCCAATGGCACTATGATTAATGACAATGAGGGACTTGAATTACCAAACATGGGACAAATACCTTTCCCTGATCCCTCTCACGCTCAGCACTTTGTATGGAACTACAGAATGTTTGCAGGTTCAGTTAGTGCAGTGGATAGAGTTCAAACGTCAGCACGTGTAACAGCTGATGGGGCTATCACAACAGGTCAACAAGAAACAACAATTTCTTTCCCTGTAAATCCAAACACAAAGACAATGTATGCAAATAAAAATATATTTGCGTTATTTATGCAAAAGAACTTAGGCCCACCGAGAAGTGCGGGTCTAGTGACACTTGTTCATGATTTTATCGATAGCTATATGCAACCTCGTAAAGCTTGGCAATACGCTCCAGCTACACGTAGAGTAAGAAGAGCACCAGATATTTCTTATGACTCTCTTACGGCTGCAGGTGGCGGTATCCAAACAATTGACTCTTACGGTGGATTTAATGGTGCACAAGATAAATACGACTGGTCTTACGAAGGCATGAAAAAAATGATTGTTCCTAACAATAACGATATGCTTGCTGACTCAACGATTGAAAATACCTTTACACCAAATCATCCAAATCCAGATGTTGTTCGTTTTGAGGAGATGGATGTTCATATCGTTCATGCGCAGCTAAAACCTGGTCAAAGACATCTATATGCATCAAGAACTTTCTACTATATGGATGGTAATCCAGGAATGCTTCTTTACCATGATATGTATGACGGCAATCAAGATTTAATGCGCGCAAGTTACCAAACAACTGTACAAGGTAATATGGGTGGTCAAGGACTTGAAGATACTACATGCAATGTTCAAGGTGAGTATACATTTGACTTTGCTACGAGAACTTACGTTGGAACCAACTTGTTTGGTCCTGCAGTTCAGCCACGTGGATCAATCTATAATGGTGAAGAAAAGGCTGTTAGCTTTTACACGCCGGATGGTCTAAGAAGATACGCAAGGTAAAATACTTTACCACTATTAAAATTTAACATAAAACCCGGCTTGAATTCTTTCAGTCGGGTTTTAATTTAGTTAAAAAAAAATGTCGCGGATATTATCTATATTTTTCACTTTTCTACTTCTCAACGTGAGTTCAGTATCTTCATCTAACTTCAATTATGGATCAGGCTATGCTGCAAAATCAGCGCTGGCATCACAGTCCTTAATTAATGCAATGGAGAAAATAGATAATAGAATTTACGCAGCAGGTGAACATGGAATTATTCTTTATTCGGATGATTTTGGAGATAGCTGGATTCAAGCTGAAAGCGTACCCTATACAAGTACATTTACTGATATCAGTTGTTCGAGTAAGAAATCGTGTTGGGTGACTGGTCACGATGCAACAATTCTTCATTCAAACGATTATGGTAAAAATTGGATTAGGCAGTATGAAGATATTGATTGGGATGCACCATTACTTTCAATACATATGTTTGACGACATGGAAGGAATTGCAATAGGTGCTTTCGCTCTTTCATTAAGAACAGTAGATGGAGGTCAGACATGGGGATACTTGTTTCTTGATGATGATGAGTTCCAACCTCATCTAAATTTTGCATATGCAGATGCGCAAATTTGGAGAAAATCAGCAAAAAATGAAGTTTATGCTGTAGGAGAGTTGGGGAAATATTATATATCAGATGATAGAGGACTCAACTGGCTTGCAGTAAATACTGATTATGATGGTTCATATTGGGCAGGTATCAAAGTTGATGATGGACAGTCGCTTCTTCTGGGAATGTCTGGAAATCTAACTTTGATAACGCAGTATGGACAAGATGACAGAATACCAAGCGATGCAATTACTACTTTAGCTTGTTATGAAAGTGGCAATTTCTCAGGTGAATGTAAGACGTTAGGTTTTACAAAGCTAAATATAGGTTCAAAAAATAGTTTAACTAATGCAGTTACACTTGACGACGGACGCATTGCTATCAGTGGAAATGGAGGTGCGATTTCAATAATTGACTTATATAGAAAAAAAAATATAGAAACATGTGTGAGGTCTGATCGTCTAAGTAATACTTCTGTTATATACTTAGGAAGTGATGAATTTCTATTAGCTGGAGAAAAAGGTTTTAGAAAGCATAGCATGTCTGAATGTTTTGATAATTTCTCATCAGAAGACTCAACTTCTCAGGATAGTTATTTCAAATTAGATTTAGGATAGAATGGGGCGAGTACAGGACAAGGTTGCAATTATTACTGGAGCAGCTTCTGGTCTAGGATTTGCTGCAGCACGTTTACTTCTTAAAGAAGGAGCCAAAGTTGTAATTACTGATGTAAATCGTGAGGTATTAGACTCAATGCCAGATCGCTTAAATGATTTTAGTCAGTCTCAATTCCAAACTCTGTTTCATGATGTCACTCAAGAAGACTCATGGGTTGAATTAATAAATAAAACTGAAAACGATCAGGGAAAAATAAATATTTTAGTAAATAGTGCAGGTATTAGTCTAGGTGCTGACGTTGTATCAACTGATTTTGATATATGGAAAAAAGTACATCACGTTAACCTTGATAGTGTTTTTCTTGGTTGTAAGTATGCAGTCCCTATTATGGGCAAGTATGGGCATGGTTCAATTATTAATATTTCATCTATTTCTGGTATAGTTGCTGGTTGGAATACGGCTGCCTATAATTCATCTAAAGCAGGTGTACGCCACCTTTCAAAATCAGTAGCCCTGTTTTGTGCAAAAAAAGGATATGACGTGAGATGTAATTCAATTCATCCTGCTTTTGTAAATACACCTATTCTTGATCCAATAAAGCAAGCTTTTGGGGAGGCCGAAGCTATTGCTAAGTTATCAAGGCAAATTCCAATGAATAGAATTGGTGACACAGACGACGTGTCTTATGCCGTTTTATATTTGGCATCAGAAGAGTCTAAGTTCATGACAGGGTCAGAGATTGTTCTTGATGGCGGCTTAAGCGCAATGTAGTTTCATAGTTTATCTATGAATAAAAAAACTGCATTAATGGTCGTTCATCAACCTAGATCAAGCACTGGTGATGTTGGTATCAAATTAAGAAAGCGTGGCTACATACTAGATGTAAGAAGACCAGTAATTGGGGAAAAACTTCCAGAGAATATGGATGAGCATGATTTAGCGGTCATCTATGGCGGGCCGCCGAGTGCTAATGATGACCTTGATTACATAAAATACGAGATAGACTGGATTTCCAGAGTACTCGAATCAAATAAGCCGTTTTTGGGAATATGTTTAGGCGCCCAAATGCTGGCCAAGAACCTTGGTGGGACAGTCCAGAAATCACATGACCTTACACTTGAAATTGGTTTTTTTGACATTAATCCCACTGGAGATGGCCATAAGATGTTCCAAAGTCAGAAAAAGTTTTTTCAGTGGCACCGAGAAGGTTTTACTGTGCCCCGTTCATGCGAAATCCTTGCTAATGGTGATCTATTTAGAGAGCAAGCATTCCGATATAAAAATGCTTTAGCTATTCAATTTCATCCCGAGGTTAATTTAAAGATGCATCTTCGATGGTTATATTATGCAGGGTATATGCTGAAAGAAAAAGGTGCACAAAATCGACGTGAACAACTTACTCATCGACTTAAACATGGTAAAAAAATAAATTTATGGTTAGACTCATTTTTAGATAACTACTTATTGAAAGATATTAATTTATGAATTCACTTATTATTCTCTTTGATCAAGTTATCAATCTTTATACTTGGGTGTTGATCATTAATGTTATTTTTAGCTGGTTGATAGCTATGAATATTTTCAATACACAAAATAGAATTATTATAGCAGTCTATTATGGAACTAAGAGATTAACCGACCCACTACTTAACCCTATAAGAAATTTTCTGCCAAACCTTAGTGGGATTGATATATCTCCAGTAGTTTTAATTTTGATTTTGTACTTTATTAGAAATCTACTTTTTGAATATTTTTACATGACAATCGCATTGTAAATTATGGACGAAAATAAATTAATTGATGGAAAAAAAATAGCTGCTGATTTGCGTGCAGAAACTGCTGTTAAGGTAGAGGCCTTTAAAAAGGACTATAGTAAAGTTCCAACTCTTGCAGTTGTCTTGGTGGGTGAAGATCCAGCTAGTCAAGTTTATGTAAATACTAAAACGAAAATGGCAAAAGAAATTGGTATGGATGTAGAGGACCATTTTTTGGATAAAACTGTTACTGAGAGCAAATTATTGAAGCTTATTGATAATCTAAACAAAGACAACAAAGTCAATGGTATACTTGTTCAATTACCGCTACCATCACATATAGACTCAAGAGTGATCATCGATTCAATTAATCCCATTAAAGACGCTGACGGATTTCATGCAGTTAATGTTGGCAGAAACTCAATTGGCGGTGAACTATTAAATAAAACATTTACACCGTGCACTCCTCTTGGCTGTTATTTAATGTTAAAGAAATCTGTTGCTGATCTTAAAGGGATGCATGCTGTTATTATTGGCAGATCCAATATCGTTGGGAAACCTATGGCACAACTACTTTTAGAGGAGTCCTGTACCGTGACTATTGTGCATTCGAAAACAAGAAATATTGAAGAACTTTCTAGACAAGCAGATATTGTTATTGCAGCAGTAGGCAGACCACTGATGGTTAAAAAAGACTGGATTAAAGAAGGTGCGATCGTTATTGATGTTGGTATCAATCGTGTTGATCATCCAGAAAATCCAGGCAAGACAAAACTTGTTGGCGATGTTGATTTTGATGAAGTATTAAGTGTAGCTTCAGCTATTACGCCTGTACCAGGAGGTGTTGGACCAATGACAATCGCATGTTTATTGAAAAACACAGTTGACGCCGCAATACGACAGCAACAATAACTATTTTTTCTCTCTTAATCTTAAAGCATTCAATTTGATGAAGCCTTCAGCATCTTTTTGTGAGTATATATCATCTGACTCAAAAGTTGCTAGATTGGGATTGTATAAACTCATTGAGCTCTCACGACCTGTGATCATGGTATTGCCTTTATAGAGTTTTAGTCTCACTTTACCTTCTACATTTGCCTGAGATTTATCAATCATGGATTGCATCATTTCTCTCTCTGGTGAAAACCAATAGCCGTTGTAGACTAGTTCTGCATACTTAGGAGACAGCTCATCTTTTATGTGAGCTGCTTCTTTGTCTAGTGTTATACTTTCTATAGCTCTGTGAGCGTGATAGAGGACTGTTCCACCAGGTGTCTCGTATATTCCCCTAGATTTCATGCCGATATACCTATTTTCAACCAAATCGACCCTACCAATACCGTGTTTTCCACCCATCTCGTTCAAGGCTTTCAACAATTCAAAAGGTGTCATGCTTTGTCCGTTGAGAGCGCAGGCATCGCCTTGTTTGAACTCAATAGTAATTTCTTCTGGAGTATCAGGAGCATTTTCTGGTGATACGGATCTTGTATAAACATAATCGGGAGCTTCTTCCCAAGGATCTTCAAGGACTTTGCCCTCAGCAGAAGAGTGCAAAATATTTTCATCAATACTGAAAGGTTGTTCCCCTCTTTTGTCTTTGGCAATTTCAATGCCGTGTCGATCAGCATATTCAACCAGAGATGTTCTGGATGTAAGATCCCATTCTCTCCATGGACTGATAATTTTAATATCAGGTTTATGATAATAATAACCCAATTCAAATCTAATTTGATCATTACCTTTCCCTGTTGCACCATGTGAAACAGCATCGGCACTCACTTTGTTTGCAATTTCAATTTGTTTTTGTGCAATCAAAGGTCTCGCGATAGATGTGCCTAAAAGATAGTAGCCTTCATACAGTGGATTAGCTCTAAACATTGGGAATACGTAATCACGGACAAATTCTTCTTTAAGATCTTCAATGAATATTTCTTTAACACCTTGTTGAGTTGCTTTTTTCTCAACCAGATCATAATCTTCATCTTGGCCTAAGTTTGCGGTAAACGTAACTACCTCGCACGAGTAGGTTTCTTTAAGCCATCTTAATATAACGGATGTATCGAGCCCACCTGAGTAAGCAAGAACAACTTTATTTACTTTATTCATGATTTCTAAGTTCACTTTTTCTTACTTTTATACTTGAGGACTTGAGTTGACCGCATGCAGCCATAATATCTTGCCCTCTTGTTTTTCTAACAGGGCTTGCATAACCTGCATTTTTAATGATGTCACTAAATTTCTTAATTTGCTCTTTATCAGAGCATTCATAGGGCGAATTAGGCCATGGGTTAAAGGGGATAAGATTAATTTTTGCGGGAATTCCTGAAATTAATTTAACCAGTTTACGTGCATCGGCCACACCGTCATTGACCCCCTTGAGCATCACATACTCGAACGTGATGCGCTTTGCATTTTTAGCTCTTGGATATTCTCGGCAAGATTTAATCAATTCTTTTAACGGAAATTTTTTATTAATTGGTACAATTTCATTACGTAACTCATCGTTTGTCGCATGCAACGATATCGCAAGTCTAGAATCCACCTCTTCTCCCCATTTCATTATTTCAGGGACTATGCCTGATGTACTCAGTGTTATTCTCTTTGTTGATAATTGAATTCCCTCCTTATCGCCCATAATTTCTGCAGCTTGTTTGACATTTTTATAATTATAGAGAGGCTCCCCCATTCCCATGAAAACAACATTTGAAATCTTTCTTCCATGTTTATTGGACCAATCAGATAATTCATCCTTAGCGACGAGTAATTGTGAAACAATTTCTTCACTGGTTAAATTACGGACTAACTTTTGCGTACCTGTATAACAAAATGTACAATTTAATGTACAGCCTACTTGTGATGACACACACAAAGTTCCTCGATTGTCTTCGGGAATAAAAACTGTCTCTATGAGATTTCCATCATTGAGTTTAAATAACCATTTTTGTGTTCCATCAATAGATTTTTCATGCGTTTGTATTTTTGGTCTTTTAATTTTATAAAACTGGGGGAGTGCTGACCTTAACTCTTTAGAGATCGAACTCATTTTTTCAAAATCAGTCTCACCTTTATTATAAAGCCAGTGCCATATTTGCTTAGCGCGAAATTTATCTTTTGCTTTGATGAGATCATTCATGATCAAAGATTCGTATATCTCCGATTGACTTAGTCCAATTAAGTCTGATTTTTCATCTGTCATGTTTGTTTATGAGCAGGCTTCGTCGATCGCCGCTAATGCTTTTGTAAATCCAATGAGTGAATATGTATCTGTTATTTTGGTTCCTCTGCTTGATATGCTTTTGACTTTGACGCGTGCTCCGTTCTTCATATCTTTTATGAGTTTCTTATCATTTTCACCATCTGCTAGCCAGGCTCTTGATTCAACTGTGAAAAATTTGTAGTTGCTGTTATTGATACTGACTTCAACCATGCTTTTCGGTTTAAAGGTGAATCCTGTATCTACACTAGCTTCATGAGAAGTCCCATCTTCCTGGAAATTTGTAATCATTAAAGCATGCTCACCGCGATTTAGATCTGAGGGATTGGTCGCAATCGGTTTTGAAATGATGTAGCAAATTTTGGATGTTCCATCTTTAAATTCTTTTGCTTGCCATGCTCCACTTTTGCCAAAAGAGCCAAGATGCACAACATCCATGACCGCAAAAGCATTTATTGAACTCAGCAGTAATATTGATAGAATAAGTTTGAAATTAATAAATTTCATAGTCTGTAATTTATATCGAGATTCACATTTATGAAAGCAATTGTTTGCAAAGAATTCGGACCTCCAAGTTCATTGGTTTATGAGGATGTTGAAGTTCCTGAAATAAAGAAGAGTCAGATATTGGTAGATGTGCATGCTGCTGGAGTTAACTTTCCTGATACCTTAATCATACAAGATAAGTATCAGGTAAAACCCCCTCTTCCTTTTTCACCAGGCGGTGAAATATCAGGAACCATTAGTGCAGTCGGTGAAAGTATCACAGATTGGAAAGTTGGTGATGAGGTTGTTGCCATGACAGGTTTTGGAGGCTTCAGAGAACAAGTAATTGTCAGTGCTGCTCAAATTTATAAAAAGCCAAGCAGTATGGATTTTACCACGGCATCTTGCTTTACATTGACTTATGGCACATCACAATACGCATTAAAAAATCGTGGCCAACTCAAAGAAGGTGAAACATTATTGGTTCTAGGTGCAGCAGGAGGTGTTGGTATATCGGCTGTTGAAATTGGCAAAGCTCTAGGTGCTAAAGTAGTTGCAGCCGCGTCATCTGATGAAAAATTAGAATTGTGCAAACAGTATGGTGCAGATGAAGTAATTAATTACGGTGGTTATGATTTAACAGACCGTGATCAAGTTAAACAATTTAGAAGTGAAATCGCTAAAGCTACAGGTGGCAAAGGACCAGACGTTATTTATGATCCTGTTGGAGCTGATTTTACTGAGCCTGCATTAAGAAGTATTGCATGGAACGGACGTTTCTTAGTTATTGGTTGGGCAGCAGGTCATATACCTAAGATCCCTATGAATCTCTATTTGATCAAAGGATGTTCAGCTGTAGGTGTCTTTTGGGGCCAATTTACTGCATTAGAGCCACAAAATCATTTGGACAATATGAACCAACTGACGAGTTGGTATGAAGAGGGCAAATTAAAAGCACCTGTTACAGAAGTTCTTCCACTTGAAAGAGGACAAGAAGCTCTTGAAACAATTCTTGCACGTAAAGCTACAGGAAAAATTGCGCTCACAACTTCTTTTTATAAATCTTAGAAGTCTTATTATTTTTTCTTATTCATTTCTTGAGCCATATCTAGATCAAGTTTAGTTACTCCGCCTGAGTCATGTGTGGATAGTGTAACGACTACAGTGCTGTATACATTAAACCATTCAGGATGATGATCTTTCTTCTCCGCATATATGGCCATAGATGTCATCCAACCAAAAGCCTGCATAAAATCCTTAAATTTAAATGTTTTAGTAATCGCATTACGTCCTTTGACCATTTTCCAGCCTGATAGGCGTTTTAGTTTTTGAGTAACTTCTGTTTTTGTAAGTTTCTTGATCATGGTGATGGGTTTGGGATCTCCTTATGAACACTTCTGATTTCATTCATAATCTCTTTGTTTAAATCGAGATGAATACTGTCAATACAGGCTTTCAATTGTTCCATTGTTGTCGCGCCAATTATGGTAGATGTGACAAAAGGTTGTATGTCACAAAATCTGATAGCTAATTGTGAGGGATCGAGCTCATGTTTTTTTGCAATTTCAACATACATTTCAACCGCCTTAGTAGTTTTTTCGTTTTTATATCTATACATTAGAGGACCGTCGCCAAACAAAGCCATCCTAGAACCTTGTGGCATCTGACCGTTCAAATATTTTCCAGATAATGTTCCTTGAGCTAATGGTGAATAAGCAAGTAACCCTACTTGTTCGTGAGCAGCAACTTCAGAAAGACCAATTTCGAAACCTCTGTTCACTAAATTATAGGCATTTTGAATGGACGCTACGCGAGGAAGACCTTTGACCTCAGCATGTTGAAGATACTTCATTGTGCCCCATGGCGTTTCATTGGAGAGCCCTATTTCCCTAACCTTTCCCTGCTTCACCAGTTCACCTAGTGCTTCAAGGGTTTCATCAAGTGGAATAGAGTCAGAGGTATCCATGTGCTTGTACTCAAGACGGCCTGAAAACGCACC
>CABZLP010000017.1 GCA_902526565.1 uncultured Pelagibacteraceae bacterium | reverse complement strand
CTCGCACGTTTTTTTCACTGGATTACTTTTGTGATACTACTGTTCCAACTACCTCTAGGAATATATTTAGACAATCTTGAATTTTCAGAATTCAAATTCTCTATTGAAAACATTCATATAATCATTGGCATGACTATTTTTTACGTAACTCTTCTAAGATTGATATGGAAATCAATTAACAGAAAACCAATTGATAATGCATCAATGAGCAAAATACAGATTATTTCTTCTCGAGTTGTGCATGGTCTTTTCTATATGACTTTACTAATCATTACCACAAGTGGCATAAGTAAACTTTTATTATCCGGTGAGGAAGTCAATTTTATCATTATGATGATATCAATTGATTACTACAACTATGATCTCGCAGATAGATTTTATGCAATCCACGCGCTATCAGCTTATTTTCTTTTAATTCTTTTCTCTATCCATTTGAGTGCTGTCATATATCATCATATTTTTCAAAAGGATAAGATATTGAAAAAAATGCTATAGGGTTAAATATGGAAGAAAAAAAACACTTTACTGAATTTATTGAACGGCTCAATAAAACAACTGATAATTTTCGAGAGAATGCAAAAAATAAACGACATAAACTAAATTTAAGAACTGCTAGAGAAAATCTTTTTGATCTTATCGATAAAGATAGCTTTCTTGAGTATGGAGCATTTGCTGTAGCGGCTCAAAAAAGTCGTAAAAGCCAAGAAGAACTTTTGATGGAAACTTCTGGTGATGGCATTATCACTGGCTTCTGTAAAATTAATAGTAATATAATAGACAATGAGTCAACTAATGCTGTTGCTATTGTGTACGATTATTCTGTCTTAGCGGGGACACAAGGTTATTTTCATCATATGAAGCTTGATCGGATTTGCGAAAAAGCAAAAAAATATAAACTACCTATAGTTATATTTACTGAGGGTGGAGGTGGTAGACCGGGTGATACAGACATCACTACAAGCATTGCCGGATTGCATGTCCCTACTTTTGCTTTATGGGGAGGTCTCACTGGAAGGTGCTTACGAATTGCCATAAATAATGGTTTCTGTTTTGCAGGAAATGCTGCTCTATTTGGATGTGCAGATATTAGAATAGCTACTCAAAATTCCTGGATTGGTATGGCAGGCCCAGCAATGATTGAAGGAGGGGGACTCGGATCATATAGTCCAAAAGAAATAGGTCCATCAAAGATTAATGAAAAGAATGGTGTCATTGATTTAGTGGCAAAAGATGAAGCTGAAGCGACAGACTTTGCAAAGAAAATACTTTCTTACTTTCAAGGTGATTTAGTTGATTGGGAAGTTGAAGATCAGACTCAATTAAAAGATATCATGCCAAAAAATAGAAAGTGGTCTTATCCAGTAAGAAATATTATTAATATCATTTCTGATAAAGATACTTTTATTGAACTCAAACGGTTGTATGGGAAAAGTATCGTAGCAGGACTTATACGCATTGAAGGAAAAGCTTTTGGATTGATGGCGAGCGACAGCCAACACCTAGGTGGGGCTATCGACTCAGAGTCCGCTGATAAAGCGTCTAGTTTTATTGAGCTTTGCAATTTTCAAAAACTTCCTATCATTTCTTTAGTCGATACCCCTGGTTTTATGGTTGGACCCGATAGTGAAGAAGGAGGAGCAGTTAGAAGAATGTCTGCTCTTTTTAAAGTAGGTTCGCAAATAAATATACCTCTAATCACAATTTTTTTGAGAAAAGGTTACGGACTGGGTGCACAAGCGTTAGCTGGGGGAAGCTTTCATCAGCCAGTATACTCAGCTGCATGGCCTACTGGAGAATTTGGAGCGATGGGATTAGAAGGTGCCATCAAGCTTGGATTCAAAAAAGAACTTGATGAAATAAATGACGAAAAAAAGAAAGAAGAACTGTTTAACAAGTTGGTCGATCAATTGTACGAAAAAGGGAAAGCAATTGAAGCCGCGGCTCACCTTGAGATTGATGCCGTAATTGATCCTGCAGAAACTAGAAGTGTAATATTAAAAGCAGCGAGATAAGTTTTATGGAGACGAATTTTGAGCTAGATGATCCAAACTATTACAGTATGAAATTTGGATTAATCGTACTGCAAAGTGATGAGACAATTGAGCAAGAAATTAGAGGCACACTTGATGAAAGTATGGCCATTTATCACTCAAGGATTCCGTGTAACCAATCTGTCAACAATGAAAATCTTGCAAAAATGGAAAATGATTTGCCAATTGCGGTGGAACTTCTTCCAAAAATCGACTTTAATAGTATCGGATATGCGTGTACCTCAGGTGCAACGGTAATTGGCTCTGAAAAAATAAATAAATTAATTAATGAGCAGCATACAAATGCTTTTATAACAGATCCTATAAGAGCAGTTAAGGAAGCGCTTAATAGCTTTGGATGCAAGAATATTGCATTTGTTTCTCCTTATGAACAATCTGTAACTCAAAAACTCAAAAAAAATCTTCAGAGTGATAATTTTAATATATCAAATGAGAAATCATTTAATGAGTCAGATGACACAGTGGTGGCAAGAATATCTGAAAGAGATAGTTTGAGAGCAATATTAGAAATTGGGGAAAATGATTGTGATGCCGTATTTATTTCGTGCACAAATTTGAAAACATTTAAAATAATAGATGAAGCAGAACGCGTATTGAATAAACCTGTTGTATCTTCAAATCAGGCAATGATATGGCATATGTTTCGCGGTTCTGGGCATGACTCAACTAAAGGACCGGGGATGCTTTTTAAGCAGAGTCTAACTAAGAGCTAGCCAAATTCCAACGCCTACCATAAGTAGGCCAGCTAAACGATTTATTAATTTAATATTTTTTTGTTTTTTTAAGATAATTCCAAGCATCTGTCCTCCAGTTGCATAAATCATCAAAGATATGAATTCTATTATCAATATGATGACAACCAATGCTGACATCTGAGGCATGAGTGCTAATTCATAATTGATGAAGGCAGGTACCATAGCAATAAAAAAAGCCCATCCTTTTGGGTTGGCAACTGCAGTAATGAATCCCTGACTTGCGAGCTTTAAAAAATTAATTTCAAAAGAGTGTGTTCCGTCTAAATTTAATGCTAATGATCCTTTTGAATTGAACATTTGATAGCCAATAAACATTAAGTAAATTCCCCCTCCATATTTAAAAAAGAGAAATGTCATTGGATATGATGAAATAATTGCCCCACCTCCAATAACTGCGCTTCCAGCAACTATGAGTACGCCCATGAGCTCCCCAACCATCATTTTCATCGTATTCTTAAGCCCAATGGTAATACCCATAGTTAAAGCAAGGGTCATGCAAAGACCTGGAGTTATAGAAATAACAAAAAACAAAGGAATAAAAAAATATAGAAGGGTAAAGTCTAAAAACATAAGAAATTTGTATCCGATTTTTAGATACAAAGCACAAAAAAAACGGGGCGCTACAAAAACCCCGAAAGGTCTCCGTCTCGCCCCGAAATTCCGGACTAACTCCGAACAAACTCCCCGAAGGGCTTTCGATCTTTGTTCTTCCGATACATGGAATGTTAATTTATAAAAACAAAATTTTAAATTAAAAAAAAATTATTTTCTCTTCTTAACTTGTGGATAAGTGGAAAACTTATTTAGCAATAGAATCAATAAAATAGTTAATAAATTTAATATGTACTTATGCAATTCTTTTTTTAAGTGGTTTTTCGGTGATTGGAAAATGCATTAATGCGGAAACAAAACCGAGAATTACACATACCCACCACATTATATCGTATGAACCATAAAAATCATAAAAACGGCCTCCAAACCAAGAGCCCATAAATGAACCAACTTGATGAGAAAGGAATGTAAAGCCATACAACATAGACATATATTTAGTTCCAAAAATCACAGAAATAATACCACTGGTAAGAGGAACGGTTGAAAGCCATAGAATACCAAGCATTGCAGCAAAAATTAGTACAGTGATCTCAGTCTTAGGAAGGAAAATAAATACCAAAAATAAAAGTGCACGAAGCGTGTATAAAATGACCAAGAGATTTTTTTTAGAATTTTGATCACCTAAATGACCAAAATATAAAGTCCCAAAAACATTAAATAAACCAATTAAAGCAAGTGACCAAGAACCAATCCATAAAGGCAATGAGAGATCAGTTAAATAAGCTGGTAAATGGGTTGCTACAAATGAAACATGAAATCCACATACAAAAAAACCTACTGTTAATAACACATAGCTTTTATTTGCAAAAGCTTCGTTGAGTACAGAAGTCAATGATTGAGCAGCTTGATCATCCTTTCCTGAGCTAAAAGACGATTTTGTTAGGGTTAAAGCAAACAAAATCATTATTAAAGATATAAAACATAGATATATAATTGACTTTTGCCAATCGGTTGCTTCAATCATAAATCCTGTAAGTGGAACAATTAAGAATTGTCCCAGAGAACCTGCCGCCATAACAATGCCTAATGAAAGCGTCTGGTATTTGCCTGTAACTGCTTTACCTACAGCTCCAAGAATTACTGCTGTTCCACATCCAGCGCAACCAAAGCCAAAAACTACTTGTGAAACTATCAGGAGACCCGATCCTTCAACAAGAGACATCATATAAAGACCAATTAAGAAAAAGATTGCTCCGTATAGACCTGCAATAGATGAACCATATTTATCAGCAATTGCTCCAAAGATTGGTGATCCAATCCCAATCATGAGGAATTGAATTGCAATGGCAAAACCAAACACTTCTCTTCCAGTCTGTATATGGTCTGAAATAGGAATTAAATATAATCCAGATGAGTGTCTTATTCCAAAAGATACTAATAAAAGAACACATCCACCTATTATCACTAACAGAGAAGAAGAGTGTCTAAAAAATTTCATTACATATATTTTATATACAATTATTTCTTACTTGCTACACTAATCACTTATGGCATTTACTATTGTATATCTGATAGTCCTTGTATTGCTTCTAATTTTATTTGCTAGAAAGCAGATTAAAGGCATAGAAAGCACAAAAAGGTTTGATGAAAAAGCCATGCTTGTCTTATGGTTAATTCTTGGATTTGTAGGTCTTGTGACAGGTGGCCTTTAGGCTAATCACTATATGAAATTAGATAAATATCTTAAAGAAAAGTTTATTTACACCGATAAGAGAAATATTTTAAAAATATTATACTTCCTCTCACAAAAATATTTAAAAAATAAGCCTAAATATTCGTATTCATTTGGAGGAGTAGATCTTTTAATAAATTATTTTTTCAGAAATCAGATTGAGGGTATTTATCTGGATGTCGGGTGCTACCATCCTATCAATGGATCTAACACATACCTACTTTATAAAAAAGGGTGGAGTGGCATTAACATTGATGTCGATAAAGGCTCTATAGATATGTTCAATTATTATAGAAAAAATGACTATAATAAGCAAGTAGCAGTATCAGATCACAAAGGTAAAATAACTTTATACACTCATCATGACAGATCTGCAGTACAAACGGTCAACAAAAAAAATGCTGAACGGATGAATAATAATGGATTAAAAAAAATCGAAGTGAAATGTGATACTCTTAACTCAATTATTCAAGAATCTAGTTTCAAAGACAAGAAAATTGACTTATTGTCAATAGATATTGAAGGTCATGAGTTAAATGCTTTAAGATTATTTGATTTTTACAAATATTCACCTAAGCTTGTTATAATCGAGTATAACGATCCAGAACTTACTTCAATAGAATTTCAATATCAAAAAATCGAGAATATAATGAAGTCTGCAATTTATAAGTTTATGTATGAAAAAAATTATAAATTTGTAAATTGGCATCATTCTGATTTAGTTTTTATATCTAACTCAGTCTTCCAAGAAAGGAGTGTCTATGTTTAGAGTCTTATTGTGGCGGAAAGGATGGGATTCGAACCCACGATACGGTCACCCGCATACACGCTTTCCAAGCGTGCGCCTTCAACCACTCGGCCACCTTTCCTTATTCAACCTTCAAAGCAGCAATAAATGCTTCTTGAGGAATATCAACTTTTCCGTAAGTTCTAAGTCTTTGCTTACCCTTTTTTTGCTTATCTAATAGTTTTCTTTTTCTATCCGAAGCTCCTCCACCGTGAATTCTGTCAATCACGTTTTTCCGGTATCCACGTACTGTTTCTCGAGCAATTATCTTTCCTCCAATTGCTGCTTGAATAGGTATATGAAACTGATGTCTTGGTATTAATTCCTTGAGTTTTTCACATACCGCTCTTCCTTTTTTCTCTGAGAAGTTTCTATGAACAATAATTGATAAGGCATCAACAGGTTCATCATTAACCAAAATGCTTAATCGAACAAGATCACTTTCCATATACTGATCAATTTCATAATCAAAGCTTGCATATCCACTTGATATTGATTTTAGTTTGTCATAAAAATCAAAAACAATTTCATTAAGTGGTAGCCTATATGTAAGTATTACTCTTGATCCTGAATAAGTCAGTTCATTCTGAATGCCTCTTTTGTCCTCACAAAGTGAAATAATACTGCCTAAATACTCATCTGGGCATATTATCGTTGCTTTAATCCAAGGCTCAGAAATTGTTTTGATTTTCATCAACTCCGGCATGTCCGCTGGATTATGAAGCTCAATTTTACTATCATCAGTAAGTAGGATATCATAAATTACACTCGGAGCTGTTGTGATTAAATCTAAATCAAATTCTCTGTCCAATCTTTCAACAATAATCTCAAGGTGAAGTAATCCTAAGAAACCACACCTAAAGCCCATGCCTAATGCAGCTGAGGTTTCTTGCTCATAATGAAAACTTGAGTCATTAAGCTTTAATTTTGCAAGAGCATCTTTTAAGAATTTAAAGTCTGCTGCATTAGTTGGAAAAAGACCACAAAACACTACTGGTTGGCTTGGTTTGAAACCAGGCAATGGCTGAGTTTTCTTATCATTTGATAAAATAATTGTATCTCCTACTTTGGTTTGTGAAACCTCTTTAATTGCAGCAGTAATAAATCCGAGTTCACCTGTCTTTATCTCTTCATTGATAATCATTTTAGGGGTAAAGCATCCAATTCTTTCAATTAAATGCTTGGTGTCAGTTTGATGGAATCTGACTTCCATGCCTTTTTTTAATGTGCCATTAATAACTCTTACTAAAACTACAACTCCTAAGTAAGCGTCGTACCAACTATCAACGAGCAATGCTTTTAAAGGTTCCATTCTACTCCCAGCGGGGGCTGGGAGATCATTTACAATAGTTTCAAGTACATCTTCTATACCTATTCCAGATTTTGCTGAAATTTCTAAAACATTGCTTGTATCTATTCCAAGAATATCGTCTATTTGTCCTTTTACTCTCTCAGGATCTGCTGCAGGTAAATCAATTTTATTTAAAATAGGAATAATAACATGATCATTCTCAACAGCTTGATATAAATTTGCTAGTGTTTGAGCTTCTACGCCTTGACTTGCGTCAACAACAAGAAGTGAGCCCTCACAAGCAGAGAGAGAGCGGTTAACTTCGTAGCTGAAATCAACATGACCTGGGGTGTCTATTATATTTAATGTATAGATTTCACCATCCTTAGCCTTATACTTTAATTGGACTGTCTGTGCTTTAATAGTAATCCCTCTTTCTCGTTCAATATCCATTGAATCAAGTACTTGGGACTTCATCTCTCGTTCTGACAGACCGCCACAAAATTGTATCAATCTATCTGCAAGTGTAGATTTACCGTGATCAATGTGCGCAATAATTGAGAAATTTCTTATATTTTTGGTTCCAGTCATAGAATATAAATTTTTAAGATCGAACAGTTCCAGAAGTAGATTTTTCAATAGCCTCAACTATTTTTGAACTCAAGCTATTAATATCATTTTCATCTAATGTCTTTTCTTCAGACTGCAAAACAACTTTGATTGCCATTGATTTTTTATCATCTCCCAAACTTTTGTCCTCAAATAAGTCAAATATTTCTGCACTCTTTATTATTTTTATATCAACATTTAATGCAGCTTTGATTAAATCACTACTTTTAACATCCTTATCAAGTGTGAACGCAAAATCTCTCGTTACACTTTGAAAATCACTTAAAATTAGTTGTGGTTTATTTGTGGTCTTCTTTTCGGTCAAGGGAACATTATCGATCATTAACTCAAATAAGTTAACTCTTGTTTTTATTTTAAATTTATTTGCAATTCTTGGATGTAATTCGCCAAAGTAACCAATCTCTATTTTCTTGTTTAGGATTATCTTGCCTGAGCGTCCTGGATGGTACCATGAAGGGGCTTCATTAGAGATTGAAATTTTCTTATTTCCTGGTACTAAATGATTTATAACGTTTAATAGATCATTTTTAACATCAAAAATATCAAATTCTTTTTTTTCACTTCTCCAAGTTTTACTGATCCTTAAGCCATATTTAACGCCGCATATTGAGTTTATTTGATCTTCAGGAGTGGTTGAACTGTACTGACTGCCAGCTTCAAAAATAGACAGAGTGTCAATTCCACGTGCTGTATTTTTTTTAATTGATGCTAATAAGTTAGGAATAAGGCTAGGTCTTAATATATCTAAATCCTCTGAAATCGGATTGATTATTTTTAATTTTTCAACTTCGCCAAAAAAAATACTTTTCTTAGAATCTGAAAAAGAGAATGTAATAAATTCATTATATCCTTCTGATGCTATGAAATGCTTTGCCTTTGAAATAATTTTTTGAGTACTATTTAGTATATCTTTGTTGACCTTATTGATCGCTCTAATATTTGACGTGGGAATATTTTCATACCCTTTGATACGAATAATTTCCTCACTTATGTCTGCCTCTCCGTGGATGTCCTGCCGCCATGATGGAATTGTACAGTGAATACTATCACCACTTTTCTTTGCTCCAAAGCCTAAAGAATTCAAAATTAAAATAATTTCATCATCTGTGATCTCTAATCCCAATCTTTTAACTATATTTTGACCTGAAATATGGATTGTATTTAGAGTTTCAGATATTTGTCCGGCTAATACAATCTCACTACATTCACCTCCGCATATTTCAAGTATTAGTTGAGTTGCATAGTGAATCCCCTCTAAAGTTGACCTTGGATCAATTCCTCTTTCAAATCTGTATCTTGCATCGCTCAATATTGATAAATCTCTCCCTGTTCTTGCTGTGTTTATGTTATCAAAAAGTGCAGATTCTAAAAGGACGTTGATGGTATCAAAATTGCACCCCGTACTTTCACCACCCATAATACCTCCCAGGCCTAAAACCTTTTCTTCATCTGAAATTGTGCACATACCTTTTTTTAAATCATAGGTCTTTTCATCTAAAGCTTTAAAGCTTTCACCGTCTTGAGCTGATCGAACTATAATTTTTCCTTTAACTTTATCAGCATCGTAGACATGCAATGGTCTATTTTGGTCAAACATTACATAATTTGTAATATCGACTAAAGCGGAAATGGGCCTTAAGCCAATTGACTTTAATTTTTTCTGTAGCCAGTCAGGACTTGCTACATTTTTTACATTTTTGATATAGCTTCCTGCGAATGCTGTACATATATCATTATCTTGTATTTCAATTTTAATTGGGGACTCGAACGAACCTTTTTTTGACTTGAACTCTCGTTTCTTTAACTTCCCAACACCCGCTGCGGCTAAATCCCGTGCAACTCCCAAGACCCCCAAACAGTCTTGACGGTTGGGAGTAATACCTATTTCAATTAAGATATCATTCATTCCCGACAAGTCTGCGTATGAACTGCCAACCTCTGTATCTTGCTCTAAACTGATAATACCATCGTTCTCATTTGAAATTCCGAGTTCATACTCAGAACACAGCATTCCATAGGACTCTACGCCACGAATCTTGGCTGCTTTTATTTTCATTTGGTTTACAGGAATGACACATCCAACAGGTGCATAAACAACTTTCATTCCTTTTGTAACATTGGGAGCTCCGCATACTACATCAACTTTTTCTCTACCAATATCTACTTTGCATAATTTTAGTTTATCCGCATTAGAGTGTTTTTTTTCTTCCAAAACCTGTCCAACAATAAAGTCTTTATAGGCTAGACCTGTATCTTGTACACTCTCTACCTCCAATCCAATTGCCGTTAATTTATCAACTACTTCATTATATTGATGCTCTGTTTCTAGATGCTCTTTTAGCCATGAGTAAGTGAACTTCATTAGCTTAAGTCCCTGATGAGAGAAGGAAAGTTCAGTGGAGAAAAGCCATAATGCTTAATCCATCTTAAATCGCACTCAAAAAAAGTCCTTAAATCACTTATACCGTACTTAAGCATTGCAAGACGTTCTATGCCCATGCCAAAGGCATATCCTTGGAAACTATTCGGATCAATATTTACATTTTGTAGAACTTTTGGGTGCACCATCCCACAGCCTAATATTTCTAGCCAGTCATTACCTTCACCAATAATTAATTGATTCCCTTTTTTTGTATAACCTATATCAACTTCTGCTGACGGCTCTGTGAACGGAAAATGACTTGGTCGAAATCTCATTTTAAGTTTATCTGTTTCAAAAAAAGTTTTAAGAAATATTTCAAGACATCCCTTAAGATGACTCATATTGCTATCTTTATCGATTACTAATCCCTCAACTTGATGAAACATTGGAGAATGTGTTTGGTCATTATCGCACCTAAATGTTTTCCCAGGAGCAATCAGTCTAATTGGAGGTTTATGCTCAAGCATGCTCCTGATTTGAACAGGTGATGTATGCGTTCTTAATACATTCTGCATATTGTCTGTTTGTGTTTCTACATAAAATGTGTCATGCATTTGCCTTGCTGGATGATGTTCTGATGTGTTTAGCGCAGTGAAATTATTATAGTCCGTTTCGACTTCTGGCCCCTCAGCAACATAAAAATCTAAGTCGCCAAATATTGTGACTACTTCCTCAATGACTTGAGTTATAGGATGAATTGATCCCAAAGAACTTGATACTGGTAATGTTACATCGAGTGTCTCAGAGGATAGTTTTTCATTTAAATTCCTATCGTTTAGTTCTTCTGTCTTCTCTTCTATAAGACTCAATGTTTTATTTTTAAGAATATTTAGTATTTCAGCCTGTCTTTTTCTGTCATCATCAGAAAGTTTAGCAAGCTCCTTCATTAGAAGAGAGATCTCTCCTTTTTTACCAAGATATTTTATACGGCATTCATTCAAGCTTTCTAAATCTGTAACTTTAGATAAAGAATTTGTAATATCTTGCTCTAGTTTTGTAAAATCAACCATAACAATACAACAATATCAGATTTAGTTTTTTCTGTAATAAGAATATATTTGTGTAAAAGCTAATAAGCTAGTTATTTAGAGGCAGATTGAACTTGTTCGGCTAAATGCTTAAACGACGATGGTTCATTCATTGCTAAATCAGCTAGGATCTTTCTATCGAGTGAGATATTCAATTTTTTCAATCCGCTTATAAAAACTGAGTATGATATACCGTACTCTCTTGCCCCAGCATTTATTCTTTGAGTCCATAGGGATCTAAAGTCTCTCTTTTTAACTCGGCGATCACGATATGCATATTGTAGAGATTTTTCAACTGCTTGCTTTGCTACTTTAAAGGTATTTTTTCTTCGACCTCTGAAGCCTTTGGCTTGCTTGATCACCTTCTTGTGTCTTGCGTGTGCAGTAACTCCTCTTTTAACTCTTGCCATAATAATAACCTATCTATGCATACGGTAAAAACTTTTTAACAATGCGGGCATCTTGATCAGACAGAATAGTTGATCCTCTCTGATTCCTTATCTGCTTATTAGTCCTTTTAATCATGCCGTGCTTTTTACCACTTTGGTAAGATTTAACTTTCCCGGATGCAGTAACTCTGAACCTCTTATTAGCGCCCTTTTTTGTTTTGAGTTTTGTCATAATGAATGAGCAGGGTTATATCCCCTGGATAGGAAAAAATCAAAGGTTTTTATAATTGAAAAGAATAAGAAAAAATAGGCTAGTTAGGAGTAAAAATCATTGTAAATTGCCTTCCTTCTAGTTTGGGCTCTTGCTCAATTTTACTGGTTGATCCCATAGTCTCCCTTATTCTTTCCATCAAATTCTCAGCAATATCATGATGCTCGAATTCACGTCCTTTAAACCTGATGGTAAATTTTACTTTGTCTCCAGCAGTAATAAACTTTTGTGCCGCTCTTACTTTAAAATCATAATCGTGAACATCTATCCCTGGCCGCATTTTTATTTCTTTTATTGTAACTTCCTTTTGTTTTTTCTTCGATGTACTGGCTTTTTTTTGAGCCTCATATTTAAATTTTCCAAAGTCTAGAATTTTACATACCGGCGGGTCAACTTGTGGGGATACTTCAACAAGATCTAATCCTACTTCTAAAGCTTTTTTAATAGCTTCATCGGTATCAACAACTCCAAGGTTGTTACCTTTTTCATCAATTAGTCTAACTGTGGAAGTAGTTATGAATTCGTTAATTCGGAATTTTGGGCCTTTAGTAGATTGATTGTATCTATTATTTTTCTTTTGAAGTGCTATTTTAATCTCCTATATCTAATGTTGTGATGGCATCATACATTTTTTTATAAAAAAATCATTTAAATTTTCAAACTTTATTTTTTCTTGTTTATCGCTTCCAAATACTCTCATTGTTATAGAACGTTCTTCTATTTCCTTCTTTCCAAGAATTAATTGAAATGGAATTTTTTTAAGTGAATTCTCTCTAATTTTATAACTAATTTTTTCGTTACGTAGATCTTTTTCAACCCTTATTCCTGCGTTTTTTAAACTTTCATAAACTTCTTCACCGTATTCATTTATGTCTGAAGTTATTGGCGTAACTACCGCTTGTACTGGTGAAAGCCATAGTGGGAGCGCCCCTGCATAGTGTTCAATTAGTATTCCTGTAAAACGTTCTAAAGATCCAAAGAGTGCTCTATGTAGCATTACTGGATTATATTTTTGTCCATCTTCTGCAATAAAATGTCCTCCTAATCTCTCAGGCATATTTAAATCAACCTGCAAAGTGCCACATTGCCATTCACGACCTATTGCATCTTTAAGAATGAATTCAAGCTTTGGGCCGTAAAACGCCCCTTCACCTGGATTCAATGAATATTCTAATCCTGTAGCTTCCATGGCTTGTCGAAGAGCTTCTTCGGACTTATCCCATATTGCATCACTGCCAACTCTTATCTCGGGTCTATCAGAAAATTTGATTGAAACTTTATCAAATCCAAAATCTTTATAAATACTAAGAACAAGATCGCAAACTTTTTTACTTTCTTCGGTAATTTGATCCTCGGTACAAAATATATGGGCATCATCCTGGGTAAATGCTCTAACTCGCATCAACCCATGAAGAGCGCCAGATGGTTCGTATCTGTGTACTTTGCCAAATTCTGCAACTCTTAATGGCAAATCTCGGTAACTTTTCAATCCCTGCTTATATACTTGAACACATCCTGGGCAATTCATTGGCTTTAATGCATAAACTCTATCTTCCCTTGCTTCAGTAGTGAACATGTTGTCACCAAATTTTTCTAAATGTCCTGAAAGTTCCCATAGAGATTTATCCATAATATCAGGAGTATTAATCTCTTCATAACCAGCTTCCTCTTGGCGATGCCTCATGTAATCGATTAATGTTCTAAACAATGTCCACCCTTTTGCATGCCAAAAAACAGACCCTGGAGCTTCTTCTTGGAAATGAAATAAATCAAGTTGCTTACCAAGTTTTCTATGATCTCTTTTTTCAGCTTCCTCTAAAAGTATTAAGTAGTTTTTTAATTCTTCTTCCGTTTCCCATGCGGTGCCATATATTCTTTGTAGCATTGGATTATCAGAGTCACCCCTCCAATATGCTCCTGCGACTTTTGTTAGTTTAAAAGCCTTACCAATCTTTCCAGTTGATTCTAAGTGTGGACCTTTAC
>CABZLP010000016.1 GCA_902526565.1 uncultured Pelagibacteraceae bacterium | reverse complement strand
ATTTAATGTTGTAGGGTCATGCATAATGAAAAAGGCATCGATAAGTGTTTCAAAAGTTACTTCGCTTGTATTGTAGTCTATCTTTACGACTTCTACATGGCCCGTTTCTCCAGTTAATACATCTTCATAGCGAGGATTCTCCAGCGATCCGCCAGCATAGCCTGACGTAGCATTTAATACTCCTGGCATGTCTTCATAAAGTGCTTCAACGCCCCAAAAACAGCCTGCGCCCACGATTAAAGAAGCTAACATATTAACTGATATAAAATAAAATAAAAAAATTCAATGAATATTAACGCTCGGCAATGGATATACATGAAAATCCTGTAGTTACCGAAATAAGAGAGGCTGCTAAATTTTATCCTGCTGAAGACTATCACCAAGATTATGCGATGAAGACAGGGAAACTTTGTTATCAACAAATGTATGTTAGGTACAATTATACACCTTTACCAACTAACTAATCGATTATTTTACAGAAAATGTTGGTAATTGCGGGTTATCAACTGTAGGGATTACATACCTACTTCTGGCAATATCAAGACAGTTTTTATTAGTGTGATTATAGTAATTTGTACTTTTATAATCTAGGTGTTTTGCTTTATCGTATGTAACATTACTTTGTACGCTGTACATAATATCACCTGGTATATCTATGTGACCTCCAATTCCATCATTAATTGTGCCATCACTTTCAAAAACTAAATGGTCTTCTGCACACTGTGGCACAGCTCCTAATACGTGTAAAATTTCATGCAAAGCGGCTTTTGCCGTTTCGTTAAATTCAGGTTTAAATCCGCCATTGTTATCAATACAAGAACCACTTCTCTTACCAGGATAATAAATAGCAGCAGTATTTGCTATAATTCCTTCAGTTGCATAACTAGGTAACTGTGACGAAGCACAGACATCTCGGTTAGATCCGCCATAAATAATAAAATAAACTTTTTTGGGATCATTAAAACCATGAGAACTAATAGCTGGTTGAAGTACATTTACGGCTTGAATACCTTCTTTTGAGATTTCGTTATCTTCTTTTTCAATTCTTAAAAAAGTTATATCTATCTTGCCATCTAGTTTACGATCAAATTTTAAATTTTGTCCATCAGCATATAATCTATTTTTTGTTTTTGAATTAAACCATTTATCAATTTGATACAGCAACATGCTTATCTTACTATTTAGATCATACTCTTTATCCACACCATCTAATGGTATGACGTACATTACGTGAATATTATAACCATCATCAATATCTGCTAAGTCAACAAAATTTCGTCCTATCTTCTCATCTGCAGAATAAACATTCGTTGTAAGATAAAATATTGCAATAATTGCATATATTATAAATATCTTCATTTAATTAAATCTGTTAATCTTATATATAAAAAATGAAAAAGTTAATTATTAATCCTTTTTTTCAAAAAGGTTTTCCCACAGAAAATGGTAAAGATCCAGTCAGTACAGATGTAGAAGCAGTGAGAAAATTATTGGCTTTGTGCCCGGTCGCCGCTGAAACACCTTTAGTTACTTCAGATACTTTGGCAAGAAGCTTAGGAATTAATAAACTCTGGTTAAAAGATGAAAGAAATCGAATGGGTCTAGGAAGTTTCAAGGCTTTAGGTGCTACCTTTGTTATTGCTTCTCACGCAGCCAAAAAAGTTAAAAAAACAAAAACAGATGATGACTGGAAAAAAAGCTTATCTGAAGAGACGTATGTATCAGCTAGTGCGGGTAATCATGGACTATCCCTTGCCGCAGGTGCAAGAATATTTGGCGCAAAGGCAGTTATTTATCTATCAAAGAATGTGCCCTCTAGTTTTGCTGATAGAATTCGTAGCTATGGAGCTGTTGTCGTCATTCATGGCGATAATTATGAGGAAAGCCTGAAGGGAGCTCAGGACGCCGCTCAAGATAATAATTGGTTTCTTTTATCGGATGTAACGTGGGATGGATACGATTATGGCCTTCAAGTTATGCAAGGATATCTAGTTTTAGCTGCAGAGGCGTATGAAAAATGTTCAGAAATTCCTACACATATATTTTTACAGGCAGGCGTTGGTGGCTTTCCTGCATCGATGGCGTCTTTGGCGCGTAAATACTTTGGAGATAAACCAAAAATAATTATTGTTGAGCCAACAAAGGCTCCAGTATTACAAGAGTCAATTAATGCAGGAAAAGCTGCTACTGTGACAGGAGGTGTTTCTAATATGGGTAGACTTGACTGTAAAAGTCCTTCATTAAAAGCTCTTTCCTCATTAGCTATAACTAGTACTCATTTCATTACCATTGAGGATGAAGATGCAGAGAATTCACTTGGCGACTTAGATGAAAATAATTTTACAACCACGCCATCAGGCGGCGCTGGATATGCAGCAATTGCTGAAGCTCAAAAATATAGTGAATGTGGGATTGATAAAGACAGCAAAATATTAGTTTTTTTGACTGAAAAGCGAGATTAATTTTTATTATTGATAAAATATTAAAGTCATTATTTAATTTCCTCATGATTACAAAAAGCCTTCTTAGAAAGATTATCAAAGTTGGCAACTTAACCTGGATTAGTCCTAATGGTGAATTAAACACTTACGGTGACGGCTCTGGCGAACTAATACGCATCCGTACAACAAATAATTTTTCTGAATTAAAGCTTCTTATGAACCCTTCAGTTCATTTTGGAGAAAGTTATATGGATGGCTCACTTGTGGTTGAAGAAGGAAGAATACATGATTTGATGAAACTTATTTTTTCAAATACTGAAAGTGAAATTGACCATTGGGTCATGAAGATATCCAAATTTATTAGAATAATTCAAAATAAAATTTCAACTGGTAATTATCTCTCAAAATCAAAACAAAATGTAGCACATCATTATGATTTATCAGATAAATTATATGAGCTATTTCTTGATCCTGACAGACAATATTCATGCGCATATTTTAATTCACCAAATGATACTTTGGAGCAAGCACAAATAAATAAGAAGGAATTAATTTCAAAAAAATTATTATTAGATGAAGGCCAATCAGTTTTGGACATTGGCTGTGGTTGGGGTGGTATGGCTGAATACATATATAAAAAATCAAATGCTAACGTAGTTGGAGTTACATTATCAGAAGAGCAAATTGCATATGCCAAACAAAGAAAAATTGACAAAAAATTAGATAAAGTAGAATTTAGACTCCAGGACTATCGAAATGTTAATGAAACTTATGATCGGATTGTATCCGTTGGAATGTTTGAGCATGTAGGCACTGCACACTATCAGGAATTTTTCAACAAAGTTCATGATTTACTCAGTGATACAGGTGTTGCTCTAATACACACAATTGGAAGGCTTACAGAGCCCACTAATAATGACCCTTGGATCGAAAAATATATTTTTCCTGGAGGCTACATTCCGGCATTAAGTGAAACAATGAACCGTGTAGAAAAATCTGGATTAGCTTTAGCTGATGTTCAGGTACTAAGATTTCATTATGCAGAAACCTTGAAACGTTGGCGTTACAACTTCTATGACAATGTAGACAAAGTAAAAGAGCTATACGATGAAAAATTTTGTCGTATGTGGGACTTTTATTTATCTTCTTCCCAAGCGTCTTTTGAAGAATCCGGACTCGTGGTGTTTCAGTTACAATTATCTAAAGATAAGAAGACTATTCCTGATAAAAGAGACTATATGTTTACTTAGCCGTATTTACTCGACTAAGTAAAAGCATTAATCCGTTAACATCACAGATATTCCCTGATCAATCATCTCAATATGCGGGTTCATATTTCTGAATAACCATAGCTGATTTTCTTCAAGTGAATAGATATCAAGCGCTTTACCTAAATCAGTAAGGTTTGCGGCTGAAATATACCCAACAGCATTAGCAGGCAATACATCCGAACCACATGTTGCGCAGTATAATACATCTATGATCGCAGGCATTCCTTGTTCAGTTAGTCTCTCTTGAAGTTTAGGAAAGTTGAGCGCAAAATTTATTCCATCCTTAATTTCCATAAAAGCATATGCAAATGAATTCCCCGCAGACGGATTTTCTCCTAAAGAAGAGTTGTTTGCCATAGTTGCAGAAGAAACTATTATTCCGCCATCTTCATCTGACATTGAGCCATATGTACTTTGCAAAGGTTCAGGATTTTCTGTTAAGAGTTGTTGAGTAAACATTTGGTCTTCATAGCTATCATAATAACCATATACAAATGATATATTTGATCCATCGCCTCTAACTTTTTGCCCCATTCTAAATTGAGTATATTTAGCTCCTACAGCGGCTGCTTTTTCTCTATATTCTACAACTACTTTTGCAAGCTCTATTGGATTGGCTCCTTCAATTGTCCAAACATCCATTATAAAAGCTTTTGAAGGGAGTATGCTCATAGCAAATAAGCTAAAGGTTAATACCCATAAGTTGATAAGTTTTTTCATATAGATCTCCTTTTTAATTTGCGATTACTATGTTCATACCTGTATCGACCTGTTCCACAAAAGGCCTTATATTGCTATAAAACCATCTTTGCATGGCAAAATCAAAACTATCTAAATCATCACCCATACCCTCAAGAGTATCGTTGCTTAAGATCATCATGTGAGTAGTTTCTCCCATGGATGCGGGGCATATAGTGCAGCTAATTAATCCTAGCTGTCCCTCAATTCCACTCTCAGCCATTTTTTCTGGCATTTGTGGAAATCTATTTACAAAATTTAAGAAATCTGTGACATTGATAAGTCCATACCACAAGGTTCTGCCAATTTCTGCACTTTCATAGTCGACTTCAACACCTGGAGGGGTTTGAAAGACCGCATTAACAACTTGGTCTGTATTGATATTGAAGTTGTTGTCGAACCAAGGTTGATTACTTGCAAATAAAGCATTTGTTTTCATCATCTCACTATTATTTTCATAAACTGCAGCGAAAAGCATCGTTTCATTATACCCATCACCTTTTATTTTCATACTTAGGGTAAAATCCATCCAACTAGCTCCACCATTTTCAGCTAGATTTTTAAAATTTTCAAAACCTTCAATCATTCCAGCTCTCTTCTCAGGAGTGTTTACCCCAGACACGGCATACAAGTCGAATACAAGGGCATTACTAGATGTAACACTGAACAGGAACAAGGTTATAAATGTCGTAAGTTTTATTATTGTTTTGATCATAACAATCTCCTTTTTTTAAAAAATTGTATTAGATATGGTCTATTAAGCTATGATAGTTATTAGTGTTAAACTTTACGTTAATTTGAAAAAACTTATATAAACCATTGAATCTAAATAATAAATAATTTTACTGTAAAATTAGTGTTAAAACTCTTATATATTTTCTTATATAATATTAAATATGAGCAAAGTTTTTACACCAAAATTAAAGCCAAATCAGATTTTTTCTGACAAAGAAATTGTGTATCTAAGAGAAAAGAAAGACCTAAGAGGCGTAGGATTACTTCTGCATGCATGGAGTATTATATTTACTGCTGTTGTTATTTATTCGCTTATTCCCAATCTGTTTACTTTTATTGCCGCTGTTTTAGTCATAGCTGGAAGGCAGTTAGGTCTTGCTATATTAATGCACGAGGGTGCACATGGGTTAATTGTTAATAACACGAAAAATAATAATTTTCTTTCCCAGTGGATTTGCGCTTTCCCTGTGTGGTCAGATACATACGGGTATCGACATTATCATTTAGCTCATCATCGACACACACAAACTGCTGATGATCCTGATTTGAGTTTGTCAAAGCCATTCCCAGTTAACAAATTAAGTTTTGCCAGAAAAGTACTCAGAGACATTTTTGGAATATCTGGTTTTGTTCAGCGATATGAATTAATTTTTAAAACTCTGCTAACAAATGACACAAAAAAGGAAGATGGGAAAAAAATCAGTGGATTTCAGTCTAAGAATATACTTTTTGGGATACTTATTTCAAATATAATTATTTTCATATCTTTTAGTATAGTCGGTCAGTGGTGGTATTATTTTGCATTTTGGCTTCTTCCCTTATTAACATTCTTTCAACTTTTTTTACGCATAAGAAACATAGCTGAACATGCTGGCGTAAAAGATGATTGTAACGACTTTAATAATGCCAGAACTACTTATGCAAACATTTTAGAAAGAACATTTGTTGCACCATATTATGTCAATTATCACCTAGAGCATCACTTACTTATGTTTGTTCCCTGCTATAAACTTAAGGAGGCTCATAAGTTGCTTCTTAAGAAAGGGCATAAGGAAGAAATTGAAATAAAAGACGGTTATATGTCTTTACTTAGATCAGTAATAGTTTAACTGTTCATCATCAATTTTTTTATTTATGGCAGCATATTTCGATAATACAGCCCTTAAAAAAGCTTTTGGTTCATTCGCAACTGGTGTTGCTGTAGCCACATCACATTCAAGTGGGTTTACAATAAATTCATTTTCTTCTTTAAGTTTGAGTCCACCATTAATCATATTCAATATCTATAAAACAGAAACTGATCATGTCGATTTTTTAAAAAATAATTCATTTGCGATTAATTTTTTATCGCGTGAACAAGAAGATGTCTCACGTTTATTTGCTACAAAAGATCCAGAGAAGGCAAATAAAATCCAACACTCTATCTCTGAGAATCAAAATATCATTTTGAATGATACTTTAGGTCACATTGAGCTATCCGTTTTCCAGCAAATCGATATAGCAGATCATGTATTAGTTATAGGTCAAGTTCAAAATTTAAAGACTGATGAGAGCAAGAAGCCACTCATTTATTACAGAAGTAAGTATCAAAGCCTAAAAGACGAATAACTTATTAATTAGTAAGATTAATTAGTAAGACGGCGCACCAAAATCATTTTTGTTATCACTTCCTTTAAGGCAGAGAAAGAAAATTAATGTAATTATCCCAATGAAGGGAACAACAACAATCAGCAGCCACCAACCTGATCTATTGGTGTCGTGTAACCTCCGAATATATAGAGCAATACTGGGCAACATAAATAAGAAGTATAAAAAAATATATATGGGACCCAACATAATTGTTCCTGATGAATTATTTAGATCTATCCCAAGTATCTGTAATTCAAATAATTGATCAAATTGCAGGCCTATAAAACCAATGACTGTAGTAAATAAATAGAAGTACCAAAATTCTGAACGAGTCGCTCTTGTTTTAAAGTCAAAGCATTTTACAAATGCATTATTGATTGATTTAATAAAGCTCATAATTAGTATCAGGATATTAATTTAATTAACTTATTATTACAAAAAAATATATAATTTAAAGATATGCCTAAACAACTTAGAATCGGTGGAGCAAGTGGTTTTTGGGGTGACTCTGTTGTAGCAACTCCTCAATTGTTAAATGGAAATAACCTTGATTTTATTGTTTACGACTATCTGGCTGAAATAACCATGTCTATTATGGCTAGAGCTAGAGCAAAAGATCCATCAAAAGGCTATGCCATTGATTTTGTTTCAAGTGTGATGAAGCTAAACTTAAAGCAAATTGCAGATCAGAAAGTCAAAATTCTTAGTAACGCTGGAGGTGTTAATCCCCAAGCATGTGCGGATGCTATTCGAGAACTAATAAAAGAATTAAACTTGGATTTAAAAGTTGCTGTTATTTTGGGTGATGACTTACTTAAACACAAAGATAAATTTTTAGATAGTGGCGTTCAAGAAATGTACTCTGATGAAAAATTTCCAGAGTTAGATAAGATTGCAAGTATTAATGCATACTTAGGAGCATTTCCAATCGCACAAGCGCTCAATGATGGCGCGGATATAGTGATCACAGGAAGAAGTGTAGATAGTGCAGTAACCTTGGCAGCGTGCATCCACACTTACGGGTGGAAAGAAGACGACTATGATAAGCTGGCTTCAGCGAGTTTAGCAGGACACATCATCGAGTGTGGTACACAAAGTACTGGTGGAAATTTTACAGATTGGGAACTTTCTTCAAAAAATCTTCATATGATTGGTTATCCAATTGTGGATGTCTCAGAAAATGGAGAATTCATCTGCACAAAATCAAAAAATACATCTGGATTAGTAAGTTTTGGAACTGTTGCAGAACAAATGTTATATGAAATTGGCGATCCTCAAGCGTATATACTTCCAGATGTAATTTGTGATTTCTCAAATGTAATTATTTCTGAGATTGAAAAAGATACGGTTAAGGTTAAAGGTGCAAAAGGATACCCTGCTCCTCAACAATATAAAGTGTGCGCAACGTACGCTGATGGTTTTCGTGCAGGCCATGTCTGTTCATTTGTGGGCATTGATGCAGCAAAAAAGGCAAGAACTTATGGAGAAGCAATATTTGAAAGAGCAAAAATGATTATGCGAATGATGAATATTCCAGACTTTGACGAAACCAGCATTGAAATCATTGGTGACAACAGTCAATATAGCAATAAAGGTCAAAATGCAGAAAATAGAGAAGTTGTTTTAAAGTTTGCTGCAAAACATCAAGACATCAGAGCAGTAGGTTTGGTACTGAAAGAGTCAGTAGGGTTAGGATTAGCGACACCACCAGGATTATCAGGTTTTGTTGGAGGCAGACCTAAGCCTTCGCCAATTGTAAGATTGTTCTCTTTTATGGTTAATAAAGCAGATGTAAAAGTTTCTATAGATTTGGAAGGTTCAAATAAAGAGTTTATAGTTCATCAACCTAAAGAATTTAATATGTCTGAAATAATAAAACCTGAAAATCCAACATTTGACTCCAAAGATCAAAAATTTGTTGATGTTCCTCTCATTAAAATTGCATATGGACGAAGTGGAGATAAAGGAAACAAAGCTAATATAGGAATTATTTCAAGAGATCCTAAATTTTACCCTGCAATATGCAATTATTTAACAGAAGATGTAGTTATCAAATGTTTTAAGAACTTTTTAGAAGGATCGGTTGAAAAGTATTTATTGCCTGGATCCAATTCCATTAATTTTATGCTCAATGATGTTCTTGGCGGTGGTGGGCCTGCTAGTTTAAGAAATGACCCTCAAGGGAAAGCTTACGCGCAAATACTATTAGATCAAATAATTCCTATACCTAAAAAACTAATGGATTGATAATGTCAGAACCGTTACTAAATGTCGAAAATATTGAAACTTTTTATGGGCCCATTATGGCAATCAGGGGTGTTAGTTTTCAAGTACAAGAAGGATCAATTGTAACAATATTAGGTTCAAATGGGGCAGGTAAAACGACTATTTTAAAAACAATTTCAGGCGCCATAGATCCTAGAAAAGGAAAAGTATTTTTGAAAGGAAGTGAAATACAAAAGAAAGATCCTGATAAGATTCTTCAATTAGGCATGAGTCATGCGCCAGAAGGAAGGGAAGTATTTCCATACTGTTCAGTTTTAGAAAATCTTGAAATGGGTGCCTACACTAGAAGTGATAGAAAAGGTATACAAAAAGACATAGAGCAGGTATATGACTACTTTCCCATCCTTAAGGAAAGAAAAAATCAACCAGCTGGCTTACTTTCTGGCGGTGAGCAGCAAATGCTATGCATTAGTCGTGCTTTAATGAGCAAGCCAGAAATTATGCTTTTAGATGAGCCTTCATTAGGCTTGTCGCCAAAACTTGTTAAAGAAATTTTTGAAATTATAATCAGGATTAATAAAGATTTAAAAACAACAATATTACTGGTTGAACAAAATGCGAATATTGCATTAAGCAACTCTGATTTTGGTTATGTTTTAGAGTTAGGAAGAATAGTCA
Source organism: uncultured Pelagibacteraceae bacterium (assembly GCA_902526565.1). Lineage (GTDB taxonomy): Bacteria > Pseudomonadota > Alphaproteobacteria > Pelagibacterales > AG-422-B15 > CACNXQ01. The sequence goes on along the minus strand of CABZLP010000016.1, from coordinate 9,685 downwards.
TGGAGGGCAATAGTAAAGAATTGCTTGAAAAAGAAGATATTAAGGAATTTTATCTTGGCCAACAAGATGAAGGTATTAGAGGGGAAAGACGTTGGAAAAAGAAAAAAATGTGGAGATAAATACAATACCAAAATTATTTTGGAATTCAGTTAAATCTCGAGCTGATAGAGTTGCCATGCGAGAGAAGGACCTAGGCATTTGGCAAGAAATTTCATGGACTGAATACGGAGAAAGAGCAAAACTAACTGGCTTAGCTCTTCACACACTTGGACTCGAAAAAGGTAATGTCGTATCAATTGCTAGTGAGGGAATGCCTGAGTGGCTCTATACAGATATGGGAACCATTGGTGCAGGAGGTATTTCAAGTGGAATTTATACAACAGACTCATCTGAGCAAGTAAAGTACCTAGTAAACGACAGTGCAACGAAGTTTTATTTTGCTGAAAATGAAGAACAACTTGATAAAATTTTAGAAGTAAGAAGTGAATGTCCCACACTGAAGCAGATTGTTGTTTTCGATATGGAGGGATTAAACAAATTTCATGACGATCAAGTCATTAGTTATGAAGAGTTTTTAAAAATAGGTGAAAAGGCAAATCAAGAAAAGCCTGATCTATGGGATAGTTTAATTAACAACGTTAATTCTAGCGATATTGCCATCTTGGTTTATACATCTGGCACAACAGGCCCCTCCAAAGGAGCCATGATCAATCATGAAAATATTCTTTATTCAATCAATACTGGTTACGACATTTTTGAAACGATGGAACATGAAGAACAATTATCATTTCTTCCTTTGTGTCACATACTGGAACGTTCTGTATCAGTTATGATACCTTTAAAAACTGCTGCTGTTGTTAATTTTGCAGAGAGCATAGATACAGTTCCTGAAAATATTCGTGAAGTCTCCCCAACTGTATTTATCGCCGTACCAAGAATATGGGAAAAATTTTATTCATCCATTACAATCTTAATGAAAGATGCGACCTTTATAGGTAAGTATTCATATCAATTCTCAATAAATGTAGGTTCCAAATACAAAGAGTACTTTATCGAAGGCAAGGTACCTCCTTTATCTGTAAAGATATTATATTGGCTGTGTAACCAATTAGTTTTAAAAAATATTAAAAAACTGCTTGGTCTCAATAATTGTCGATACGGTTTAAGTGGAGCTGCTCCTATATCGCCCGAGTTAATTAATTGGTACTTATCACTTGGTATAGATATGAGGGAGGGTTGGGGCATGACCGAAACCTCGGGTGTAGGTACAGCTTTTTATTCACGAGAAATAAAACTGGGGCACGTAGGTAGGGCAGTTAATGACTCAGAAATTAGAATTGCAGACGATGGTGAAATCCTTTTTAAAGGACCCGGTGTTTTCTGTGGTTATTTGAATAAACCTGAACAAACAAAAGAAACGCTAAAAGATGGATGGCTGCATACAGGCGATGTTGGTGAGATGGACAATTATGGCAATATAAAAATTACTGATAGAAAAAAAGACATTATAATTACCGCTGGCGGGAAAAATATCTCCCCATCTGAAATAGAGAATGAGTTAAAATTTAGCCCCTTCGTATCAGATGCTGTTGTCATAGGGGATCAAAGAAAGTTTCTATCCTGCTTAATTATGATAGATGAAGAAAATGTTATGAAGCATGCACAAGATAATGATATTCCTTTCTCAAACTTTGAAAGTTTGTGTAAATCAAAGGAGATTGTTGAACTCATTGACAATGAAGTATCCTCAGTTAATAAAAAATTTGCAAATGTAGAGCAGATTAAGAAATTTTCTCTTATCGATACGCAGCTAACAGCTGAGGATGATGAACTTACTCCAACTATGAAGCTAAAACGCAAATTTATAAACCAAAAATACAGCGATGTAATAGAGAACATGTACCAATCTGCTTGATTTTAGTCAGTTAAAGATTAAAATTTATTGAAATACAAAGAGGGAATAATGAAAAATTCAATATACATAATAATACTTTTGTCAGCACTAACAGGTCTATTTGTAAATTGTAGTGATACCAACAGTGCGCAGGGTGTTACAGATAATGAAATAAAGGTTGGAATGCATACAGACATTAGTGGGCCTGTGTCTTCATTTGGTAAATATTCTGTAGACGGTGTTCAGATGAGATTTAATGAAATTAATCAATCTGGAGGGATCAATGGAAGATTATTAACATTAATTGCGGAAGATCATCAATACCAAGTTCCAAGAGCAGTGCAAGCAGCAAATAAGCTTATTAATAAAGATAATATTTTTTTGATGCTAGGCAGCTTGGGTACTGCGATGAACAATGCAGTTTTTGAAATGCAGAGCGAGAAGAATATACCTAACTTATTTCCTCTATCATCAGCCAGGTCAATGGTTTCTCCTTTAAACAGGTTAAAGTTTGGGGCTCTTTCCACATATTATGATCAAGCAAGAGCTGCAGTTAAATATTCAGTAAATGATAGAGGTAAGGACAAAATTTGCGTTCTTTATCAGGATAATGATTTTGGTCAGGAAACTTACGAGGCAACTATAGATCAATTGACCGCAATGGATATTGAGCTAACTGAAAAAGCAACAAACAAACCAACTGATACCGATCTAACGTCGCAAATAAATAAATTAAAAGCAGCTAATTGTGAGGCTATTATTATGGGAACCATTGTAAAGGATACCATCCTTGCATATACAAAAGCTCGACAAATAGGTTGGAATGATGTGATTATTATTGGCCAAGTTGCAAGTTATCATCCTGTAATTGCATCTCAGCCCAATGGAGTAACTGATGGCTTTTTAACATTTGCGCAGTTTCCTTCACCCGATAAAGAAACTTGTGATAAAAATGTATGCGATTGGATCGATCGCTACGAGTCCATTTACGGATTGACACCTAACATCGGTTCTGCATATGGTTATATGTATGCAGATATAACAGCAAAGGCAATTGAGATAGCAGGAAATGATCTAAATACTGATTCATTTATTGATGCTTTAGAAAGCATTAAAGATTATCAAATTATTTTTGGGGATGGCATACTTTCTTTTGGGCCAGAAAAACACTTAGGGTCAAATGATGCATATTTGTTTGAGGTAAAAAATGGAAAATTTGTTCAAATCAGTGATCAAGACATTAGCGCTAGCGAACAAGAACTCTTAATACAGTGATCTATTATTTAAAAATAATATTTATATTTTTCTTTATCAATTCAGCTTGGGCAAACCAAGGTATTACTGATAATGAAATATTGATTGGTATGCATACCGATTTAAGTGGACCAGCTTCGATGATTGGTAAGCAAAGCGTGGATGGCGCAAACATGAGATTTAATGAATTCAATCAAACGGGCGGTGTCCATGGAAGAATGATTAAATTTATTGTGGAGGACCATCAGTATACTGTTCCAAGAGCGGTACAAGCTTCGAATAAACTTCTTCGAAAAGACAAAGTTGCATTTATGCTTGGTTCATTAGGCACACCAATGAACAATGCTGTAATGACAGATCAATTATCAATGAATGTACCTAACTTATTTCCATTGACTGCAGCACGTTCAATGTTTGATCCGTTCCATGTACTTAAATTTACCTCTGGATCTACTTATTATGACCAAATCAGAACTGGCATTAAATATTTAGTGAATCAAAATGAAAGAAACAAAGTTTGTGTTTTATATGAAGATACTGATTATGGCCAAGAAATATTAGATGCGGCTGTTGATCAACTTGATGAAATGAATATGCCCTTAATTGAAACGGCATCAGCAAAACCTACAGATACAGATTTTTCGTCACAGATAAAAAAATTGCAAAATGCTGGCTGCGATTTAATTGCCATGGGTACACAAATTCGTTCAACAATAATTCCTTATATTAAGGCTAAAGAAATTAATTGGAGCAACGTAGACTTCGTAGCAACATCAGCATCATACTTTTCAGTAGTTGCTGAACAACCTAATGGCATTATGGATGGTTTATACTGTCTGAATGGAATAGTAGTTCCATATTATGATAATGCATCTGATTTAGAAAAGGATTGGTGGGATAGATTTAGAGATAAGTATGGTTATGAACCAAATTCGGGGGCAATTTACGGTTATATTTATGCTGATATTTTCATTGAAGCTATCAGAAGAGCTGGAAAAGATCTTAATGTAGAAAGTTTTGTGAATGCAATGGAAACTCTCAAAAATTACGAAGACCCACTTAAGCTGGGTTCAGTTTCATTCGACGCTAACCAGAGACAAGGAAGTAATATTTCCTATTTTTTTAAAGTTCAGAATGAAAGATTTGAAGTAATATCCGGTCCAATTAATTACTAACTACGGTATCAACTTGACAAAAAGTGCTGTCTTAATTGCAAACGGTGAAGTTTCAGAAACTCAATATGTACAAAGTGTTATTGATAGCAATAATTTCTTTATTAGTATTGATTCTAAACCAGAAAATCTAAATAAACTTGGTATCAAACCCAATTTAATACTTGGAGATCTTGACACTGCATCCATTCATAATAGTGATAGTAATACAAAAGTAATTAAATTGTATGATCAGAGCAAATCAGATTTTGAAAAGTCTCTAGATTACTGCATTTCTGAAAATATTCGTAATTTATATATTCTAGGCGCAACAGGAAAACGAGACGATCACAATCTAGCCAATATTATGATTGCTCAACAATATTCAGATGCCCTTCATATTGAATTAATTACTAATTTTTTTCAAATATTTTTTGTTAATGGAAGTAAAGAAATTTTAGAAAAGAAATACAGAAATTTATCCATGATCTCTTTAATTGATGATAACAAAATCACAACATCAGGACTTCAATACAATTTATCTGATGAAAAATTAAATTCGTATTCTCACGGCATAAGTAACCGAATTGTTTCTGATAAATGTTTGATTAAATCAGAGAAAAAACTAATTTTATTTATAGAGATAAAATGAAAAATAAAATTGGAATCATTGGCGCTGGAATATCTGGCCTTACTTTAGGTTGCATATTAGCAAAGGGTTCACAAAATTGTACTATTTATGAGAAGTCAAACGGTCCTAGTAACTATGGTGCTGGTATTTCTCTTTCTTCAAATATTATTTCTTTATTAGATGAAATAGAAATTTTAGAAAAAGTTGAAAAAGAATCTTGTCTTCCTATTGATATTGTGTGGAGAGATAATGTGGGCAAAGTAATCAGAGAAGTCAATGTAAGAGAATTCGGCAGGCTTATTACTACAAATAGAAAGATATTGATTAAACATCTGCTTGATAAGTATTTATCACTTGGTGGAAAAATAGAATTCTCACATGAGCTGGTTAAGATTAGAAACGAGAAAGAACTTCTTTTTCAGAACGGAAATGAAGCCCGCGTTGATTTTATTGCTGGCTGTGACGGAATTAAATCCTTTGTAAGGTCAAATTATATCAAAAATGATTCACCGAAATTTACTGGATATACTGCTTGGAGAGGTATCGGTACGTCAGATAGCAAAAGAATAAACATTTACCTCGGACCACGAAGTCATATTGTTTGCTACCCTATCAACAATGCTCTTGAAACAAGTTTTATAGGAGTCGTCAGGAATAATGCTCAAAATAATGAGTCATGGAGAGAAGAGGGTACGCATGATCAATTAATAAGTGATTTATCTGATTATGGAGATTTTATACATTCATTGTTTAAATCTTCAGAAAAAGTATTTCGATGGGGTTTATATGATCGAAATAAATTAAACAATTTTTCAAAAGGTAATATTACTCTTTTAGGAGACTCTGCTCATCCCATGATGCCTTTTTTAGGGCAGGGCGGGGCAATGGCCTTTGAGGATGCTTTTGTTCTTGGCAAACTACTTTTGAAATTACCAAGCTATGAATTGGCGCAAGAGAAATATAATGACCTAAGAAGAAAAAGAGTAAATTACATAAAAAGTTCTTCAGCACTTCAAGGCTACGTAAATCATTTGACCAATCCTTTATTAAAAAATGTCAGAGACTACTTACTAAAAAATACAAATATAGCTATGAGAAGAACCAAGAATATTTATAATTATGATACTTTAGAAAAACTGATATGATTTATCATGAGTAATTTACCAAACACCAAAGCTTGTAACCTACAATTAGAAGATGAATGGTTAACTATTTCATTTAATCAACCTGAAAAGCGAAATGCTCTTACAGAAGAATTGACCACCGACATAAAGAATATTTTTGACGCTGTCAGAGATGATTTGAGTGTTAGAGGCGTAACTCTCAGAGGCGAAGGGGGTATATTTTGTGCTGGTGGCGATTTAAAGATGTTTAAAACAGGTTTCCAGGGAGGTGAGCAAGGCTTGAAAGATGTACATCATGCGAGTGAAATGACAGGATTATTTTTTGATATGATTAACTCATATCCCAAACCAGTAATTATGCTGGCTGAAGGAGCTGCCATGGCTGGAGGACTAGGAATGTTATGCGCAGGTGACATTGTTGTTGTCACAGAAGATTGTAAATTTGCTTTGACTGAAACTACACTTGGTATTCCTCCCGCGCAAATTGCACCATTTGTTTCTCAAAGAATTGGCCTTGCAAAGGCCAGAAGAATTATGCTGACAGCAGCAAGATTTACTGGAAAAGAAGCACATGAAATGGGTCTAGCTGACTTTGTTGCAAAAGATGCTCATGATTTAAAGGTTATAGAGACAAATATAAAGAAAGGCGTTCTCAAATGTGCACCTGGAGCCAACGCAGTAACAAAAGAAATTGTTTTAGCCACGCGACACTTAACACGAAAAGAAATGGTAGAATTTGCAGCAAAGGGATTTGCTGAGAGAATGCTGAGCGATGAAGGTAAAGAAGGAATATCTTCATTTATTGAAAAAAGAAAACCAAAGTGGTCAAAATGACTGATACTCAAATATCTTTACAGCAAGCCTATGATTTCTGCGAAGAAAGCAATGCAGTATACGATTTACTGTCAAATTTATCAGACAATGATTTTAATGAGAAAACTCAATTTAAAGGATGGACGATTAACAATGTAATCGGTCACCTTCATGTATGGAATCATGCTGCAGATTTGTCACTAAAAGACGGTGAGGAGTGGAAAAATTTTGCAAACGCAGCACTTGAAATGCTAGGTAAAGGATCAACCATGAACCAGTTTGAAGAAACTATTACTGAAGGTAAGCAAGGAAAAGAATTATTAGACATCTGGAAAAATTATTATGAAGATATGACAACAAGGTTTGCTGTCGCAGATCCAAAAAAAAGAGTTAAATGGATGGGACCTGATATGAGTGCCCGGTCCTCGATAAGTGCAAGACACATGGAAACATGGGCACACGCGCAAGAACTTTATGACACTCTTGGCGTCGATCGTATTAATGAAGATAGAATTAAGAATATCGTTATTATCGGAAATAATACATTTAAGTGGTGTTACACAGTTCATCAAAAGCAATTACCAAAAGAAACTCCATATTTAAAACTGACTTCACCATCTGGAGAGATTTGGGAATTCAATGACTCAGCAAATGAAAATATAATAGAAGGATTAGCTGAAGAATTTTGTCAAGTTGTTACCCAAGTACGAAATATAAAAGACGTTAACTTAAAACTAGTGGGAGATGTCGCAAATGAATGGATGTCTATCGCTCAGTGCTTTGCGGGAGGAGCTGAAAAACCACCTGAACCAGGAACTAGAAAAAAAGTAATTCGATAAATTTAAAACGGTGCTGATAAGGCTAGTGGTGTATAAGTTTCAGCATCAGCTTTTAACCAGGCTTCAAAATCTTTCTTTGCTTTATCCGTAAGAGTAAGCGATTTAATTCGCATATCTTTTATTAACGGTGCCTTAAATATAAAACCTTCCTGAATGCCATTTTCAATAATTGATTGAATTGAAGATTTTGATCCTACTTTAGACGGTATTGACTTACAAATGTCTTGAAAAGAAGTAACATACTCATCTTTAAATGTAGCAAGCGCAATGATGAGCATTACATTCCAATGTAAAGGCGTTCTGAAAATAAAATTAGTCAACGGAACCGTTAGTTCATACTCATAAAATTTTAGAGATCTTTCGATTGATGCAACAATTCTGTCTTTATCAATAGTCATTTGCAAAGAATTACTAGTGTATCTTGGTAGTAAAAAAATAGTTAAAATTGGTACTAATATTTAAGCAATTTTTACTTTTGATAGTCGATCGTTGATAATGCTTTCAGCATCTGAGATAATCCTGTCCACAAGTTCTTTGCATGTTGGAATATCGTGTATCAATCCTGCAACCATCCCACAACTCCAAGCGCCTGCTTCCATAGTTCCCTCTTGCATAATTTTTGGATATACGCCAGCAACCTCGCCAAAAATATCTTGAATTTGAAGATTATCGCCCTGTTCTTTTTCCTTATTTAAAATTCGAGTAACTGCATCATTTTTAAGAACTCTCTCAGTATTTTTAAGAGGTCTCATAATCAGTTCTGTATCAAGTTCGCTGGCATTTACAAGCGCATCTTTAACGTTTTGATGAACAGGAGCTTCTTTCGTTGCAATAAATCGTGTTCCCATGTTTATGCCTTCAGCACCCATTGCAAGTGCGGCAACCAATTGCTGTCCGTTACCCATGCCACCTGAAGCTACAAAAGGAATTGTTAATTCTTCATAAGCTCTAGGCAGTAGGATCATATTAGGAATATCGTCTTCACCTGGATGGCCTCCACATTCAAAACCATCAACACTTGCTGCATCACAACCAATTTTTTCAGCCTTTAAGGAATGCCTAACAGAAGTACATTTGTGAATTACTTTTATGCCAGCATCTTTTAATAAAGGCATAAATTTTTCTGGACTCCTTCCAGCTGTTTCAACAATTTTTACTCCTCCTTTAACGATAGACTCAATGTATCCAGGATAATCAGGATTAGCAAATCCAGGCAAGAAAGTTAGATTCACTCCAAAGGGTTTGTCAGTCATATCATGACATCTTGCTATTTCATTTGCTAGTGCTTTTGGGGACTCTTGTGTTAAGCCGGTGATAATACCAAGCGCACCTGCATTAGAAACTGCAGCTGCCATTTCAGCAAAACCAACGTAGTGCATTCCACCTTGTATAATTGGATGTTCAATTCCAAACATGTCTGTAATTTTCGTTTTAATCATGATGTTCCTATAGTTAGAGTATTGTAAATTTATAAAATTATGAGAGTAATGTTATAATACTTTGAAAAAATAAATAGGAGTAAATTATGGTTAATTATATTAAATGGGGCAGTACTTGCTTCATACTTGTAGGAATTTTACTAACAAATCTTAACATTTACCCATTAAATATATTTGTTCACGGAACAGGAGCCATTGGTTGGACCGCTGTCGGATATATGACGGCGGATAGAGCTATATTAACTAATTTTGGACTTCAAATACCTCTGTTTATAGTTGGAAATATATACCTTTTGACCTAATTTAACTTGATGAGCAAAGAAGAAGTTATCAATATATTTGGGGATAAAATAGAAGCCTGTTGTCATGATCCAGTGACTGGATATTTTCGCGATGGTTTTTGCAACACCGATGAACACGACTTTGGAAGTCATGTAGTCTGTGCTGAAATTACAGAGGATTTTCTTACCTTTAGTAAAGCAATGGGAAATGATTTATCTACGCCAAGACCTGAATTTAATTTTCCTGGTTTAAAAGAAG
>CABZLP010000015.1 GCA_902526565.1 uncultured Pelagibacteraceae bacterium | reverse complement strand
TTTTGAATGCAATGAGGTGCCAGTTTAATGTGAATTTATATGGACCTGGATATGAAAACTACGATATAGATGATGATTTTAATAAAATTCAAAAAAAATTAAATAAAGATATTAAGGCTCTAATATTTGGTCATAGCTATTTAAGTGATTTTGCTCATTCTAAACAAATTCAGAATTTTTTTAAATTCAATCTAAAAGAAATTAATTTACCGAAAGTAGGTATATTAAATAAAGAGTATGTAAATTTAGATAGAAAATTAGAATTTTTTAAAAAAAATTCCTTTGATTTATGTTTTACTCATAATCATATGGCTGAAACATATAGCAAGCGTACCAACATAAAGTTTATTTTATGGCCGTTTGCAGTATCGCCTTCATTTTCTAAAAATATTAAAGATAAAGTTTATGACATAGGTTTTTCGGGTATTTTGCAGAATACTAATCATACTCACTCAAACTTACGTTACAAAGTAATGAATAAAATGTTTTATACACTTTTCGGAGTCCCTTTATTTAAAAAAAAAGAATATAAAACTTATAAAATTTTCTGGAATGCCAAACCAACTAACTTATTTTCAAAAGTAATAAATCGTTTGTTTAGGTTTCATGTTCATCTTAGTGACAAAAATTATGAAGACCTTCTTAAAAAGAGTAAAATATTCATAAATACTCTTTCCCCAGCCGAACTGGTGAGCCCAAGATATTACGAATGTATGGCATCGAAGACATTAGTTTTATGTGAACAATCTAATATATATAAAAAATTTTTTCCAAAAGGAACTTATATAGAATTTGATAATGAGGAAACAATAATTGACATTATTAAACATTATCTAGATGATAATGAGGCTCTAGAAAAAATTACCACTAAAGCTCAGAAATTTATATATGAAGATCATTTCTGGAAAAATCGAATTGATATATTTAAACGTGAGTTAGATTTGTTAATTTTAAAATAATTTATTATGTCGAATAAAATAATAAAAAATTCAAAAATTTTTGTAGCAGGTGGTGCAGGAATGGTTGGAAGCTCAATTATAAGAAGTCTACAAAGTCATGGTTTTGAAAATATTATAGCTCCACCACGGGATGAACTTGATTTGTTTAATCGACATGAGGTAAAAGAATTTCTGGGCGAAATTAAACCCGATCAAATATTTTTGGCAGCTGCAAGAGTTGGCGGTATAGAAACAAACAGCAATAATAAGCACCTCTTTCTTTATGAAAATCTTTTGATTCAAAACAATGTAATCTATGAAGCTCACAAAGCTGACGTAGAAAATTTGATTTTTCTTGGATCATCTTGTGTTTATCCAAACAACTTTCAGACTCCCATAAAAGAAGAAGATCTAATGCAAGGTCCCTTAGAAGAGTCCAACGAAGGTTACTCCTTAGCAAAAATTTGTGGGATAAAACTATGTAACTTCCTATCAAGCACATCAAAAAAAAGAAATTATTTTAGTGTAATGCCATGCAACTTATTTGGTTTAAATGATAATTTTAGCCCAAAAACTTCACATGTAATACCTGCACTCTTAAGAAAATTTTATCAAGCGAGTAAAAATAATATCGAATCAGTAGAAGTATGGGGGACAGGTAACGCAAGAAGAGAGTTTATGTATGTTGATGACCTTGCAGATGCTTGTGTTAAATTAATGAATTCAGAGACTTTTTACAATGTAATTAATGTAGGTACTTCAAAGGATATCAAAATTTCTCAATTAGTTGAACATATTACAAAAATAACTGGCTTTAATGGTAAAGTCATTTATGACAGTTCAAAAAAAGAAGGAACAATGAGAAAAGTTTTAAATACAGATAAAATAAGAAAAATTGGCTGGTTTCCAAAAAGAAATTTTGTTGATGAACTAAAATATGTATATAAAAATGCAGAAGAAAAAAATTTACTTTTATGAAAAAAATTGCACTTATAACAGGAATTACCGGTCAGGATGGAAGTTACTTAGCAGAATTTTTACTTGAAAAAAATTATGAAGTACACGGCATTAAAAGAAGATCATCATCATTTAATACCTCAAGAATTGACCATATCTACAAAGATCCTCAAAACAAAAAAAATAATTTTATTTTACATTTTGGTGATATGACGGATAGTCTGAGTATAGTAAATCTGGTAAAAAAAATTAATCCTGATGAGATTTATAATTTAGCTGCTCAAAGCCATGTAGCTGTAAGTTTTGAGACACCTGAGTATACTGCCAATGTTGATGCACTTGGTACTCTAAGAATTCTTGAGGCTGTTAGGAGTTTAGATAAAAGTAAAAAAATAAAAATTTATCAGGCTTCGACATCTGAATTATATGGAGCAGTAACAGAGTCTCCGCAAAATGAGATGACTTCATTCAGTCCTCAAAGTCCTTACGGAGTTGCAAAATTATACTCATACTGGATATGCAAAAATTATAGAGATGCCTATAACATGTTTATATGCAATGGTATCTTATTTAATCATGAGTCAAAAAGAAGGGGTGAAACATTTGTAACAAGAAAAATTACACAAGGTATAGCTTCCATTTACCACAGTAAAAAAAGTAAAATTTATATTGGTAATCTTCATGCTTTAAGAGATTGGGGACACGCAAAAGATTATGTCAGAATGCAATGGATGATGCTCCAACAAAAAAAACCTGAAGATTATGTTATTGCCTCAGGTAAACAGTTGTCTGTAAAAGATTTCATAAATAAATGTTTTGAATATATAGGTGTTAAAATAGTATGGAGTGGTAAAGGAATTAATGAGATAGCTAAAGTGAAATATACAAAAATTAAGAATAAATCTCTGAAAACTGGAGCTATTGTTGTACAGGTTGATAAAAGATATTTTAGACCTTTGGAAGTTTCTAATTTACTTGGTGACCCTTCAAAAGCGAGAAAAAAACTTGGTTGGAAACCTAAAATCAGTATTGATCAAATGATAAAGGAAATGATTGATCACGATATTAATTCAATAGATTGATTTTTTATGAATATTTTAGTCACTGGAGGAGCGGGCTTAATTGGTTCAAATCTGGTTAAAGCATTAACAAAAAAAAAATTTGATACCTATGTAGTTGATAACCTATGGCGAGGCAAGCTAGAGAATCTAAAAGAAAACAATGATTTTTTTATTGATATAAAAAATAATTTTTATAATAAAGACCTAAACAATTACAATAATTGTTTGGAAGTTACTAAAAATATAGATACGGTTATTCATCTTGCCGATATCGTTGCTGGCATAAATTTTGTTTTTGGAAATGAAGCTTTTGTATTTAGGCAGAATTTATTGATAAATTCAAATATAATTAAGGCAGCAATCGAAAATAATATAAAAAATTTTTTATATATTGGAACAGCGTGTAGCTACCCACTTGAAAAACAAATGGAAATTGGTTCAAAACCTTTACTGGAAGATGAAGTATATCCCGCAAATCCTGAGTCTGGGTATGGATGGAGCAAGTTAATGGGTGAGTATGAGTTAACTCTCGCAGGTAAGTTAAGTAATATGAATACTGGAATTTTAAGGCTACATAATGTTTACGGCCCTCCATGTGAAGTTTCAGAGGAAAGGTCACAAGTGATACCTTCATTAGCAAGAAAATTAATCTTAGACGAAGATTTTATTGTTTGGGGGTCTGGTTCTCAAAGAAGGGCTTTTCTTTATATAGACGATGTAATAGACGGAATATTAAAATATCTAAAGCAAGGCTTTGGTCATGGTTGTATACAATTAAGTCCTTATGAAAGTACATCAATAGCAGATATTGCAAATAAATTAGTAAAAATATCGAATAAAAAAGTTAATGTGAAGTTTGATACAACTAAGCCAGAAGGAGATAAAGATAGAACAGGAAATATTGAAAAAGCAAAAAAAGTTTTAGAATGGTCTCCAGAGACAACAATTGATGATGGGTTAGAAAAAACGTACCGATGGATCGAGAAATATTTATTAGGTTAGTTTATATATTGTGACAAGAATTTTAGATAGATCACTATTTTTATTAATATGTATTATTCCACTTTCGTTAATAACAGGTCCGTTTTTACCCGATCTACTAATCTCTATTGCAGGATTACTCTTTGTAATAAATATTTTAATTTCAAAGGAATATTTTTATTTATTTAATAAGTTTTCTTTATTTTTTTTTATATATTGTTTATTCATAATTATTCTATCTATTTCTTCAAATAATCCATACCTGTCACTTGAAAGTTCACTTTTTTACTTTAGGTTTGGACTTCTTTGTTTAACTATTAACTATATTATTGATCAAGAAAAAAAATTTACTTTCTATTTTTTTATAATTCTTCTTTCTGCATTTTTAATTTTATTAATTGATGGTTTTTATCAATATTTTACCAGCTATAATTTTTTAGGTTATCATTATGGCGGTAATAGATTGTCTGGAATGTTTGGGGAAGAGCAAAAATTAGGAACATTCTTGATCAGACTTCTCCCATTATTACTTGCACTTGCATCAATCTCAAAAAATTATTTTTTTAGTAGTGATTATTTTTTATTATTTTTCACTCTTTTAACTGGGGTGATGATATTTATTACAGGAGAAAGAAGTGCCATTATACTTTATCTTATATTTTCTTTATGTTTAGGCTTGATAGTTTTAAAAAATAAAAAACTTAAAATTACTTTTTTATTTATCCTTTTCCTATCAGTATTCATTATGCTTTCTCAAACAAATATCAAACAAAGAGTTATTATTAATTCTTTTGAATCCTTCAATTTTAATAATAATTCTGACACTTACTTTATAAGTAAAGATCATCAAGGCATCCTCTTATCTTCCCTTAGAATGTTCCAACAGAATATATTTACTGGTATTGGTCCTAAAATGTACAGATATGAATGCGAAAATGAAAAATATTTTATCCAGCTTTCAAATGATGAAAATTTTATAAGTTATTGTTCAACTCATCCACATAATATTTACGCACAATTATTCGCAGAAACTGGAGTTTTTGGAGGTTTAATAATTTCAATTATTTTTTTAATTCTTTTCTACCTAATTGTTAAAGAGTCTATGATTAATAGGAGTGGTAGCGCTAATAACAATAATTATAAGTTATTATTATTATTAGCATTATTCATGAATATTGTGCCTTTTGTACCTTCCTATAATTTTTTTAATAATTGGATTAGTATAGTGTATTATTTGCCGGTTGGATTCCTGATGAACTTTTACTTATATTACATAAAAGATGAAGTCATTAATTAAATTTATTTCTATATCTCCCAGTACCGTACTTGTTCTAACTATAATATCGCTGATAGCTGGCATATTAAAATCACTTTCGATAATTTTAATAGTGCCTTTAATTAATTTATTTGAATTTTCCCAAAAACAAAATTTTATTATTGAATATTTTATAATTTTTTTAAATTTTTTTGAGTTAGATTACAATCTTATAAATACATTTTTTTTAATCATCATTACGTCATTTGCGGCAGTCTCTATCATATATGTTTCTATGTTTTTTTTTCAAAGGACAGTAATTAATATTTTATTAGAGCAAAGGAAAAACTATCTAAACAATTTTACAAGCATCAAATGGGAAAATTTTAATAAATTAAAATCTGGTGAAATCATAAATGCATCTGTTGACCAGGCGTCAAAAGCCTTTGTAAGTGGCTTTATTGATACCATAAACCTTATAAGTTATTTCACGCAGGCAAGTATCATGATTTTGTTTGCCTTTATTGTTTCACCTATCTTTTCATTGATAGCAATAATTGCAGGAATATTTTCATATCTTTTCTTTTCAATTGTAAATAAGTCAATAATTAAATATTCGAATGAAGTTAAAGAGTATAATAAAATTTATACGGTAAAACTATCTGAAACATTTCATATAATAAAATCATTAATTACGTTAAATAAATTACCTTATTGGAAGGCATCGATAGGTAAAATTCAGCAAAATTGGTCAAAGGCATTTCTAAAACTTTACATGTATTCACAATTCCCTGTTCAGTATAGAGAACCATTTACTATTATTTTAATTGGGGTTTTGATTTATATTGTAACTAGTTTTGAACTCACGGATTTACCCACACTAGCCACATTATTAATTCTATTTCAAAGAATTTCTTCTTATATTGGAACTTCTCAAAACTTATATCAAACAGTACTGAAGATGGAAGTATTTTATGATGATTTCCATCAATCAAAAAACTTTATTGTTAAAAACACATACACTGACGAGATAAGTGGCAATTCAAAAAAAATAAATACTTTTAAATTTGATAACCATATAAGGTTTCAGAACGTATCAATAAAATATGATAGTACCCCTATAATCAAAAATATTTCTTTTACGATCAACAAAGGTGATATATTTATTTTAAAGGGAGAGTCGGGAAAGGGTAAAACCTCCATCATTGATATAATTGTTGGTTTGATTAGGCCTAGTGAGGGAAAAGTTGATATAGACGATAAAGATTTAAATGATTTAGATAAGTATGTTTGGAGGGATAAAATAGCCTACTTGTCACAAAAGCCAGAACTATTTAATGCTTCTGTAAAAGAAAATATAGAGTTTTTTGACGAAAATTTCGATAAAGAAAAATTATCAAAAAGTTTAGAATTATCGGGCGTAGTAAGATTTTTAGATAAGCTTGAAAATGGTATTGAAACAAACGCAGGTGAATTTGGTAATAAATTATCTGGTGGTCAAAAACAAAGAGTCGCTATTTCAAGATTAATTAATCTCACAAAAGATATATTTATTTTAGATGAGCCATCAAGTTCCTTAGACGAAAGGTCAGCATCAATTATTATAGATTTAATTAAATATTTAAAAAAAGCAGAAAAAACAATAATAGTAATTACTCACTCAAATACATTTGATACAATTTCTGATAATATTTTGGAAATATAGAATTTAATTATGAAAATTCTTTTTGTAGAACCAAGATATCATACTAATCAAATTGGATGGATTAAGTGTCTTCAAGAAAATAATCATACAATCAATATGCATGTTGTATCGCAAGGTAAGATAGAAGATCATGCAAATGTAAAGCCAGAATTTATTGAACCATGTCTTTTATCTAGAATAATAATTTACTTCTTAGGACATGGTGGAACAAATAATTTTAGAAGTTTTCCAAATCCTAAGAGATATTATAATAAAATAAAAAATGAAGATCCAGATCTTGTAATTGTAAGAGATATAAACAGATATATTTCAATTGTTACTATTTTTATCTCAAGAATTTTAAACAAAAAAATTCTTATTTATTCTCAAACAAAAATTCACAAGAAATATTCATTATTTCGCTTAAACATTACAAATATGCTTATGTATTTTTTTCACTCAGCATGGATAAGTCCCATAATAGGTGATTCTTCAAAGTTTAAAAAAATTCCCCAACACATGTATTATGTGCCATTTGCAGTTAAAACTATCAAAAATAATGTTAAAAAAAGTAGCAAAATAAAAATATTAACAATAGGTAAATTTGAAGACCGAAAAAATCATCTTATGTTATTAAAATCATTACTTTCTATTCAAAAAAATTATGAATTATTAATAATTGGTGAGGTATCGAATCAATCACATAAAAATAAATTAATTGAAATTCAAAAATTTATAAAAGAAAATAATCTTTTAGATAAAGTTAAGATTAAAACAAATATACCTTTTAAAGAAATAGAGAAATATTACATAGGATCAGATTTATTTGTACTTCCAGCTACTCGAGAACATGCAAGTATCTCAGTTTTAGAGTCTTTAGGATTTGGAGTACCCAGCATTTGCTCTGATACAAATGGCACTAAAGACTACATAAAAGATAACGAAAATGGATTGATATTTAGTGATAATTCAAAAGAAAGTCTTACTAGGTGTTTAGAAAAATGTATGTCAAATAATACATTAAGTGAATTTAAGCATAATCTTAAAAATACTAGCGCGCCTGAATATAGTTATGAAAACTTTTATGAGAATTTTTGTAAAGTAATTAAAAAAAGATATCTTTGAGTTCATTTATGAAAATCTGGTTAATTCAACGATCTGAGATAACACCTATAGATAAAGGGAACTATAGGTTATTAAGAACAGCAAGTATTGCAGAAAATATAGTAAAAGCTGGCCATGAGGTTATTTTGTGGACGTCTGATTTTAACCATTTTGATCACGAGCACAGATTTAAAAAAAGTAAATTAGTAAAGTATAAACATAATTATCATATTCAGTTCTTAAAGAGCATTGGTTATACTAAAAATTTTTCGATACGCAGATACATCGACGATATATATGTAGCAAAAAGTTTCACAAAACTTGCCTTAAAAAAAGATTTACCAGATACAATTCTGGTAAGCATGCCATCAATAGAATTAACATCAAGTGTTATTAAATATGCAAAAAAAAATAAAGTGCCTGTTTACGTTGAGATTAGGGATTTATGGCCTGATATTTTTTTTGACGTTGCACCTATTTTAATCAAACCATTTGTTTTGTTTTTTAGCATTTTCTTGAATCAAAAACTTAAAAATAGCTTAAAAAATGCTGATGGGATAATTGGTATAACTGAGTCCTACCTCGATTGGGCATTAAAAAAAATTAATCGCAGAAAATCATTGAAAGATGTAGTCATTCAGATGGGATATAAAAAAAATAAATCCAATGACTATCTGAATGAAACACATTATAAAAAAATCTTAAAAAAATTTTCTTTTTCAAAAAAATTTCAACTTGTTACTACATTTGTTGGTACTTTAGGCAAAACGAATGATTTAGATAAAGTACTTGAAGCAGCAAAACTTTTAAGAAATAAAAATATGTCTATTTCATTTGTAATTGCGGGAAAGGGAGAAAATTATAGCAAGTTATTAAAAAAATATTCTTATTTAGAAAATGTATATTTTGTCGGGTGGCTTGATGCAGATGAGATCAGAATATTATTAAGTAAAAGCCATTTGGGATATCTTCCATATATTAATTCTATAAACTATAAATTTAATATACCTAATAAACCATCAGAGTATTTATCTGAGGGGTTACATTTAGCCCTAAGTTTAAAAGAGGGTGAAATTTTTGATTTAATCGATACAAACAAAATTGGATTTTCATATAGAAACAATAGCCAAATTTTGGTAAATAAACTCGAAGAGTTTTATATGAATAAAAATAAATTTAATGAATATAAGTTAGAGTCCTTGAGAGTATTTCGTAATTACTTTGATGCTGACAGAGTTTATACGAAATTGACAAATTTTCTAATTGACCGGAAGAATGATGAATAAAATTACTTACAATCCAGGAGTTGTTAACAAAATTGTAAAAAAACCTCTGATTTTTTTAAAAAAAATATTGCCAGATATATTTTTTAAATCTTTATTATCTTTTATTCACACCGTTTATAAATTTATTAAAAGATATATTTATTTAATTAGTTTTCTTTCAAAGTATTTTTTTTTATCCAAAGAAAAAAAAATTAAATGTATGTTTGTTTTTAAATTGTTTCCTTTCACAATGGGGGGCTCTAAAGCATTAGAAAATGCTTTTGACATGATAAGATATGTTGATGAAAATAAAATTGAAGGTGGAATAGTTGAGTGCGGTGTAGCAGAAGGAGGAACTTCTGCAATAATGGCCCTAACAAATAGAATCAGTAATTTTCCAACTAGAAATCTATATTTATTTGACTCTTTTGAGGGATTACCAAGCCCTACAAGTGAAGATTTTTTGAATGGTAAAACGGGAGACTTTATAAGACCCCTTGATAAAGGTGATTGTTTAGGAAAAATTGAAGATGTAAAATATTTATTGTTTGAAAAATTAAAACTAAATGTATCAAAAATAAAATTAGTGAAAGGATGGTTTCAGGATACAATTCCCATTTTTAAATTTTCTGAAAAAATTGCAGTTCTAAGACTCGATGGTGATTGGTATGACTCTACAAAAATACCTCTTGAGAATTTTTTTGGTAATATTTCTGTTGGAGGCGTTATCATAATTGATGATTATGCAACATGCTATGGTTCAAGAAAAGCAGTTGACGAATTTATATCCAATATAAGCTCTAAACCTGAATTAAAACCTGATGGGCGAGGAGGGGCCTGGTTTATAAAAAAAGCATGATTTATATTAATTTAAAAAGAATAGCAGATATTTTTTTTTCATTAGTTTTAATCTTTATAGCTACCCCAATGATTTTTATAATTAGTATTTTAATTAAAATTAACTCAAGTGGTCCTATTTTCTATAGGGCTCATAGATCAGGGCTAAATGGTAAATTATTTTATATACTAAAGTTCAGGACTATGTATTACAATGCTAGTACTGCGAAAATGACTACATCATCAAATGATGATCGAGTAACAAGTTTAGGTTTTTATTTAAGGAAATATAAAATTGATGAATTGCCACAATTAGTTAATGTCTTAATGGGCCATATGAGCATAGTTGGCCCTAGGCCTGAATTGCCATATTATACTATGATGTATTCAAAAAAAGAGGAGAAGATATTGTCTGTGAGGCCAGGAATAACTGATTTTGCATCCGTCGAGTTTTATAATTTCAACAACTTAATACCAGATAGTAACAGCAATAATTTTTTTGAGGAAAATATATTAAAAAAAAAGAACAGATTAAGACTTAAATATGTTAATGAAATTAGCTTTCTAACAGACTGTAAAATATTTTTTTTCACAATAATTAAAATATTTAGAGTAACTATAGACAAATGATCTTCAATAATAAGGATTATAATATCCCTAAAATCACAATTGGATGTGAGGCTCTAGGCGGAACTGATTGGGGTAATAAGGATATTGAAGTATTATCAAAAGTAATTAATGAAGCTTTTGATTGCGGATACAATTGTTTTGATACTGCCGACGTATATGGATTAGGTGAGAGTGAAAAGAGAATTGGGAATATTTTTAAAAATAGAAAAGATAAAGTGTTCATTATTACGAAGTTCGGAATTAGATGGCACCAAAAAAATAAATCAAGAAGAGCTTTGACTTATAAAGATTTATCAGTCGAATATTTACGAAAAGCACTTGAAGGTAGTCTTAGCAGACTTCAAATTGATGCTATCCCATTATATCTCGTACATTGGCCTGATACAAATTATGAAATAGAGCCGATTATTGAGGAAATGATAAAGCAAAAAGAAAAAGGAAAAATTTTGAACTTTGGTCTGAGTAATTTTAGTTTGAGCGGCATTACATCTAATGCATTATCTAAAATTGATGCGATTTGTAATTCATATAATATGTTAGATACAAAAAGTAACAAACATATTTTAGATAAAGGTAAAAAATTAAATAAGTCAATATTTGTATATGGAACTCTAGCTCAAGGATTATTAACTGGTAAGTTTAAAAATAATAATGTATTTGATATGACTGATAGAAGGTCAAGACTAGAGCACTTTAAGAAACTAAATAATAAAGACCTGCAAGATATTATCAATAAAATAAGTGAAATTGGAATGAAGATAAATAATACTCCAGCACAAGTGGTGCATAAATGGGTTATGACAAAGCAAGTTGCCAACTCTTCAATACTCGGCATTTCAAATCTTACTCAATTAAAAGAACTTTTAGATGTTTCAAACTCAAGCTTAGAAGAGAGTTTTACCAAAGATTTGGACTACCTAAGTAACAAATATGTTAACAATATATTAAGCTAATAAAATTATGGAAAATCATAAAAAAATATTTGAGCTATCAAAAAAAATTAGAATTCACTCTTTGAATATGGCAAACAAAGGAGGGAGCTCACACATAGCTTCTGTCTTTTCAATAGCAGATATAATTGCAGTATTATATGAAAATATTTTAAAATTCGATCCAAGAAAACCAAATATGAAGAATAGAGACCGTTTTATATTAAGTAAAGGGCATGCAGGGGCAGGCGTTTATGCGGTTCTCGCTGAAAAAAATTTCTTTTCTGTTAATG
Organism: uncultured Pelagibacteraceae bacterium; assembly: GCA_902526565.1. GTDB lineage: Bacteria > Pseudomonadota > Alphaproteobacteria > Pelagibacterales > AG-422-B15 > CACNXQ01. Next base: position 11,457 of record CABZLP010000015.1, on the reverse strand, counting down.
AATTATTAAATCATTACCAAAATGGATCAAATTTTTCAGGACATATTTCTCATAAAAATATACCTGGTGTCGAAATATCAACAGGTTCGTTGGGACATGGTTTACCAATATCTGTTGGGATGGCACTTGCTGCAAAGTTAAATAAGCTAGATCACTATATATATGTGCTTATTAGTGATGGGGAATGCGATGAAGGTTCAAATTGGGAAGCTGCACTGTTTGCTGCGCATCATAAATTGGATAATCTCTTAGTTATTATAGATCGAAATAATCTTCAAAGTATAAAAAGTACTGAAGATACGCTTGCAATAGAGCCTTTAAAAGATAAATGGCTTTCATTTGGATGGTCAACTGAAGAAGTAAATGGTCACGATGTAAAAAATTTAACTAAAGTCATGGATAAAAAAAATACAGTTTTAAACAAGCCAAAATGTATAATTGCAAACACAATAAAAGGTAAAGGTGTTTCTTTTATGGAAAATAATAATTTATGGCATTATAGAACGCCACAAGGTAAAGAGTTTAATGATGCATTACTAGAATTAAATAAAAGTTAATCATGAGGAATGCATTTGTTAATTCTTTGTTGGAAATGTCGCTGAAAGACAAAAATATAGTTCTTTTAACTGCAGACTTAGGTTTTGGTATTTTTGATGAGTTTGAAAAAAAATTACCCGATCAGTTTTTTAATGTTGGCATATCTGAGCAAAATATGACTGGTTTGGCAACAGGCTTGGCACTTGAAGGAAAAAAAGTGGTTACATATTCTATTGGTAATTTTCCTACCTTCAGATGTTTAGAGCAAATTAGGAATGATGCTTGTTATCACAACGTCAATGTAACGATTGTAGCTTCAGGCGGAGGTTATAGTTATGGACAATTAGGTTACTCACACCATGCAACTGAAGATATTTCAATTATGAGATCTTTGCCAAATACAACAGTTGTTGCTCCTTGCTCTGATTGGGAGGCTGAAAATGCAATTAAAATATTGGTTAATGATGATAGTGTAGGCTATCTAAGATTAGATAAAACATTTATTGACTCAAGAAAATATCGTCAAAGTAAATTTAATTTGTATCAAGCTAAACGATATGTTGATGGAAAAGATATAACCTTAATAGCAACTGGTGGTGTTGTTAGAGAGGTAATTGCAGCTAGTACAGAGTTATTAAAACATAAAATTTCTGCACGTGTGGTTTCAATTCACACGCTAAAGCCTTTAGACGTTAAAGAAATTCAAAATGCCATCAATGAAACAGGTGGCATAGTGACAATAGAAGAAAATAGTATTATAGGAGGACTCGCTGGGGCTATCTCTGAATATTGTCTTGAAAATAATTTATTGCCAAAAAAATTTAAACGAATTGGTATACCTGATAAATTTTCATCAATTGTTGGCACACAAGACTACTTAAGAGAAATAAATCATTTAGATAGTTTTTCGATTGCTAAAGAAGTTTTAGAATTGTTGAGTTAGTTCAAAATAAAATCATGAATAAACTTATTGAACATAAAGTAATCTTTGACAAAATTTTGCGACTCCCAAGATCATCTAAAATTTTTATACTTATACTCACTGATTTATCAATTTCTTACATTGTTTCTTGGTTATCTTTTTTTTTAAGAATTGAATTCTTTGATGTAGAACAAATATTAGTATTTAAGTTCTATTTAATTGCATCCTTTATTTTTATCCCTATATTTTTTATCTTCAAAGTTTATCAGTCCTTATCTAGATATTTTTCAATAAATTTTATCCTTGATCTTTTAATGAGCACTTTAGTATTCATGGTGATATTGATATTCATATTATTTTATTTAAGCCCAGTAGGCATACCTAGGTCATTGTCAATTATTCATCCTGTTTTTTTTATGATTTTTATTATCTTATCAAGACTATTTTTTGTGTTTTTGGTAAATATTTCAGCACTCTCAAAGAAAAAAAATAAGACAATAATTTATGGTGCAGGTAGCCTTGGCAATTCAGTTTCTAAAATTTTAATTGAAAAAGGTGACTCCGAGATAATCGGATTTATTGACAATGATTATCAAAAAATTGGTCAAAAGATAAATAATATCAGAATATTTTCTGATAATGAACTCTCAGGTATAGTAAAAAATAACAATGTGGACTCAGCGGTATTATCAATAAAAAATATATCTAATGAAAATAAAAAAAATATAATAACACATTTATCAAAACTAAAACTGAAAACAGAACTTGCTGACATTAATTTAAATATCAAGGAAGAAGCGATAAATCTACGTAAGATTAATCTTCATGATATTATTGAAAGTAAAAAATTTAATAAATCAGAAATTTATGAAGAAATTCAAAATAAAATAGTTCTAGTGAGTGGAGCCGGAGGATCTATAGGTAATGAATTAGTCAAGCAAATAGTTAAGTCAAAACCAAATAAATTAATTTTACTCGATAATAGTGAGTATAATTTATTTAAAATTAATCGTGATATAAATAAACTATTAAATGAAAAGAAAATAAGTATTAATATTATTAGTAAACTTGTTTCTATAACTGATTTAAGTAATCTCAATAATATTTTTAAAGAATATAAACCTGACCAGGTATTTCATGCTGCAGCGTATAAACATGTATCTTTAGTTGAGATGAATCCAATAGAATCTATTAACAATAATGTGATGGGAACACTAAATATTGTTGATTGTGCAATAAATCATAATGTTTCAAGATTTCTTTTTATTTCAACTGATAAAGCTGTAAATCCAACTACAATTATGGGTCGAACAAAAAGGCTTGGAGAACAGATTGTGAGAGAAAAAGCTAGTGATAAAAAATGTAATACAATTTTTTCAGTTGTTCGATTTGGGAATGTACTTGGTTCATCCGGTTCAGTTGTACCGTTATTTATAGAACAAATTGAACACGGAGGTCCAATAACACTAACACATAAAGATATACGAAGGTATTTTATGACAATAGAAGATGCTGTTAGTTTAGTATTAGAGGCTAGTCAGTTTGCCAAAGGAGGAGAAATTTTTTTGCTTGATATGGGTAAATCAGTAAAAATTTTAGATTTAGCCCTTAAACTTATTAACTTATCTGGTCTTAGTCTTAAAGATGAAAAAAATCCAAACGGTGATATAGAAATCAAAATTACTGGTTTAGACCCCATTGAAAAATTAGATGAAGAGTTAATAATTACTGGCTCAACAAAAAAAACTTCAAACCCATCCATTTATGAAGTTGATAGTGATATTTCCAACCAAGAAGATGTTTTAAACTCTATAAATAAAATTAAATCACTTTTAATATTAGAAAATAATAACGAAGCCTTAAACTTATTTAACAGTTTAAATTTAAACTAATACTACTAGTATAGTAAATATTCATAATTCTTTTTTGATATGTATAAGGTAAAAAAATCTAAGGTTCATGGTAATGGTATTTATGCAACTCAAAATATAAAAAAAGGTATAAAGATAATTGAATATCTAGGAGAGAAAATCTCAAGAAAAGAAGGTGACAGAAGATCTGAATTAAGAATAAAAAAATATCTTAATTCAAAAAATATAGGATCAGTATATATCTTTCAACTAAACGCCAAACAAGACATAGATGGTTCACCCTTATATAATAAAGCTCGATATATTAATCATTCATGTGATCCAAATTGCGAGGTTGACATTGAGAATGGTAAAATATGGATATCTTCTCTGAGGAGAATAAAAAAAGGGGAGGAGTTATCATATGATTATGGTTATAGCTTTGATAAAGAAGACTATAAAGATCACCCATGTAAATGTAATTCAAAAAATTGCATTGGTTATATAATTTCTTCAGATGATTGGGAGAAATTTATAAAGCATCTGAAGAAACAAATGAAATCACTGAAAAAATCATAATTCCTTTATTCTTTTAAATGGATGGTCAATGCCTTTATTTTCTGCAAGAACAATTTGTTTTAGCCTATTGAGCGAATTTCTTTTTTGCTCTTTTGTTCTTAAATTAAAACAATAAGGGCAACATACCCCTTTTATATATTTTTTTGATTTTGTATCTTGAATAGAAATAGGTCGTCTACAGCCATAACATTGCTTAAATTTGCCAGTTTCTAATTTTTTATTTACCGTTACGCGATTATCAAAAACAAAACAATCACCATTCCACTTATTTTGTTTAATATTATTTTTATGATGATTAAAGTAATTTAGTACACCGCCACTAAGTTGAAATATATTCGTATAGCCTCTTGATTTCAGAAAAAAAGATGCTTTTTCACATCTAATTCCACCTGTGCAATACATTGCGATAGTATCATTTTCTTTTAAATTTAATTGCTTCAGATTTTTTGGTAAATCTCTAAAACTATTAGTTTGAGGATTTATTGCATTTTTAAATTTTCCTATATCAATCTCATAAATATTTCGAACATCAAGGACTCTAACATTCTTCTTATTAATAAAGTTGTTCCACTCTGAAGGTTGAATATAATTGTTAGATAATTCATTGATCCTTATTTCCTCAACACCCAATGATACTATCTCTTTTTTAAGTCGAACTTTCATTCTATTAAATGGTATAAAATCTACATCATGAATTTTTAGAGAGATTTTTCTAATTCTAAGCAATTTTTTTAAATATGTTAGAGCTTTTAGTACATTCTGCTCTTCACTTGATAAAAAACCATTAATACCTTCATCAGACAATAAGATTGTACCTTTAACTAACTTATTTTTAAGATAATTGTCTAATTTTACTTTAATTTTTTTCTTATTAGATAATTTTACAAAACGATAGAAAGACGCGATTTTAAAATTATTTTTGATATTCTCCATTTTTAATTTTGATAGAATAAGTAAATACTTTTCGAGTTTAATTTGTAATGTTATATTGATATGAAATATTTATTCAAGAACAGTTTATATTTACTTTTATGAGAAGAAAGAAAGCATTAATAACTGGTATTTCAGGTCAAGATGCGGCGTACTTATCAAACTATTTATTAAAAAAAAATTATATTGTAGTAGGTGGGGAAAGAAAAAAAAATAAATCCAACCTTTGGAGACTGAAAGCGCTAGGTATACAAAAAAAAATCAAGATAGTTAGTTTTGATTTACAAGACGAAAAAGCAATTAGTAAAACTATCAGAGATGGAAAATACAATGAAATTTATAATTTAGCAGCTCAATCTTATGTTGATAAGTCATTTGAAAATCCATTATACACATCAGATGCAAATGCATTAGGCGTAATTCGCATATTAGAGGCTATCAGAAAATATTCAAAAAAGACGAAATTATATCAGGCCTCAAGTTCAGAAATGTATGGAAATGTAAATACCAAATCGCAAGACGAAAATACTAGCTTTCATCCAATCAGTCCATATGCGATTTCAAAATTACATGCTCATTGGATGCTAGGTTTATATAGAACTGCATATAATATTTTTTGTTGCTCTGGAATATTATTCAATCATGACTCACCACTAAGAGGAGATGAGTTTGTTACAAAAAAAATTGTACGTGATCTTTTAAGAGTAAAACTTAATAAGCTACCATGTATTTATTTAGGAAATATTTATGCAAAAAGAGATTGGGGATATTCATTAGATTATGTTGAGGCAATGTGGAAAATGCTTCAACAAAAAAGAGCAAATGATTTTGTGATTTCATCCGGAATAAACTATACGGTTAAATCATTTGTAAATGAGGCAGCTAAAAACATTGGTTTTGATTTAAAATGGATTGGCAAAAATCTCCTCGAGAAAGGTATTGATAGAGCTTCAAATAAAGTAATAGTTAGAATTAAAAAAGACCTATTTAGACCACTCGAAATAAATTCAACCTTTGGCAACTCCGCGAAGGCAAAAAAGTTATTAAAATGGACGCCAAAAACGAAATTTAAAAAACTTGTAAAAATAATGTGTGAGGCCGAACTAAGAAAATATGATTAAAGTTTTATTCATTTCTTTTGTTAACTTCTATTTCTTAAGTTATATGTTAATTCTTTCAAATGCCTTGTTAACTCAGAGCGATTCTTAATGTGTTCTAGATCTTTATATTTAATTGTTTTGCCTGTATAAATTGCTATTGATTTTCCAATTTTCTTTTTTGTTTCGTGAATGTAAGTTGAATATTTAAGCGTTTGACTTTTAAGCTTTGATGCAAATAGGTGGTATAAGAAACCATTCTTTCCATCAAAAAATATAGGTAAAACATCCGCCTCAGTTTGATGAATCAACTTTGCGGGAAATGTTTTCCATTCATCATCTTTAGCATCTGACTTTAAGCTTTTTGCTGTAGATACACTACCAGATGGAAATATAATTAATACACCATCATTTTTCAGATGAGAAATTGCATTTTTAGCAGTATTAAGGTTTTGCTTTATTGTTTCTTTTTTATTATTACTAAAATCTACTGGAAGTATAAATTTTTCTAATTGTGGCAAAAATTTAAGTGTTTCATGAGTCATAATTTTAAAATCCTCTCTCTTATTTGATACTAGAGAGCATAAGATCAGCCCGTCGATGATACCATAGGGATGATTCGCTATTACTATTAATGGTCCTTTTTTTGATATATCAAAAGGATATGGAGATTTATTTATTATTTTAATATTCATTAGTCGTAATATATCACTCCAGAAATTTATTGGTTTATGGTAATCTAGAGAATAGTTTTTATATAAATTTTCTAATTTTTTTTTACCAGTTAAAGTCTCAATTGTTTTAATTACAAAGCGTTGTGCAATATTGTGTTCGACTTTTGATGCATATGAAAAATCTATTTTTACCATATTAATATTCCACTGGAATTGGATCTAAACTTCGCCAAAAATACCAAGTAGCTACTGATCTATAGGGTTTCCATTTTTCTGATAGTTGTATTGCACTTTCTTTACTTAAAGGATAATTTAGATTGTAGCATTTGCAAATGCCCTTAATTAATCCAAGATCGTCGGCTGGAAATATATCTGGTTTACAAAGATTAAATATAAGAAACATTTCTGCAGTCCATCTTCCTATGCCTTTAATTTTTGTTAACTCAAGAATTATATCTTCATCAGTGTATGATTTCCATTTATTTGGATTAATTTTTTCATTTACAAAAGAATCTGATAGAGATTTTAGATACCTAATTTTTTGACGTGAAAGTCCACAGGATTTTAAACTCATATAGTGTAATTTATATGTATTATCAGGTGTAACTTTTTTAACTTTTTTTTCAAACCTATCCCATACAGCCTGTGCCGCTTTAACAGAAATTTGTTGACCTACGATAGAACGAGCCAATGTATAAAATGGGTCAGATTTAGTAAAAAGAAAGTCTTTTGGGTATTGATTAATTATCTTTCCTAACCGCTTATCCTTAAGTGCCAAATCTTTTTTTGCTTTTTCCCAGAAAAATGGTTTTTTCATACTATGATTATAAATTTGTATTGACATATATAATGTAAATTGTTTTTATTCCAATCTTAAATAATTAATGGAGAACATATATGGCTGACGTTGCTAGTTTATTAGCTGAATTTCAAAAAGGTATTGAAGGAAAAGATACTGGACTTGGAGCAACAGTGAAGTTTGATTTTGAAGGTGCTGGATGCATTTTTCTTGATGGAAAATCTAATCCAAATACTGTTTCTGATGAGGATAAGGATGCTGATTGCACTCTTTCAATGTCACTTGAAACATTTGAACAAATGAGATCAGGTGAAGTTGATGGTACATCTGCTTTCATGCAAGGTAAGTTAAAAGTATCTGGAGATATGTCTATTGCAATGAAATTGCAATCTGTAATGGATGCTCTTGCATAATAAATTTAAAATAATTTAATTTTAACCCAGCTTACTTAGCTGGGTTTTTTTTGTTTAAGACTAACCTACTTTTTTTAAATAAAATTTGATTATTACAAGCTATAATTCTACCTCCGTTATAAACTTCGTTATTTTCCCAAGTTTTTATTATACCACCAGCATTTTTAATAATTGGAACTAATGCTCGAATATCCCACGCTTTTAGCCCACTCTCAACTACAATATCAACGTGACCATCAGAAAGTAAACAATAACTATAACAATCGCCGCCAAGACGTGTTGATTTTGTTTTCTTGTTTAATCTTTCAAACGAAACTTGATCTGACTTATTGGCAAAAACATAGGGCGATGTAGTATTTAAAATTGAGTCTTCTAAGCTATTAATTTTTCTTACCTGTAATCTTGTTTTTTTACCTTTAACTATTTTATATGAAGTATTTGAATAGCCTACATACCTCTCATCTAATGCTGGGATATCTGCTATACCTAGTATTATTTTTTTATTTTTAGAGAGAGAAATTAAAGTTCCCCAAAGTGGAACACCCTGAATAAATGATTTTGTTCCATCGATTGGGTCAATACACCATTCGTATGGACTTTTCTTTTTGAAACTCTCTTCCTCACCAAGAATTGAATGATTAGAAAAAGACTCTAATATCATACGATTTAATTTTTTTTGAATTTTTATATCGGCTGTCGTTACTGGATCAAAATCGTATTTCTTTTTATTTATAACTGAGAATTTTTTCTTGAAATAAAACAAAGAAATTTTTCGAGCCTCATCTGCTAATTTATTTGAAAATTTTAAATATTTAGTTATGCCGTTTCGCATTTATAAAAAATTTAATAGTTGTTAATAATTGTCTATTTTGTATCATAATATTATGTTAAAAAAAATTATCCTTTTGTTAAGTTTTTCCGCTTTACCATCGATATTATTTGCAGATTTAGATGTTAATTCCTTAGAAATTGGAGGTAAGGAACCTATTAATGAGCCAATTTCAGGTTATGAAAATGAATTAAATTCATACCCTGATCCATTTTCGGAGGATCAAATAATCTTAACAATAGATAATAATAATTATTCAAATTATATAGATAATGTACTTACACCAGGTCAAACCGAAATGTTTAATACTTACCCTGATAGTTTTAAGATAAATGTATATCCATCCCGTAGAAGTTGCTCTGTTCCGCAAGAAGTAATAAACCTCACTAGAGAAAATGCTAAACTAACTGACAATGGCGAGGGTATAGAGGGAGTAGTTGGAAGTATTCCTTTTCCGCAACCGACAGAAGCACTTCATTACGTTTGGAACCATATATTAAGGTACAGAGGAGTTGATATATCTGGTTCATCGCCATTTTTTATTGTGAACCCAGATGGATCGAGAACCTATGGTGCAGGTGAAGCGATAGCAAAGAATTATTGGAATCCATTTATACGAAATGATAAAGGGCTTCAAGGAATGTTAATGTCAAAGGTAACTCACCCTCCAAGATTGGCAGATGCATCACTTTTAGTTATTGAGTCACTAAACGCACTAAAGACTCCGAGAAGAGCCTGGGTATATAATCCTGGTACAAGAAGAGTCAGACGAGCACCTGATATTGCATATGATTATAAACCAAGTTCTAGTCAAGGCCTCACTACCACTGATCAATTTGATGGTTTTAATGGCGCAAAGGATAGATATAACTGGACTTTGATAGGAATTCAAAAGAAACTAATGCCCTATAATGCTTATAAATTTCATGAAACAAAGACTGAAGAAATCCTAACACCCTATCATGTTAATCAAGATTATCTAAGATATGAATTAGTCAATGTGGCTGTTGTAAGGGCAGATTTAAAAGATAATAAAAGACATATCTTGCCTCATCGTACCATGTATTTTGATATCGACAGCCATAATATGCTTGTAGAAGAAACTTTTGATGATGAAAAGAAAATAATTGCTTACAGAGAATTTCCAATCATTAATTTTTATGATCAGCCAATGTGCTTATCAATACATTCAGCTACATATGATTTTGCAACTAGAAGGTATCAATTGACTAATGTTAGATCGTTAGATATTCCAAAAATTCAGTGGAGATTAAAGAAACCTTTAAATGAGAGAGATTTTACTCCCGAGGGACTTAAAAGATATGCAAGATAACATGAAGTATGAGGTAAAATTATAATATTTTAGATTATTTTTGGGCACGTAGCTCAGTGGTAGAGCATCACGTTGACATCGTGGGGGTTGTTGGTTCGATCCCAACCGTGCCCACCAAAAAAGACAATTATTTATTGTCTTTTTTGACTATTTATATAAAAGTTCCCATTAAGCATGAAAAAACCAAATAAAATAAGAGAGTCCAGGTTAAACAAAATTAGAGCTAGAAAAAGTATTATCCGTAAAGAAAAAGTAAGGCTTAAAAAAATTGAAGAAGCAAATACTCAGCCAAGAGAAGAAGGTCAGCAATGAAAGTAAGAAGCTCACTTAAAAATCTAAAAACAAGAGACAGAAACAATAAGCTTATCAAGCGCAAAGGTAGACTGTATGTTATCAATAAAAAAAACCCTAGAATGAAAGCAAGACAAGGATAAGGTATATAAAACGCAGAAGAAAAATAAAATCTTATTAATTGCAGATCATGCATCAAATTTTATCGATAAAGACAAATCTAACTTAGGACTTTCTAAAAACAACATTAATTCTCATATTGCGTTTGATATTGGTATCAAATACTTAGCTGAAAATTTAGCGAGGGAAATTAATGCTTATCTAATCTGTGGGAAATTCTCCCGACTTTATATTGATTTGAACCGAGGTATTGAAGACCCAACCTTAATTCCTCAAATATCTGAAAAAAAAATAATTGCTGGTAATGTTGATATTTCTAATAAAGAAATTTCGAAACGTCACAAATACTATCAATCGTATCATTCATCTATAAAAAATTGTTTATTAGAAAACAAAATAAATATTATTATTTCATTACATTCATTTAATCCAATATTTAAAAATCAAAAAAGGTCAATTATGTTTGGTGTCTTATCAAACTCTGATTACAGATTAAGTAAAGAATTTTTATATCAATTTAAAAAGAGAAATATAAAAGTAGGCGATAATGAGCCTTACAGTGGAAATTTGCATAATGATACACTTTATAAACATGGACTTAAGAATAAATTACATCACTCCTTAATCGAAGTAAGAAATGATTTGTTAACTAATAAAAAAAAGATAAAAAAAGTCTCTATTCTTCTAAAAGAAATAATTTTGTCATCTATAGGAAAAATTAACAAAAAAGATTTAATTAATTTATAATAATATATTGTAACTTTTAAAAAATCAAATATTAGAAACTTATTTCTATAAATTTTGATCAACTAAACTTTATCTTGTAGATAGTGTTATACAAAGTGAGAAACAAAACATTTAAGTATATTGTCTTCTTTTTGCCGAACTTAGATGGTGGAGGCGCTGAAAAAGTGATTATTGATATCGCGAATAGTCTTCATGAAAAAGGATACCGTATCGAGTTATTACTATCAAAAAAAAGTGGAATTTATTTGGGTCGAGTAAACAAAAAAATACCAATAATCGATTTAAAATCAAAAAAAGTTATATTTTCAATTTTCAAACTATTAAAATATATTAAAT
>CABZLP010000014.1 GCA_902526565.1 uncultured Pelagibacteraceae bacterium | reverse complement strand
GGTGGTTGCAGGATAGTCGTGATGAAGAAAGAAAAGAAAGACTTAAAGAACTGGATGACACATTTAAAGTCTATAGATGCCACACGATAATGAACTGTACTCAAGCCTGTCCAAAGGGCCTTAATCCAGCCAAAGCAATTGCTGGAATTAAGCAGATGATTGCACAACAATAATTATCAATTAAAAAATGTCTTTGTTTATTTGAAACCCTTTTTAATGGGGGGATGATGGACAACTATTAATTAGGGGAATTAATGAAAAAAGAATATCGCGTTGCCCATCAACATCTTACGTATATTATTCTTCACACATAATTGAACCAAAATACGACTGCCAACTTGACAAATGCAATGCTCAATATTTTTTCTCAATTTTCACTAAGAAACTTCCCTTATGCCAGCTGTTTTCTATATATCTGATTTGATGATTATTCTCTGCCCAATGGGGAAATTCTTTTTTTATTTGACCACTATTACCAGTAATAATTTCGACTTTAGAAATATTATCCTCATACGCACTATAAATAAAATCAGCAAACTCTTGATAAGCCTCTTCTAGTGTAAAACCGTGGAGATCAAGTTTTCTCATAATTTTCAAACATTGCTATTAGCCTTAATTAATTTACAATAATTTATGCATGAAGAATTCTTACACTAAACCTAACTTAAAAACTAAGTATTTTGAAGACTTATTCAATTCGCTTCCATCAATGGAGAATAAATCAGTCGCCATAACAGGTACAACTTCGGGATTAGGGTTTTATGCGGCTGAGTCAGTTGCTAAGCTTGGTGCACGAGTATTATTACTAAATCGTCCATCAGACAGAGCTGAAACTTCTTATGCTTTGTTAAATGATAACTGCTCAAATGGGGATTTTCATAAAGTAGATTGTGATCTTCAAAGCTTTGAGTCAGTTAAATCAGCATCAATAAAAGTAAGTGAAATTTGTGCAGATGGCCTCGACGTCTTGTGTAATAATGCTGGTGTTATGGCACTAAAAGATAAAGCCACAATTGACGGTTTTGATGTACAGATGCAAACAAATCATCTTTCTCATTTTCTTCTTACTAAGTTATGTATGCCGTTATTAGATAAAGCATCGCAATTAAGAAATGAAGCGAGAATCGTCAATCATTCAAGTATTGCACGCACTCAAGCCAAAAAATTAAAAGAAAAATTTTTTGAAAAAAAAGGTGGTAACTTAGGTGGAGACAAAGGCAGTATGATATTTGGTACCGGTCGTTGGGAACGTTACGCTCAAACAAAACTTGCAAATGCTGCGTTTACTGCATGTCTACATGAGAAATTAAAGAATAAAAATTCAAAAATTAGAGCAATGGTCGCACATCCTGGTCTTGCAGAAAGCGATTTACAATCTACTACTGTTGAAGACGGTGGCTTGGGTAGTCTTTTCACAAAATATATGATGAAGTTTGGTCAGTCTGAAAAGGATGGAACCTTAGGATTATTAAGGTGTATTGCTGATCCTAAAATTAATTCAGGATCAATTGTAGGGCCTGGTTTAAAAGGAGCTAAGGGTAAAGCAAAGTCATTTCCACTTGAGTCTTTCTACGACAATGATGAAACCAAAAATCTATTATGGACTAAAAGCTGCGAGGCTATTAGTGAAAATTTCGAAATATAGGAATCTCTAATGAAAGTAATTAATCAGTTTATTGATGGCAAAGAGTATATTAGTAAATCTGATAGGTTTGGTGATGTATTTAATCCTGCGAATGGAGAAAAAACAAAAAAAGTCTCATTTGCTAACTCTGAGGACGTAAAACTTGCAATAGAATGTGCAGTTGAAGCAGGAAAAAAATGGGCTGCAACTCCACCCTTAACAAGATCAAGGGTTTTTTTTAGGTTTAAAGATTTAATTCTGCGAGACATGGATCAGCTTGCACTAGAGCTGACTTCTGAACACGGTAAAATTTTATCAGACTCAGTAGGTTCAATTACTAGAGGCATGGAAGTTGTAGAATTTGCCTGTGGTATTCCTCATCTTCTTAAGGGTGAATACTCTGAAAACGTAGGATCTGATATTGATAGTTGGAGCATGAGACAGCCATTAGGTGTAAGTGTTGGTATCTCTCCTTTTAATTTTCCAGCTATGGTTCCAATGTGGATGTTTGTCATATCAATAGCATGCGGTAATTCATTTATTCTTAAGCCAAGTGAAAAGGACCCAACAGTTCCCTATATGTTGGCTGAATTACTAAAAGAAGCTGGACTTCCAGATGGAGTATTTAATGTAATTAATGGAGATAAAGAAGCAGTTGACTTATTAATAACTGATTCAGCAGTAAACTCTGTGAGCTTTGTCGGATCAACCCCAGTTGCTGAATACATTTATCATACATCTTCAAAGCACAATAAAAGAGTTCAATCCCTGGGAGGTGCTAAAAATCATATGGTTGTTATGCCTGACGCTGATCTTGATCAAGTTGTTGATGGCTTGATTGGCGCAGGATATGGTTCTGCTGGAGAGAGATGCATGGCTCTATCGGTCGCCGTAGCTGTTGGTGATGTAGGAGACAAGCTAATTGAAAAATTAACACCTCGCGTTCAGAATCTAAAGGTAGGTCCTGGTACCGATCCAGAAGTTGAAATGGGCCCATTGATCAGTGATGTTCATCTTGCTAAAGTTAAAAGCTATGTTGATGCAGGGGTATCTGAAGGAGCAGAATTAATTGTTGATGGAAGATCAATTTCACTTCAAGGGTATGAAAACGGATATTTTATAGGTGGCTGCTTATTTGATCATGTTAAAGAGGATATGAAGATATATCGAGAGGAAATATTTGGACCTGTTCTCTCAGTTGTGCGTCAACCGACTTTTAATGATGCTTTAAAAATGGTTAATGATCACGAATTTGGAAACGGCACTACTATTTATACTCGAGATGGTGATACTGCTCGAGCATTTTCTAATCAATGTAAAATTGGTATGGTAGGAGTTAATGTGCCCATACCAGTTCCAATGGCTTTTCATAGTTTCGGAGGATGGAAAAGGTCTTTATTTGGCGATCACGCAATGCATGGCATGGATGGAGTAAGGTTCTTTACTCGATTGAAAACAGTTACTTCAAGGTGGCCAACTGGAATAAGAGAAGGTGCAGAATTTACAATTCCAACGATGAAATAATTTAGATTCTTAGCTTGATTTTAATCTCTATCTAGTTAGTTTACGGATTGTAAATATTCTTAGATGAAAAATAAAAAAATATCACTTATTGGTGCTGGTCAAATTGGAGGCACGCTAGCTCATCTCGCAGCAATGAAAGAATTAGGTGATGTTGTTCTTTTTGACTTAATGGCCGGTTTAGCTCAAGGCAAGGCATTGGATATTTCACAGTCATCGGCAATTGATGGCTTTAATGTTTCCCTATCAGGAACAGATAATTACGAAGATACTCGAGACTCTGATGTTATTATAATAACTGCTGGCGTACCAAGAAAACCAGGAATGACAAGAGATGATCTTTTGGGCACCAACTTGAAAATCATTAAACAAGTTGCTGAAGGTATCAAATCTACATCACCTAACGCTTTTGTAATTTGCATTACAAATCCACTAGATGTAATTGTAATGGCGCTTCAAAAATATTCTGGCTTACCAAAAAATAAAGTGATTGGTATGGCAGGCGTACTGGACACTTCAAGATTTAAATATTTCTTATCTCAAGAGCTCAATGTACCTATAAGTGAAGTAGACTCGTTTGTTTTGGGTGGACACGGTGATACCATGGTTCCCGTTCCTAATAGAACAACGGTGAGTGGAAAGCCTCTGATGGATTTAGTAAACCAAGGTCAAATATCCCAATCAAAACTTGATGAAATTATCGACAGAACACGTAAAGGTGGGGCTGAGGTAGTAAAATTATTAGAAGTTGGGTCGGCATTTTATGGTCCAGCAGCATCTGGGATTGAAATGGCAGACTCATATCTAAATGATAAAAAGAAAACTTTGCCTTGTGCTGCGCATTTAAATGGTGAATACGGTGTTTCAGATCTTTATCTTGGTGTTCCAGTTATTATCGGATCAGGAGGAATAGAACAAGTTGTTGAATTAGAATTAGATGCTGAAGAAAAAAAACATTTTGATACTTCAATAGAAGCTGTGAGAGAATTATTTGATGCAGCTAAAAACATAGATCCTTCATTAGAGTAAATATGAACATTCACGAACATCAAGCCAAAGATTTGTTTAGAAGTTATAACATTCCTGTTTCATCAGGTTCTGTAGCTTATAGCACTGATGAGATTGAAAGAGCTGTAAATGAAGTCGTGGGTCCAGTGTGGGTAGTAAAGGCTCAAATACATGCAGGTGGAAGAGGAAAAGGTGGAGGTGTCAAAGTTGTTTCTTCTAGAGAAGATGCACTTAAAGAAGCTGACAAAATGTATGGTATGAATTTAGTTACTCCTCAAACTGGAGCATCAGGTAAAGAGGTTAAGCGAATTTACATTGAAAATGGTTCTGATATAGAAAAGGAATTATATCTCTCATGTCTACTAGACCGATCAACTAGTAAAGTTGCATTTATAGTTTCTAAAATGGGAGGTATGGATATAGAAGCAGTCGCCGCTGATACGCCTGAAAATATTACTACAGTTCAAATTGAACCATCAACAGGTGTTACAAATAGTGATATTGAAATAATTCAAAAAGCTTTTGAAATAGATGATGATTTGAATAATCAATTGACAGATCTGATTAAAAATATGTATCTATTTTTTATTGAAAAAGATGCAAGTCTCGTCGAAGTTAATCCTCTGATAGTCACAAATACAAATAAACTTTTATGTTTAGACGCAAAAGTAAACTTTGATGATAACGCAATTTATCGGCACCCCGAAATTGAAGAATTAAGAGATGAAAATGAAGAAGATGAATATGAGAGAGAAGCTGCAAAATACGACCTTGCCTATATTAAGTTGGATGGAAATATAGGATGTATGGTAAATGGAGCAGGACTTGCGATGGCTAGCCTTGATATTATTAAAATGTATGGCGGCGAACCTGCAAATTTCTTAGATGTTGGTGGGGGCGCGTCAAAAGAAAAAGTTTCGAGTGCTTTTAAAATCATCCTTTCAGACCAGGGTGTAAAAGGGATACTCGTGAATATTTTTGGTGGTATCATGAGATGTGATGTTATTGCCGAGGGAATTGTTTCTGCAGCAAAGGAATTAAAAATTTCTGTTCCTCTTGTTGTTAGATTAGAAGGTACTAATGTGGACCAAGGAAAGCAGATCCTTGAAAATTCAGGAATAGAAATCATTTCTGCAAATGACCTTGATGATGCTGCAAAAAAAATAGTCAAGCTTGTTTAATGTCTATTATCGTCAACAAAGATACAAGAGTCATTTGCCAGGGTTTTACTGGTGCTCAGGGTACGTTTCATTCTGAGCAAGCCATCAAATATGGGACAAACATGGTTGGAGGTGTTACGCCTAAAAAAGGTGGGTCAATGCATCTTGAACTCCCAGTTTTCGATACAGTAAAAGAAGCGAAAGAAAAAACTAATGCTAATGCCACGGTTATATATGTTCCACCGCCCTACGCAGCAAATGCGATCATTGAAGCGATTGATAGTGAGATTGAATTAATTGTTTGCATTACAGAGGGTATTCCCGTGATGGACATGATGAAAGTTAAAGATAAATTAAGCTCTTCTTCTTCAAGATTAATTGGTCCTAACTGTCCAGGAATAATTACACCTGACGAGTGCAAAATAGGCATCATGCCAGCTCACATTCATAAAAAAGGTAATGTAGGCATTGTCTCGCGATCAGGAACTCTTACTTATGAGGCAGTATATCAAACAACAGTAGCAGGCTTGGGTCAATCTACATGCATTGGTATAGGAGGAGATCCAATAAATGGAACTAATTTCATTGATTGTTTAGATTTGTTCCTTACGGATCCAGAAACTGAATCAATAATTATGATCGGAGAAATTGGAGGATCAGCAGAAGAGGAAGCTGCAGAATTCTTAAAGAAACAAAATATAAAAAAACCCACGGTCGGCTTTATTGCTGGGACCTCTGCTCCACCAGGCAGAAGAATGGGACATGCTGGCGCAATCGTTTCTGGTGGAAAAGGCGGAGCAGTGGATAAAATTGAAGCAATGAAAGAAGCTGGTATCAAAATTTCAAATTCTCCAGCTGCATTAGGGTCGACTTTACTTGAGGTATTGAAGAATCAAATCTAAAGTAATTTTATTGAATGGCTAAAACCTCAACAAATGATATTTTTGACAAAACCTCTTTCTTACATGGTTCTAATGCTGCCTACATTGAGCAAATGTATGAAAAGTATCAAACTGATCCAAACCAAATACCAGAGGATTGGAAAACATTTTTTTCAGGATTATCAAAAAATTTAAATGAACAAAATATTTTAAGAGCTAGTTGGTCAAATAACGATTTTGCAACTGAAGAAGACCTAGCAATTAATATTAATAGTTCTTGGGAAAAAAAGTCTTACAAAGTAAATGAAAATATTAGTTCGAATATTTCCTCAGACAAATTAAAAGAACAAATATATGACTCAATCAGAGCAATAAGACTAATCCGAGCTTTTAGGGTTAATGGCCATTTAGCATCCCAACTTGACCCATTAAACTTAAAAGAGATTAAAAATTACCCTGAATTAGATTACAGAAATTATGGCTTTGAAGATAAAGACCTCAGTAAAGAAATATTTATTGATGGAAGTCTTGGACTTAATTTTACATCACTAAATGAAATTATTAATATTTTAAAAGAGACATACTGTGGTTCTATAGGTGTAGAATTTGTTCATATTCAGGACGCAGATCAAAAACAATGGGTTCAAGAAAGAATAGAGGAAGTTAGAAATAAAACTCAATTTACGACAAATGGAAAAAAAGCAATTTTCAAACGCTTGTTAGAAGCGGAGATGTTTGAGAAGTTTTTAGATAAAAAATTTATTGGTACAAAACGTTTTGGATTAGTTGGAAGTGAGGCAACCATTCCAGGTATAGAGCAAATAATTAAACAAAGTTGTCTATCTGGAATTGAAGATATTTACATAGGTACAGCTCATAGAGGAAGGTTGACATTATTATCATCAGTTATGGAGGTTCCTCTGAGGTCCATAATGGCAAAGTTTGAAGGAGGTGGTGAAGATCCCAATGAAATACTTGGATCAGGTGATGTTAAATATCATTTAGGTATTTCTAGTGATAGAGAATTTGAAGGTAAAAAGATTCATCTTTCGTTAACTCCAAATCCATCCCATCTTGAGGCAGTTGACCCCGTTGTCATGGGTAAGGTAAGGGCAGAGCAAACTTTACTTAAAGACAAAACCAATGACAAAGTTATTGGCCTGCTCATTCACGGCGATGCAGCCATGGCAGGTCAAGGAGTAGTTGCTGAAACATTTGCAATGTCGCAATTAAGAGGTTTTCGAACAGGGGGAACAATTCATTTTGTAATTAATAATCAAATAGGTTTTACAACTGTGCCTCATTATGGACGATCAGCTCCTTATTGTACTGAAATTGCTAAGATTATTCAGGCACCTATATTTCACGTTAATGGAGATGATGTTGAGTCTGTAGTTCATGTTTGTAGACTTGCTGTTGAATTCAGAAATAAATTTAAGACCGATGTCGTTGTAGATATGTTTTGCTATCGTAGAGCCGGCCATAATGAAATGGATTTACCAGAATTTACGCAACCATTAATGTATCAAAAAATTAAGGAGCATGCGACAACTCTAAATATATATCAGCAAAGATTAATTGATGAGGGTGTATTAACTTCAGATGATATTGATAATGAAATTTCAGCATATAATGAAAAGTTAAATGAAGAGCTAGCATCTGCAAAATCTTATAAACCTAATAAAGCCGACTGGCTTGAGGGTTCATGGAAAGGAATAAATGTTGCATCTATAGATGCTAGACGGGGACAAACGTCAATAACTGAAGATGAATTTAAAAAAATTGGAAAAGAAATTCATCAAATACCTAGAGATTTTAGTCCTCATAAAAGAATCAAAAAAATTTATGACGACCGCCTCAACAGTATTAATGAGGGAAAAGGAGTGGATTGGTCGACCGCCGAGTCTCTCGCGTTTGCATCACTATTGGCTGAAGGATATGGCGTAAGGCTATCAGGACAAGATTCTGGTAGAGGAACTTTTAGTCAAAGACACTCTGTGCTATATGACCAAATTAACGAAGATAGGTTTGTGCCTCTGAGGCATTTTAGAAATGAACAGGGCTTCTTTGAAATAATCGATAGCTTTTTGTCTGAGTATGGAGTCCTTGGATTTGAATATGGTTATTCTCAAGTAGATCCTCGAACCTTGGTTTTGTGGGAGGGACAATTTGGTGATTTTGCAAATAATGCACAAACTATAATTGATCAGTTTATTACTACAGGTGAAAGGAAATGGTTAAGAATGTCAGGACTAACACTTTTGCTGCCTCATGGACATGAGGGCCAAGGTCCTGAACATACAAGTGGAAGACTAGAGAGATTCTTACAATCCTGTGCTGAAGATAATATTCAAGTAGTTAACTGCACTTCACCCGCAAATTACTTTCATGTTTTAAGAAGACAGTTGCTCAGGGATTTTCGCAAGCCGCTTGTGATAATGACTCCTAAATCAACGCTTAGGCATAAAAAGAATGTCTCTGATATTACCGAGTTTACAAATGGTTCTACCTTTCACCGTATCTTAAGAAAAGAACTTTCTAAAATCGAAAAATCTAAAATTAATAGATTACTTCTTTGCTCAGGAAAAATTTACTTTGAGTTAGACGATTATATTGAGAAGCGTAAACAAGAAAATATTCAGATTTTAAGGTTTGATCAATTGTATCCGTTCCCTTATGAAGCTTTAAAAGAAGAATTGCTAGAGTACCCTCAAGCTGAAATCTACTGGGTTCAAGAAGAACCGTCAAATATGGGAGCATTTCGTTTTGTAAAGCATAGAATAGAGTCAGTTAGCCAGTCAATAACGGGTAAATATGAAGAACTTTTATTTATTGGAAGGAAAGCATCTGCTTCTCCAGCAACAGGGATAGCTAATCGACATGCTGAAAACCAATTAAATATTCTAAGACTTGCTACAGAATCGGAAAGAAGTGAAATAAAAGACAATAAAGATGGGGTATCTCTCGTAAAGTTCAAACTGCCAATTGAATAATATTGTTAAAGTGTTAAATAATTAGTATGTCCGTAGATATTAAAGTACCATCTCTTGGTGAGAGTGTTGTAGAAGCAACTGTTGCTAAGTGGTATAAAAATGAGGGAGACAGCGTTACGCTAGATGAACCACTGCTTGAGTTAGAAACCGATAAAGTGACTCTTGAAGTTCCTTCCCCTACATCAGGATTGATCGAAAAAATTTCATCGCCTGAAGGATCAACGGTCGAGGTAGGCGCATTACTGGGAGTTATTAATGATACTGCAGATGTAGAAAAAGCTCCTAAAAATTCAGAGGAAATAGTTATCACTAAAGAAGAAAAGCCTAAAGAAGAGCCAGCGATGGAAAAGCCAGTTCTACAAGAACTAAGTGTACCATTGGACAATACTCCAAAAGAAATCCTTGAGAGTAAAGTCTCAAAACTATCACCTGCAGTAAGAAAAATTGCAGCAGAAAAAAATATTGATATTTCTCAAGTAGCTACTGCTCGTTCAGATGGAAGAATTACAAAGGGTGATATTTTAGCTTCAAATAACAATGTTCAAGAACTTTCAACGAAGGCGCCAATAAGTAAGGATCATGACAGTAAAGAAGAGAGAGTTCCTATGTCTCGACTAAGACAAACTATAGCTAAACGACTCAAAGATGCACAAAATAATGCAGCAATGCTCACAACATTTAATGAAGTTGATATGGGTGAATTGATTAGAACTCGTAGTGAGCATAAAGATGCTTTTGAGTCAAAATACGGAATAAAATTAGGATTTATGTCTTTCTTCGTAAAAGCTTGTATCACAGCTCTCAAAGATATTCCTGAGGTTAACGCAGAAGTTGAAAATAATGATGTTATATATAAAAATTTTTACAATATTGGTGTTGCAGTAGGAACTGATCAAGGATTGGTTGTGCCCGTTATCAGAGATGCTGATCAAAAATCAATTGTAGAAATAGAGCAAGAGATTTTTAATTTAGGACAAAAAGCTCGAACTGGTAAATTAAGTATCGATGACATGCAAGGAGGTACATTTACAGTTTCGAATGGTGGCGTTTATGGATCTCTTATGTCTACACCTATTTTAAACCCTCCTCAATCAGGAATACTTGGCATGCACAAGATTGAGGAAAGACCAATTGCCGTAAATGGTGACATTGTGATAAGGCCAATGATGTACCTTGCTTTGTCTTACGATCATCGTATTGTGGACGGTAAAGGTGCAGTTACTTTTTTGGTAAGGGTCAAAGAAAGTTTAGAAGATCCAAATCGAATCTTACTAGGGGTATAGAATGGAAGAATTTGATATTACGGTTATAGGTAGCGGACCTGCAGGATACGTTTGTGCAATTAGAGCTGCACAGTTAGGTTACAATGTTTGCTGTATTGAAAAAGGTCAGACTCTAGGTGGAACATGTCTTAATATTGGCTGTATTCCATCGAAATCTCTTCTTCACTCCTCACACTTATATGATCAGGCATCGGATCTAAAAAAGTTAGGGATCAATTTTGATAATGTTTCCTTTGACCTGAGTAAAATAATGGAAAAAAAATCAGAAAGTGTTGAGTCGCTAACTAAAGGAGTTGAATTTTTGTTTAAAAAAAACAAAATCAATCGTAAGTCTGGATTTGCAAAACTGAAGAATATTAATGAAATAGAAATTTTATCAGGTGAAAAATCAGAGATAATAAAATCTGCAAAAATAATTATTGCAACCGGATCTGAGGTATCTAGTCCTAATGGAGTAGTGATCGATGAAAAAGATATTTTATCATCCACCGGAGCATTAAGTCTGGAAAAAGTTCCCAATCACTTAGTTGTTATTGGCGCAGGCTATATTGGCCTAGAAATGGGATCAGTTTGGTCACGACTTGGCTCCAAAGTAACAGTAATTGAATATGCAGATAGAATCCTACCAGGAATGGATACTGAAGTATCAAGCAGTTTTCAGAAGATACTCATCAAACAGGGTTTTGACTTTAAACTTTCTACAGCATTAAGATCAGTAAATAAAGAAGGTGATTCGTTATCTGTCTCAGTGGAAAACAAGGGGCAAACTATGAATATAGACTGTGATAAGGTTCTAATTTCCACTGGCAGAAGACCTTATACCTTCGGATTAAATCTTGAAGAACTGGGAGTTAAACTAGATGATAAAGGATTTATAATTACTGATAACCATTTTAAAACTTCGATTGATAATATTTACGCAGTTGGTGATTGCAAATTAGGCCCAATGCTAGCTCATAAAGCATCAGAAGAAGGAACAGCGGTTGCAGAGATTATTAATGGGCAGGCAGGACATGTGAATTATAATGCAATTCCATCAGTAATATATACAGCGCCAGAAGTTGCGTCAGTGGGTAAAACAGAAGATGAAATAAAAGCTGCAGGCGTTACTTATAAAGTTGGCAAATTTCCCTTTACTGCAAATGCAAAAGCAAAAGTAATGAACGATACAGGTGGATTTGTAAAAATTTTATCTGACAATAAATCTGATGAGGTATTGGGTGTTCATATAATTGGTGCAGACGCAGGTAATATGATTGGTGAGCTTACAGTTGCTATGGAATTCGGAGCGTCAGCTGAAGATATAGCAAGAACATGCCATGCTCATCCAACATTAACTGAGTCGATTAAGGAAGCAGCCCTTAATGTAGATAATCAAGCTATTCATATCTAATATTTTTATTTGCTAATAAAATAGTCATCAAATAAAGCCATATTGCAATTACAATGTGATAAAAATGCCAGCCAAAATTTGGTTCGAAAAACTGACTTTGCCTAATTAAAAAATTTATAAGAATTATTGAAAATATGAAGCCTGAGAGGAATTGATAAATAATATTTTTCCTTGGTATTAAGAATGAAAAAATAATTCCAAGTATCAACCATGTGACAGCTATAAATATAATTAAGCTTTTAGCCTGAAAGAAAATATAGATGCTCACTATGCCTATTATCAATGTTGATATTAAAATCGATTTATAATTGAAAAATTCACTTTTCTTTGTGAACTCAATTACAATTAATGGAACACCAAAAAGTAGTGATAGTGTATTAAATAATTGATGAATAAATTTCAGTTCATTATGTAAACTGAAGCCAAACCTTATTGAAGCCAAAAAAGCAGTGGCACCCAAGATCAGAACACCTAGTGAAGCATAATTAAATTTATACTTTAAGAAATATCGAAAGGAGTAAATACTTGTTAATACTATCAAAATTTCAGATAAAGCAAAATGTACCGGAGGTATCATTAACTGCTTTTTAGAGTTCTACGATAATCCTCTTTAATCTGTGTAGACGTCTTTCGCGTCCCGTCATGTGACCAGCCTGGGGGTCCAAATAAGTACATAAACCTATCTTTAAGAGTAATTCCTTTTTTAGAAATATCTTTAAAGATGTTGAAATATTCTCCAAAGAGTATTCTCACTGGATTATAAGTGTTTAAAGGTTCAACTAAACCGTAATCTGGTAAATCTTTTGGATCCTCTTTTACAAAAGTACCAAACATCCTATCCCAAATTATTAATGTTCCAGCATAATTTGAGTCTAAATATTTTGGATTTTTTCCGTGATGTACCCGATGGTGAGAAGGAGTATTAAAAATATATTCAAACCAAGCAGGTAATTTCCATATTGTTTGTGTGTGAAGTAAAAATTGATAGTAAGCGTTTACAAAACCACACAGTAAAACCATAATTGGGTCAAATCCGACTAATACTAGAGGGACTTTAAGCATCATTGTCCCTGTGAAATGCTTAGTCCATGGCTGTCTTGCTCCAACATCAAGAGCCATTCTTTCAGATGAATGATGGACGCGGTGCAATCCCCATCCCCATCTCCATCGATGAACTATTCTATGATGTAAGTAAAATCTTAGATCATCAAGAATGAAACATATTACAAGCGTTGTAAGTGTAAAAGGAAATGAATAAATCTGATAGCTTTTAGCCCAAAACAAAGCAGCTATAGTTATAAAACCGAAAAGACCATTAATGGGGAAACTAGCAATACCTAGAAAAAGATTTAAAAACCATTCTTTTGTATCATGTCTAGTTTTTATTTTAAGGTAATAAACAGCTGTTATCTCTACAATCGCCAATAAAACAAAAACAGGAAGTAGAACCATTGCTAGGTCTAGTGGTTTATAATCTAGAATAAAATCAACTGACATTTTTAAAGCTTTCTAACATTCCTTGCATCATTTTATGTATTAAATTTACGCCCTGAAGCGGTCTTATAAATACCTTAAATTCAGTAATTAATCCATCATTATTCCATGTAATAAGATCAATGCCATTTATATCAGTATCATCAATTGTTAGGGAAAATTCTAAGCTTGCAGAGTTCTCACCAATCATTTCTTTATCATACTTAAAGCTCGAAGAATTAAATACTTCTGATGCTGCTATTAAATATTTCAAAGTTATATCTTTTCCTTTTTGAGGCGTATAGACCACAGGTGAATAGAAAATTGCATCGTCATGTATAATTTCTGTAAGAGTATTATAATCTCTTAGCTTTACGACATCGTGCCATTTTTGAATTGGATTACTCATTTAATATTTAATATATAATTTATTTACTTCTTAGCAAGAGGATGAGCCTTTGAGTAAGCGTCATATAGCTTTTTTGTTTCAACCTTTGTATATTTTTGAGTAGTAGACAAGCTACTATGTCCCAATAATTCTTGTATTGTTCTTAAATCGCCACCTGAATTAAGCAGATGAGTCGCAAAGCTGTGCCTAAGTGCATGAGGAGTTGCAGTTTCAGGAAGAGATAAATTGTGTCTAATCTTTTCTAAGACATATTGTATTATTCTGGGGCTAAGGCGGTCCAATCTTTTGCCAACAAACAAAGGATCATCTTTCATGAAATTTTTAGGACACTCAAGTATATAATTTTCGATATCATTTTTTACATAGTCCATTAACGGTACCATGCGTTCCTTATTTCCTTTTCCTTTGATTATTAAGTAGTCATTTTCATTTATATCTTCAAAATTTAAGTTTAGTGCCTCAGAAATTCTTAACCCACATCCATATAAAAGCATTAAAATTGATTTATTTCTCAATCCTATCCATTTCTCTTTCTCCATATCTTGAGCATGTTTAATAGTTTCAATTGCAAGTTCGGATGAAATGGGTCTCGGTAAAGATTTTTTTTGCTTAGGTGTTCTTAAAGACTGAACAACAGTGCTTTCAATTAAATTTGTATTTAGCAAATAATTAAAGAAAGATTTTAAAGACGATATTATTCTTGCTATGGATGTGGAGCTTATATCTTTATTTCTTAGGTAAGAGAGAAAACTTCTAAAATCAGAAATTCTCATATCATTTAGGTATTTTATTGAAACTTCTGAACCCGTATGAGTACTAATGAACTCTATAAAACTTTTAACGTCGTGTTTGTAACTTATCAGTGTATTGTCACTAAGATTTCTCACTTCTTTTAAATTTCCTAGCCAGTTAGTAAATGCATCTTCAATATGTTTATTCACTTATTTAAACGATTGATTGTTTCGTCTTTTTCCAATCACTAAGGAAAGCATCTAAGCCTTTTTTTGTAAGAGGATGGTTATAAAGTTCCATGAGTGTGTCAGGAGGTAAAGTTACAACATCAGCTCCTATGATAGCTGATTTAATGACATGATCAGCATTTCTTACGGATGCTACTAATATTTTAGTATTTAAATTTTTGTAATTTGAATAAACTGATTTTATTTGTTGAATCAATTCCATACCGTTTTCACCAATATCATCAAGCCGCCCTACAAAAGGGGATATATAAGTGGCTCCACATTTTGCGGCTAACAATGCTTGAGCCGCTGAAAAACATAATGTGACATTAGTTTTAATTTTTCTTTTTGAAAGAGACTTGCATGCTTTTAATCCATTTTCTGTTAGAGGTAACTTGATAACAATATTTTTAGATATTTTTTTAAGCTTATTTGCTTCTGCGATCATGCCTTTTGTATCGAGCGCTGTAACTTCGGCACTTATTGGTCCTTTTATGATTTTAGTAATTTCTTTCAGGATTTCTAAAAAATTCTTTCCAGACTTAGCAACTAGCGACGGGTTTGTTGTAATTCCATTAATCAAACCTGTTTTGTTTAGCTCTTTAATCAACTTAACATCAGCAGTATCTAAAAAGAATTCCATAACATTTATATTTTTGGCTGATATATTTATAGCACAAATAAAGAATCAGACCAAATGTATGTCAAAAGATCTTTTTTACGTAAATATTTTATTTGCGCACAATATTAGTGAAGACTTTACTTATAAACTAATAAGTAAGAGTAAGCCTAAGATAGGCTCGATTGTTCAAGCTTCTTTACGTTCGAGTCTTAAAGTAGGAGTAATTACTGCTGTTTTAGAAAATTATGAGCCAAATAAAATTAAAATAAAAGAGATTGAGAAGGTTTCTGATGTATACCGGCTTACTTCAAAAACTCTTAAATTTTTGGAGTGGGTAAGTAGTTATAATGCAATACAAAGAGGTCTAGTTCTGAAAATGATATTATCTCATTCAAAAACTTACTTTGATGAAAAGAAGATTGATATACCAAGTGAAAATATAGCTACCCAAGAAAAAATAATTGAACTCAATATTGAGCAGAAAAGGGCAAGCAAAAAAATTTTAAAAATATCATTTAGACGAGATTACAGCACAATCTTATTAGATGGTGTCCCAGGATCAGGAAAAACTGAAGTTTATTTCAGCGTTTTAAAAAATTATTTAACTGAAAAAGAACAAGTATTAATTATGTTTCCAGAAGTTTCTTTAACAAGTGATTTTGTTAAAAGAATTGAAGAAAGGTTTGGATTTACTCCTGATGTTTGGCATTCAAAGATAAGTGCAAGCATGAAGACCAAAACGTTAAAAAATATAATCAATGGAACATCCAAGATCATTGTTGGGGCAAGATCAGCACTTTTTTTGCCCTATAAGAAATTAGGTA
The DNA here is from genome assembly GCA_902526565.1 of uncultured Pelagibacteraceae bacterium. Lineage (GTDB taxonomy): Bacteria > Pseudomonadota > Alphaproteobacteria > Pelagibacterales > AG-422-B15 > CACNXQ01. Next base: position 10,761 of record CABZLP010000014.1, on the reverse strand, counting down.
TGATAATTCTTGATGAAGAGCATGACACTTCTTACAAGCAAGAGGAGAAAGGAATTTATCATGCGAGAGATATGTCAGTAGTTAAAGCATCTATAGAAAATATCCCATTAATTTTAACTAGTGCAACACCGTCATTAGAAACAATATTTAATGTATTCAAGAAAAAATATTACAAAGTATCTATTAAAAATAAATTTTTCAGCAATGTAGAAAATAAAATAAAAATAATCGACATGCGAAAAGAAAAATTAAGAAAAGATCAATGGGTGTCTAATCCACTCAGGAATGCAATTGAAAAAACAATATCTAATCAAAGCCAGGCACTTCTATACATAAATAAAAGAGGTTATGCGCCTGTAGTCATATGCAAATCATGTGGTTATAAATTTACGTGTAAAAATTGTACAAGCTATCTTGTAGAACATATAAAAAATAAAAATTTATTATGTCATCATTGTGGACATAGTGTTAAATCATTTGGACTTAATTGTCCATCATGTGACAACGATGATCAACAATTTATTGATTATGGTGCCGGTATAGAGAAAATTTATACTGAAATTACAAAATTATTTCCAGTTGCTAAAATATGTTTATTTTCGAGTGATCATATAAAGTCTCAAATTGAACTTGATGAGCGTATTCGAGAAATCAAAGAAAATAATTATAACATTATTATCGGAACACAATTGATTACTAAGGGATATCATTTTCCACGTTTGACATGTGTTGGCATAATTGATGCCGATATGTCTCTTAGAGGAGGTGACCTAAGAGCTTCGGAAAAAACTTATCAAGCTCTTTACCAAGTTGCGGGTAGAGCAGGTAGGGCAGAATTGGAGGGATCGGTATTCATACAAACTTATTATCCAAATAATGATACTATACAAGCATTGTCCTCATTAAATAGAGATGAATTTTATGAAAATGAAATAAATTATCGAGTTGATAATAAGCTTCCACCTCTTGGAAAAATGGCAGCAATTATTGTTAGCGGCAATAATATTGAGAGGGTCAGAAGCCAATGCAGCATACTATATAATTCCATTCCCAAGATCCCAGAATTAGAAGTTTATGGACCTGCTCCAGCACCGCTTTCCAAATTAAAAGGACGTCATCGGCAAAGGTTTTTAATACATGATAAAAAAGCCAGAAATATGCAAAAAATTGTTGAGACTTGGCTGTCCAGGTCTAAGACGCTTCCAAATGTAAATATATCAGTTGATATCGATCCCTACAGCTTTGTATAATTAGTTGTGAATGCGACATTCCAATGCTTGAAAAAAGTAAGAGTTAATGGTACGCAATGACTGAAATTTCATAGATTTAATGGATAATGTCAAAAGTTAATACTTACCAAATAGCAGCTGTTGACCGGTATGCTAACGCGTTGTTTCAGTTAGCCAAAGAGGCTAAAGTATTAGACTCAGTATCTAATGAGTTAACAAGGATTAAGGAAATTTTACAAGAAGATCAAGAAGTTCTATCTGTTATATTAAACCCTTCAATAAGCAAATCAAATAAAATAAAACTTTTTGAAACTATCGCAGAAAAAATTGAATTATCAAAACTTGTATCAAATTTCATTGGTGTCATTGTAAAAAAGAATCGTCTCAATTATCTCTTAGAAATTATAAGAACATTTGGGAACTTATTTGCTTCACTAAAAGGTGAAAGAGTAGCAACCGTATCTTCTGCTTATGCGCTGACTGATGCTCAGTTAGCTGATATCAGTTCAAAGTTAAAAGATAAATTTAATGCTGACTTCAATATACAATTAAATATCGAGCCAGAACTAATCGGAGGATTAAAGATTCAAGTTGGAAGTCAAATGATTGACAGTAGTATTAAAAACCAATTACAACTATTAAAAGAAAAAATGAAAGAGGTCGCTTAAATGGATATACAACCTTCAGAAATATCAAAAATCTTAAAAGAAGAAATTAAAAACTTTGGTTCTGATTCTGAAATCAGTGAAGTTGGACAGGTATTATCAATCGGAGATGGAATTGCAAGAATATATGGATTAGATAATGTTCAAGCTGGTGAAATGGTTCTCTTTGACGATGGAACTAAGGGAATGGCTTTGAATCTTGAAGATGATAATGTTGGTGTAGTTTTATTTGGAAGTGATGCAAACATTAAAGAGGGAGACACTGTTAAGCGAACTAATGCAATTGTTGATGTACCAGTAGGTAAGGAACTACTAGGTAGAGTAGTTGATGCGTTAGGAAATCCGATAGATGGAAAAGGTAACATTGATTCAGAAAATAGAAGTAGAATTGAAGTAAAAGCTCCAGGAATTATTCCAAGAAAATCTGTGTCAGAACCAATGCAGACAGGTTTAAAAGCTATTGATAGTCTTATACCTGTTGGAAGAGGTCAAAGAGAATTAATTATTGGAGACAGGCAAACAGGAAAAACTGCTATTGCAATTGATACCATAATAAATCAGAAAACAATAAATGAGTCAGATGATGAAACAAAAAAACTGTATTGTATATATGTAGGTATCGGGCAAAAAAGATCCTCAATCGCTCAGACTGTAAAAACTTTGGAGGATGCAGGAGCAATGGAGTATACAACTGTTGTAGCCGCAACCGCAAGTGATGCAGCTCCACTTCAATTCCTTGCACCATATACTGGCTGTTCTATGGGTGAATATTTTAGGGACAATGGCATGCATGCTCTAATCATTTATGATGATCTTTCAAAACAAGCAGTTGCTTACCGTCAAATGTCACTTTTACTTAGAAGACCCCCTGGACGTGAAGCATTTCCTGGTGACGTTTTCTATCTTCACAGTAGATTACTTGAACGAGCTGCAAAATTAAATGATGAAAGTGGCGGAGGTTCTCTAACTGCATTGCCAGTAATTGAGACACAGGCGAATGATGTGAGTGCCTTCATCCCAACCAATGTAATTTCGATAACTGATGGACAAATTTTCTTAGAAACAGAACTATTCAACCAAGGAATACGTCCTGCAGTGAACGTGGGACTAAGTGTTTCTCGTGTTGGTTCTGCTGCTCAAACAAAAGCAATGAAAAAGGTGGCTGGTTCAATTAAATTGGAGCTTGCTCAATATCGCGAAATGGCAGCATTTGCCCAGTTTGGATCAGACCTTGATGCATCAACTCAAAAATTATTGAATCGAGGCTCTAAATTAACTGAGCTCTTAAAACAAAATCAATATTCGCCCATGACGATCGCTGAACAGGTTGTTTCAATTTTTACGGGTGTTAATGGTTACCTCGATGACTTAGAACTAAATTCAATTAAAGATTTTGAAAAGGATCTATTTGAACTCATCAAATCTTCGCATGGAGATATAATTGAAGCAATTAATAGCTCAGGTAATCTTGAGGATGATATTGCTTCAAAGTTAAGTACTATCATCGAAGAATTCAAAAAAAACAGATAGAGTAAACAAAAATGCCTAACTTAGACGATCTTAAGAAAAGAATTGGTAGTGTAAAGTCTACAGAGAAAATTACGAAGGCAATGAAAATGGTTGCAGCTGCAAAACTTCGTAGAGCTCAGGAGTCTGCTGAATCAAGTCGTCCATACTCTGATAGCATGAAAGATTTAATCGAGTCTATATCAAAGGGTTACAAACCCTCATCAACTGAAAGAAATCTTTTAACAGGTGACGAAAAAGATCAAATTCACCTGTTAATACTTTTCACTTCTGAACGAGGTCTGTGTGGAGGCTTTAATTCAATAGTAACAAGAACTCTTAGGGATAAAATAGAAAATCTTATTGATCAAAACAAAACTGTAAAAATTGTATGCGTTGGTAAAAAAGGTTATGACATTTTAAAGAGACAATATTCTGAGATGATTACTGAAGTCGTCGATATGAGAGCAGTAAAATCTATAACTTATCAAGATGCAAAAAATATTTCTGATAAAGTTGTAAAGATGTTTTTTGATGGTGAGTTTGATAAATGCTCAATCTTTTACAATGAGTTTAAATCTGTAATTTCACAAATACCAACAGAACAACAAGTTATTCCAATTGAGATTATTAGCAACGAATCAGATCAAGAAATAAAAGAAAACTCTTTTTTCGAATTTGAGCCCGGAGAAAGTGAAATTCTTGATGAGATTCTGCCACTCAACTTTACAGTTCAAGTATTTAAGGCTTTATTGGAAAGCGCTGCAAGTGAACAAGGAGCTAGAATGAGTGCGATGGATAATGCATCAAGAAATGCGGGAGATATGATTGATAATTTAACACTATTTTATAACCGCTCAAGACAGGCGGTTATTACAAAAGAGCTTATAGAAATAATTTCTGGAGCAGAAGCAGTTTAAAAAAGGAGCACAATATGACCACTAATAATAAAGGAGCAATTTCGCAAGTAATCGGAGCCGTAGTTGATGTGAGATTTGAAGACAATCTCCCTCCTATTCTTACGGCATTGGAATGTAACGTTGGGGGAAAAAAAGTAGTACTCGAAGTAGCTCAACACTTAGGTGAGTCAACAGTGAGAACAATTGCAATGGAGTCAACCGATGGCATGACTAGGGGAGATGAAGTTGTAGATACTGGAAATCAAATCCAAGTTCCAGTCGGCCCAGAAACTCTTGGTCGTATAATGAACGTGGTTGGTGAGCCAGTTGATGAGAGAGGAGAAATTAAGTCCTCCGATAGATGGGCAATTCATAGAGATGCCCCTCAATTCGTTGATCAAGCAACTGAAACAGAAATTCTTGTAACAGGAATTAAAGTTGTTGATTTACTTGCACCATACTCACGTGGAGGGAAGATCGGTCTTTTTGGTGGAGCGGGAGTTGGAAAGACAGTTATCATTATGGAGCTGATTAATAACATCGCAAAAGCACACGGCGGGTACTCAGTATTTGCCGGGGTAGGAGAAAGAACTCGTGAGGGAAATGATTTATATCATGAAATGTTAGAATCAGGTGTGAATACTCTTGAGGGTAAAGACTCCAAATGTGCTCTAGTGTTTGGCCAAATGAATGAACCTCCGGGAGCTCGTGCAAGAGTTGCTTTAACTGGACTTACTGTTGCTGAATATTTTAGGGATATGGAAGGTCAAGACGTACTATTCTTTGTTGATAATATCTTTCGTTTTACTCAAGCTGGATCAGAGGTGTCAGCACTTCTTGGAAGGATCCCGTCTGCGGTTGGGTACCAACCAACATTAGCAACAGATATGGGTTCACTTCAGGAGAGAATAACTTCTACAAATAAAGGATCGATTACTTCTGTGCAGGCAATTTATGTTCCTGCTGATGATTTAACAGACCCAGCACCTGCAACATCTTTTGCTCACTTGGATGCAACAACCGTACTTTCCAGACAAATAGCAGAATTAGGAATTTATCCTGCTGTTGATCCATTAGACAGTACCTCTAGAATTCTTGACCCACGTATTGTTGGTGAAGAGCATTATAGAGTAGCTCGTAATGTTCAATCTGTTTTACAAACATATAAGTCACTTCAAGACATTATTGCGATTCTTGGTATGGACGAATTATCCGAGGAGGATAAGTTGACCGTTTCGCGAGCTAGAAAAATTCAAAGGTTCATGTCTCAACCATTTTTTGTTGCAGAGGTCTTTACTGGAACACCAGGAAACTATGTGGAATTAGACGACACAATTAAAGGCTTTGATGCAATTTGTAAGGGTGAGTATGATCATCTCCCTGAAGCAGCGTTCTACATGGTAGGCACAATAGAAGAGGCAATAAAAAAATCTGAAAAAATGGCAGTCGAGGCGGCTTAAATAAGTGTCTGATTCATTTAATTTTAGTGTTGTTACGCCTGAGCATACCTACCTAGATGGAGAAGCATCTATGGTGGTAGTTCCAGGTATAGAGGGTGATATTGGCTTTTTAGCTAATCACGCCAATATAATAACTTCACTCAGACCAGGTACAATCGTTGTTACCTCAGATAAAGATACAAATTCTTTTAATGTAGAAAAAGGGTTTGTAAAATTCTCAGAAAATAAGTTGCTTGTAGTAGCTGAAGGAATTGTAAACGAGTAGTAAAGTCAATAATTACTTAATTATTCTTATTTAATTCTTCCACCATTTCAGATACCACGTTGGCATATAGTTTTTTTTTAAAAGGCACTATTAAATCCATCATTTTCTTCGAAGAAGTCCATTTCCATTTTTTAAACTCAGGCTTTTTTGTTTGTATATTAATTTCACTGTCCTTACCTTTAAAATCAATCAAAAACCATTTTTGCTTTTGCCCTACAAACTTTCCACCCCATAATTTTTTCTGTAAATAAATAGGCAGTTTGTAGTAATGCCATATTTTAGTTTCATAGAGTATTTTAAAGTTTTTTTTGATACCAGTTTCCTCGTTCATCTCTCGTATAACAGCATCAATAGTTTTTTCTCCCTTATCTATACCTCCTTGAGGCATCTGCCAGGCCGATTTATCTTTTTCAAATCTTTGACCAATAAATATTTCTTTATTTTTATTAATAATCATCATACCTACACCTCTTCGGTATTTTTCTTTAAGCAAGCCAGGTTTGTATTTGTTCATTCGATATATGACTTTACTCTATAACACTGTCTTTGTTTAAGAGATCCAAGGCGTAATCAAGTTGATTATCTTGTTCGTTATCATCTTCATTATAAATAAATTCTACTTCTATATCCGGCGTTATACCAACTTTATGAATTGAGTCCCCTGAGGGTGTATAATATAAAGCTGTAGTCATACGAATTGCACTTAAATCCTTTAGAGGAAAAATTGTTTGAACTGATCCCTTACCATAAGATTGCTCACCAATAATAATTGCTCTTTTGTGATCTTGCAGAGCTCCAGCAACAATTTCTGATGCAGAGGCAGATCCTTGATTAATTAAAACTATCATAGGTTTATCACTTGCAATATCTCCACCAGATGCAGTAAACCTTGAGATATCATTTTTATCTCTTCCCTTTATGGAAACGATTTCACCTGATCTTAAAAAATTATTTGTGACCTTTGCAGATTGATCTAATAGACCTCCAGGATTATTTCTTAAATCTAAAATAAACCCCTCAATATTTTCACTTCCTATATTAGCGGTTAATTCTTTTATAGCGTTCTTTATTCCTTTATCTGCCTGTTCACTGAATGAGATCAGTCTGATATAGCCTATGTTTCCTTCCGGACGAAATTTTACTGCTTGAACTGTAATTATTGCCCGTTTTAACTCAATATTTAGAGGATCCTCTTCACCGATTCTAACAACGGTGATAGTAAGAGATTTCCCGACAGGACCCCTTAACAGTTCAACAGCTTCAGCAAGAGTTAATCCAAGAACATCGACGTCATCAATATGCGTAATGTAATCACCAGGTCTTACGCCAGCCTTTGCTGCCGGCGTATCATCAATGGGTGAAATAACTTTGACATAACCATTTTCCATAGTCACCTCAATACCAAGTCCACCGAATTTACCTTTGGTTTCTTCCTGCATGTCAGAATATATTTCTGAAGCCATATAACCTGAGAAAGGATCAAGCGATTGAAGCATTCCATTGATCGCATATTCAATTACTTCTTCATCATTGATTTCTTCTACATAATCTTGTTTTATAATGTCAAATACATCACCAAAGACCTCTAATTTTTTGTAAAGATCCTGATTGTTTGCTGATAAATAATGAAAACTAAAAAAGGAGGATATAAAAAAAATAAAAGTAAAAAATAGTTTCATTCTATGCTCTGTGATAAGGATGATTAATTTTAATAGTAACAGATCTATAAATTTGTTCTAATAAAATAATAGCAGCAAAAGAGTGTGTAAGTGTCATTTTACTGAGTGATATCTGCTTATTGCACAAATTATTTATCTCCGTACTAAATCCATCAGTCCCTCCAATTATAAACAATATTTTGCTCAAGGAGGTTTCAAATAATAAATTTTTAAATTTGTCGGTTGTGACCACTTCACCTTTTTCATCAAGTAATATTATTGCTTCAGTCCCTTTTTTTAATTTTATTTTCTTTATTAGAGACTTGTCATTAACTTTTTCAGTTTTAATTTTAGTTATAAGATTATTAGATATTTTTGTAATACGATTTAGATACATTTTAAACAGAAACTCTTCTTGCTCAAATTTAAATTTATCATGATATAAAATCTCAATGTCCATGAAATTACATCTATTATTCTATTTCTGTTGACCACATATTTTCAAGATTATAAAACTTCCTAATCTCATCTTTAAATAAATGCACTATTACATCTCCACTATCAATAATTACCCAACCACTATTATTGCTTCCTTCGATAGAAGGGTTTTTTATTTTTAGTTTCTTTAACTTTTTACTAACTGACTGTGAGATCGAATTAATATGTCGATTGGAGGTTCCTGTTGCAAATACCAGATAATCAGCTAGCGATGTTTTTTTTGAAATATTAATTGAAACTATATTTGAAGCTTTACTGTCTTCTAATTCGTTTAGAATATCTCTAAGTACACTAGTCAATTTTAGACCTAATTTCTGTCGACGAAACATTTTCATCAAAATCTTTGATAAAAGTCCAGCAGGGCACAGCGCCAAATATTGAGCTACTTGACAATTCATTTACTCGATATTTTTCAAATGTTTTGGCTGCTGTAGAGTTTAGCGATTGATATTCACTATCTTGTCGATTGAATACAGCAATAGGCATTTGATTAAATATGTTCTCGTATTCTTTCCATTCATGCATTTCATTCAGTGAGTCGCTTCCCATGAGAAAAATGAAATTATCTTTTGAAAATTTTTCTTTTATATATTTAAGATTGTCAATGAGATAGTTAGAATTTGTTTCTTCTTCATAATATTTAAATTTAATATTCTTATTTTTGATAATTTCATCAATTTTACTTTTGCGCTCATTTAATGAAATATAATCTGAGGAATTTTTTAATGGATTGACCTTAGTTATAAGCCACCACACTTCGTTCAAACTAAAAGTTCTTAATGCTCGATTTGATATTTCTAAATGACCTTTGTGTGGAGGATTGAATGAACTACCTAAAATTCCTACTTTCATTTATGGTCTTACCTGCCCACTTCCACGAACAATATATTTATAGGTTGTCAAACCTTCAAGCCCCACAGGACCTCTTGCATGCAACTTGCCTGTTGCTATCCCAATTTCTGCACCAAGGCCAAATTCTCCACCATCAGCAAATTGAGTAGACGCATTATGCATTACAATTGCACTACCTACTGAGTTTAAAAATTTTTCAACATTATTTTTATTTTCGGAAATTATGCTTTCAGTATGTCCTGATCCATATTTAGCTATATGATCAATTGCTTCATCTACATCCTTTACAATTTTGATTGATATAATTGCATCAAGATATTCAGTTTCCCAATCAATCTCAGTTGCTTCATTTACTTTATCAGAATACTTCATGCATATGCTATCACCTCTCACTTCACAACCACCTTTTATAAGAGTTTCTATTATTTTACCTAAATGACTATCAATGCACTTTTCATCTACAAGAACAGTTTCAGCGGCACCACAAATGCCGGTCCTTCTTAATTTTGCATTTTCTACAATTTTACTTGCAATATCTGGATTGGATGTTTCATCAACATAAAGATGACATATACCATCAAGATGACCAATAACTGGAATTTTTGCAGTATCCTGAACTTTTTTGACTAAACCTTTACCGCCTCGAGGGACGATTACATCAATATATTTATCCATTTTAGACAGCATATAATCAACAGCGGCTCTATCAGTTGTATTTATATACTGAACTATATTTTCACTTACAGATTTTGAACGCATAGCTTTTTGCATTGAGTTGACCATGGCTGTATTTGTATTGAAGCACTCAGAACCACCTCTGAGAATTACACTATTTCCTGCTTTCAGGCACAATACAGTAGCGTCAATTGTTACATTTGGTCTGCTTTCATATATAATCCCAATAACTCCAAGTGGGACTGATATTCTTTCAACAATCAATCCGTTAGGTCTTTTATTGGTAAATAAAATATTTCCAGTAGGGTCATCAAGAGTAATCACATTTTTTATTGACTCTAAAATACCTTCAAACCTTTGATCATCGAGCATCAAGCGGTCAATCATTGCATTGGATAATTTATTTTGAGACTCTTCGATATCTAACTTATTAGCCTTAAGAATTAGATCTTTATCGTTTTTTAGAGAAACTATGATAGCTTCTAAAAGTTTATTCTTTTCGTGCTTACTCAAGGATTTGATTTCTTGAGAGGCAACAACGCTTTCTTCACCTAAAATATCTAATTCATTTTCAAGTTTCATAACAATACCAAATCATCCTTATGTATCATTTCTTCTCTATAAGAGTAGCTTAATATATTTGCTATTTCATCACTTTTATGTCCCATAATAGATTTGCTTGCTGTTGATGAGTATCCTGCAAGGCCAATCCCAATCTTTTTGTCATCTTCAGAACAAACTTCAATCACATCTCCTCGCTCAAAGCTTCCTTCAATCATTTTTACTCCAGCAGGAAGTAAACTACTTCCCTTTTTTAGTGCATCTGCGGCTCCTTGATCAATTACTAGTTTTCCTACAGGATTCATTGTTCCAGCAATCCATTGTTTCCTTGCAGCCATAGGTGATTTGTTAGGTTCAAACCATGTACATGGCCTGCCTTCAAAAAGTGATCGTATAGGTTTCATTATGGACCCGTTTGTAATAGCAAGATGACAACCAGATAGCATAGCAGTTTTGGCTGCTTCTATTTTTGTTTTCATGCCTCCTTTTCCGT
>CABZLP010000013.1 GCA_902526565.1 uncultured Pelagibacteraceae bacterium | reverse complement strand
ATATTGAGAGCGTTCCTGAAAAGGTAGTGATCAATGAGTAAAGTTTTGGGTTTAGGCATAGCAGGGTTAGGAACTGTTGGAACAGGTTTTTTAAAGCAATTAAAAGGTTTGAAAACGACTTCACCAAAATCAGCTAATATAAGAGTTGTTAAAATTGCAGTTAAAAGTCTTAAAAAGAAGAGAGATCTTCCTATTAAACAATTACCTTTGACTTCAAATACAATGAGCATTGCAGAAGATGACTCCATTGATGTTGTTGTTGAATTAATCGGTGGCTCTAAAGGAATTGCATATAATTTAGTAAAGAAATCTCTAAAAAATAAAAAGCACGTCGTTACTGCTAACAAAGCACTTATGGCACTACATGGCAACGAATTAGCCAATATCGCAGAAAAAAATAATGTATCGCTTAATTATGAGGCTGCTATTGCTGGGGGTATTCCGATTGTTAAAGCAGTAAGAGAAAATTTACGTTTCAATAACATTAAGAAAATATATGGAATACTTAACGGCACTTGTAATTATATTTTGACAAAGATGGATAGGAACTTTGGAGACTTTAAAGATGTACTTATAGATGCGCAAAAGAAAGGGTTTGCTGAACTTGATCCTACCTTTGATATTGAAGGGACAGATGCAGCGCATAAAATTACTCTGTTATCATGTTTGGCATTTGATGTGCCAATAAGTTTTAGTTCAACATATATTGAGGGCATTTCAAAAATTGATATAAAAGATTTTAAATATGCTAGTGAATTTGGTTATGTAATCAAATTACTCGCAGTCAGTTCAAAGGTTAACAACAAAGTTGAACAAAGAGTTCATCCATGTTTTGTTAAAGAAGCATCAGAAATAGCTAAAGTAGAAAATGAATTAAATGCAGTAATTATTGAGGATAATGTTATCGGCAAAAACATGTTTCAAGGGCCAGGAGCAGGAGCAGGCCCAACAGGAGCATCGGTCATGTCTGATTTAATGGAAATTGTAAAAGGTACAATTAATTTACCATTAGGTTCGTCAGTTAACGCAAAGAAAAGACTTATTTTTCAAAAAATTGAAAATTTATCATTTCCATATTACGTAAGGATTGTGGGTAAGGATCGTGCAGGTGTTATGGCAAAAATTTCAAGAGCTTTATCCAAGAAAGGTATATCTATTAAAAGCATAATCCAAAAACCATCTAAAAAGACAAAATATGCGGAGATAATTTTAATCACACACAAAGTGAAGGAATCATCTCTGAAAGTTGCTTTAAATCAAATTAAAAGATTACCAGAAGTGGCAGCATCTGCTAAATTCATCAGAATCGAAGATTCGCTATGACCATTATATCAACACAATATGCATCAGGAATAGTTGCGGCAACTGAAAAAGCAGCGATTGCTTCGTCTACGCTAATTGGTCTTGGAGATGAAAAAGCAGCAGATCAAAAAGCAGTGGATGCAATGAGAACTGCATTAAATCAAATTGATTTTAAGGGAAGAATAGTGATTGGTGAGGGCGAAAGAGATGAAGCTCCCATGTTATATATAGGAGAAGAAGTAGGCACAGGAAGGAATCATGAAGTTGATATAGCTTTAGACCCTCTTGAAGGTACTACAATTACTGCTAAAGGTATGCCAAATTCTTTATCCGTAATTGCAGCTGCTCAAAGGGGCGGACTTTTATACGCGCCTGATACTTATATGAATAAAATTGCGGTTGGTGGGGATCTTCCAGTTGGTATTATTGATTTAGACGCGACTACGAAAGAGAATATAAAGAATATTGCTGATGCCAAAAAAGTTCCAATAAATGAAGTTACAGCATGTGTCTTAGAGAGATCTCGTCATGATAGTATTATCGAAGATCTTAGGTCAATTGGGGCAAAAATAGTTTTGATTCCTGATGGAGACGTTGCTGGCATTATTATGACTACTCAGGAACATAGTTCAGTAGATATATATATGGGTGTAGGTGGAGCTCCTGAGGGCGTGCTTGCAGCAGCTGCATTGCAATGTATTGGTGGCCAAATGCAAACAAGACTTGTAATAAACAATGAAGATGAAAAAACTAGAGCTGAAAAAATAGGCATAAAAGATTTAAGCAAAAAATACTCGCTTGATGAATTGGCTCATGGAGATATCATTTTTTCAGCAACGGGAGTAACCGAAGGAACAATGGTAAGAGGAGTTAGATCAAATAAAAATAAATATATAACACATTCTTTAGTACTTAGAACTGGACAATCGTCCTCTCAATACATAGAAACATATCACGATATTAGTTAATAGATGTCTGATAATGAATTTAGTGTCGATATAAAATCATTAACAAATAGAAACTGGAAATTAAAAGAGTATAGTGATCGTCAAATAGATTTAATTTCACAAAAATATGGCCTTAGTAGACTAGTTTCGAAATTATTAAATATACGAAATATATCTGAACAAGATATACCAAGCTACATAAACCCATCGCTAAAAGAAAGCTTACCTGATCCATATAATTTAGTAGATATGGAAAAATCATGTGAACGATTGTATCAGGCTATTTTAACTAATGAAAAGATAGCAGTGTTTGGAGATTATGATGTAGATGGCTCAACCTCTACATCATTACTTATAAATTATTTTAAGAAACTATCTATAGATCTTGATTTTCATATACCAAATAGATTTACTGAAGGCTATGGGCCTAGTAAGGAGGTATTTTCTAAATTTAGAGATAAAGGTATAAAAGTAATATTTACTGTTGATTGTGGAACAATGTCTCACGAAGAGATGGAATTTGCCAGTCAAAACAAGCTTGATATTATTGTTTTAGATCACCATCAGCCAGAAATTAATCTTCCTAAAGCATTTGCATTGATAAATCCAAACAGATTTGATGATACATCAGGATTAAATTATTTAGCTGCTGTAGGAGTAACTTATATGTTTATCATTGGCATGAACAGAAAACTAAGAAATGAAGAATGGTTTGAAAAAAGTCAAATAAAAGAACCTAATCTTATCTCATTTCTTGATGTTGCCGCTTTAGGAACGGTATGTGATGCTGTTCCATTAAAAGGTTTAAATCGTATTTTAGTTAATAAAGGTTTAGAGGTGATGCAGAAGTTTAATAATCCAGGATTACGATCTTTAGCAGAAAAATCTAATATAAAGCATAAGGTGTCTGTTTATGATTTGGGTTTTAAATTGGGTCCCAGAATAAATGCCGCAGGTAGACTGGGAAGGTCAAGTTTTGGGACAGATTTATTGACAGCAAGTGAGAAACTAAGAGCTGATCAGATTTCAGAAGAATTAAATAAATTTAACTCTGAACGAAGAACTATTGAAAATTATGTATTAGATCAGGCTGTTGAACAAGTAACTGAGGAAAAACTAAATAGTAAAGTTTTGATTGTCTATGGTGAAGGGTGGCATGAAGGAGTAATAGGAATTATAGCTAGTCGTTTAAAAGATAAATTTAATAAACCTACCATTGTATTTGCAATTAATGATGACATCGCTAAGGGATCTGGTAGATCCTTAAAAGGAATTGACTTAGGAAGCTTAGTGGTCGCTGCTAAGCAAAGTCAATTAATTTTAAAGGGTGGCGGTCATGCAATGGCTGCAGGTCTAACAATGGAAAAAAATAAAATAAATGAACTAAGTCAATTTTTTGAAAAGAGATTAAAGAAGGTTGACGAAATTCAGTCAAACTTTACCAACATGCTTGCTGATGATAAACTTAGTATTTCAGCGGTAAATTTAGAAGTATACAATGAGATTGAAAAAGTTGGACCATTTGGTTCAGAGAATCCTGAACCAAATTTTATATTTGAAAATATTAAACTTGCCTCTGTGGATCAGATTGGAGAAGATCATCTTAAATGTCTCATTAAATCAAATGGAAGCTCGTTCATTGAGGCAATGGCATTTAGAAGTTTAAACACAAAGCTAGGAGATGAATTAAGAAAGAATAAAGGTGAAAATATTTCAATATTCGGTAAGATAAAAATAAACGAATGGAATGGTAGAAAAACTCCTCAACTGCATATAATTGACATTGCGAATTCCCAAATAAACTAATCAGTTATTGATTTCATATTATTATTAGATATATAAATGGCATAAGGTCCCTTCGTCTAGCGGTTAGGATATCTGGTTTTCATCCAGAAGATCACGGGTTCGAATCCCGTAGGGACCGCCAAATCTGTGACAATATGTCAATGAAAATCCAAAAATACCTATTTAAAAAAATCGTTTAGCCATTATCTGTGATGTATGAACAATAATATGTTTTCTCACTATCAGCCTAGAAATTTAAGTGATAAAATTGCCCTTTTATTCACAAAAATGCTAAGGCTATTTGCCGATCTTTTCTTTAAGAAGAGATATGGGCACCGCGCTGTAATTTTAGAAACAGTTGCTGCCGTGCCCGGAATGGTTGCAGGTATGTTAAATCACTTAAAAAGTCTTAGAAAGATGCAAGAGGGCAGAGGTTGGATTAAAATTCTCCTAGATGAAGCTGAGAATGAAAGAATGCATTTAATGACATTCATAAACATTGCGAAACCATCTGCATTTGAGAGATTCTTAGTAATATTTGTTCAAGGAATATTTTTTAACTTATACTTCATTATGTATTTAGTTTCTCCACGTACATGCCACCGAATTGTTGGGTACTTTGAAGAGCAAGCTATAATAAGTTATACAGAATATTTGGATGAAATTGATAGCGGCAATATTGAAAATACACCTGCACCAAAAATCGCTATAGATTATTGGAATTTGTCTA
This sequence comes from uncultured Pelagibacteraceae bacterium, assembly GCA_902526565.1. Lineage (GTDB taxonomy): Bacteria > Pseudomonadota > Alphaproteobacteria > Pelagibacterales > AG-422-B15 > CACNXQ01. The sequence goes on along the minus strand of CABZLP010000013.1, from coordinate 22,178 downwards.
AATTTGCTAAACTAAGAGATGTCATTATAGCAGTTAGAGAAGATGAAATGGGTCACAGAGATGTTAACCATGAATTTGTTTCTATATTAGATAATGAGGTTCCAAATAAAAATTTAATCAAAGCTAAGGAATTAAAATCTAAAAAGTAATTACCTATAACTCATCAATAAACCTATTATGTTACAATTTGGAATATTCTTACACTCACTAGTAGTGGGCTTTATGATTTTCTTTATGGCTGTAGTCTCACCTATAATTTTTAAGATACTTGATGAAACTAACTCAGGAGCATTTCTAAGACAGCTCTTTCCACGCATGTTTTTGTATGGATTAATTGTAATGCTACTTGCAACCTTAAGCACCTTAAATAGCCAGCTAGATATTTATTGGATTATTTCAGCTATCTCCTCCATTTTCTTTACGATAAATCTCTATATAATCACACCTAGAATAAACTATTATCGAGATGAAGCAAAAATAGGAAGTCCTCTGTCTGAAAAAAAATTTAAGCAATTTCATTTACTTTCAGTGGTACTTTTTATTTTACAGCTATTAGGCTCACTATATTTATTATTAATTTATTTTTATTAGGAGTAATTATGAAGATTTTAAAAACATTTGATAATGCAAAACTTATTATTGTTGAACTTGAAGTTAATATGGGTGATAAAAAAAGGAGCGCGCCTACATTATGTGCGTCAATTGATGACAAAATAATCCCTTTAAGTTCTGCTCACGATGGTAGGCCAATACTAATGAACCTAGATAATGCTCTGCAGCAATAATGCTTAAGTTGTAAATTTAGTGATAAATAATTCAGCTTTAGACAAAATCTTTTTCTTTCTTTCGTTTTTCATTTTATCATAAACGCTTACCATCATATTTAGTCTTGGATTACTACTAAAAAATTTTCTATTTTTGTCAATAAATCTCCAATAAAGACCATCCACCGTTTCACACCATTCACCTTTTTTAAAATCCATCATTTTTAAATAATAACTAGAACCACATATATAAGGTTTTGTTGCAAAAATTCCTCCATCACTAAAAAGACCCATTCCATAAACATTGGGTACCATTACCCATTCAGAAGAGTCAACAAACATCTCCATGAACCATTTATAAACTTCCTTTGGCTCGATCTCACATAGATTCATAAGGCTTGATAATATCATCAGTCTTTCAATGTGGTGCGTCCAACCATATTTCAAAGCATTTTTAATTGAATGATCTAGTGGCGGTATCCCAGTATCACCTGAGTACCACTCTTTTTTTAATTTTCTTTTATGTTTGAAAAAATTTCTCTTTTCCATTTCTTCTGAGTAATTCTGATAAATGCCCCTCATAAATTCTCTCCACCCAATCACCTGCCTGATGTAACCTTCTAACGAGTTCAAGTTCACCTTATTTTTTAATTTTCTTAATTCATCGACAATTTGCTTAGGAGTGATTAATCCAGTATTAATTAGCGGGCTGAGGGCACTATGAAATAAAATATTATCTCTTTGGCTTACTGCATCTTCATAATCACCAAATAAATTTAACTTTTCTTTTATAAAATTATCTAGCCACATTGATGCTTCGTTATGAGTCGTAGGCAGCCAAAAATTATTAGTATTTCCGGGATGATTTTTGAAGGTTACTTCTATAAATTTTTTTAATACTTTTGTATGTTTTGTTTCAGAAGCAACTAAGCGTTTTGGTAATTTTACAGTCTGAGGTAATTTTTTTCTATTATCCTTATCAAAACTCCATTTACCTCCAACTGGCTTTTCATCCTTGACGAGCAAATCAAATTTAATGCGACTCATTTTATAATAATTGGCCATTAATGGTTTTTTTTTGTTGTCTAGGTATTTTTTGAAATCATCTTTTGTATTTAGAAACATTGGTGAGGTGATAATCACTCTTTCTAAACCAGCATCTTTTATGAATTTATTTAATTTTTTTTCAAAAGGCTTGTCCTCAATCTCAAACGATAAAATTTTCTTTGATTTATTTTTTCTGATTGACTTTTCTAATTTATCTTCGTACTTCGAGGAAAATTTATTTTTACAATCATAATAATCAACCTCAAAACCTTTATCCTTCAATAAATCATTATAACTGCGCATTGATGACAAGAAATGAAGTAATTTTAACTTATGATGTTTTACATATGTACAAAGACTTAAGTCCTCGGCCATAAATATTTTATAACCTTTGAACTCTTTTAGGTGTCGAGGGTCAAATAATTGATTTCCTAAAATTATAAATATATCTTTCATACATTTATATTATTTAGAGACTTAGAGCTTTTTCAATTTCATTAATGAATTTTTTTGAGTCCGGTTTAGTTAAGGCTGTAAAACCAGCAAGTGCATTTCCATTTTTATCAACAATAATTTTGTGGAAATTCCATCTGGGCACTCCTCCAATGAAACCTAATTCTTTTTTTGACCACTGAAAAAAAGGATGAGCATTTTTTCCTTTTACAACATTTTTCTCTGTAAGTGGAAAGGTGATATTAAATGTGCTTTCACAAAATTCTTTAACTTGCGCATTATCACCAGATTCTTGATTTCCAAAATCATTAGAAGGAACCCCTATAATAATCAATCCCCTATCTGAATAAGTATCATATAAATCTTGCAAACCTTCATATTGGTAAGTGAAGCCACACAGGCTAGCGGTATTTACAACAACAATGGTTTTCCCTTTATAGTCAGATAATTTGATTATATCTTCTTCATTAATTGATTTAAAAAAGTGGTCGTGTGCATTCTCTGTCATAGCTGTACCCATGTATAAAATAAGAGTGATTGTGATTAAAAGAAAATATTTCATTAGAAATTTATTAAGATATGTACATAAACGCTAGCGAAGTAACCGATAGCTATGATTGGCGTCCATTTTAAATGACCAAAAAAAGTATACATTCCTCTTGATTGTCCCATCAAAGCAACTCCAGCAGCAGAACCTATTGAAAGCATACTTCCTCCAACGCCTGCAGTTAGTGTCACTAATAGCCATTGTGAGTCAGGCATTGAAGGCTCCATAGTTAGAACGGCGAACATTACAGGGATATTGTCGACAATAGCAGACAAAATTCCAACTAGTATATTCGCATTGGTTGCCCCTAAATCCGTATACATAAATTGAGATACATATTCCAAGTAACCTATAAAGCCAAGGCCTCCAACAGATAAAATTACACCAAAGAAAAATAATAAAGTGTCCCATTCAACATGTGCGACATTTTCAAAAAAATCATATTTTTTCTCTTCAATATTAGTTGTGTTAATTTTTATATAAAAACTATAAAGTTGCAGGTAAGCTAATCCAGTCATCATACCAAATACAGGCGGTAGATGCAAAAAGTTATGAAAACTAACCGCAGTAAGTATTGTTAAAAGTCCTAAAAGAATTATAACCTTTCCTCCATACTTAATTTCAACAGTTTCTTCAGCAACATTAGGTTTATGATCTGATACAAAGAAATGCATTATTCCTGCAGGGATTATGTAGTTTACAATAGAAGGAATTACTAAAGCAAAAAATTGGAGAAAATCAAGTTGGCCTGCTTGCCATACCATTAACGTTGTAATATCACCAAATGGGCTAAATGCGCCTCCAGCATTAGCTGCAACTACGATGTTTACACAAGCTATCCCAACGAACTTCGGGCTTGAAGATCCAACGGCTACTACAACAGCGCACAAAACAAGTGCAGTTGTCAAATTATCGGCTAACGGTGAGAGAAAGAAAGCGAGAACTCCTGTAATCCAGAACAATTGTCTATAACTAAACTGATTTTTTATCAACCAAGCTTTTAGTGAATTAAAGACATTTCTTTCTTCCAAAGCATTTATATAAGTCATGGCGACCAATAAGAAAAATGCTAATTCAGTATACTCAAGAAAACTGTGCCTTATCTCATGCTCAACCATTTCATAATGAGAGGTTCCTGAGTAAGCGAAAGCTACTATTCCCCAAATTAAACCGGCAGCAAGAACAACGGGCTTAGACTTTCTTAGATGAGTGAATTCTTCAGCCATAACTAACGCGTAAGCAAAAACAAAAATTGCTAATGCGGAAAATCCTGCCCAGTGATAAGTTAAATCTAATGAATGTTCCATTTATTTTTCTCCAATATTTTATGAGCTAAGAAGAAATAAATAAAACAAAATATTAATAAGATTAATGATACTGAGTATGCCTCATTTATTCTATAGCTCCCCATTAGTCTATATATTGTTTGAGTAAGGGTTGACAAGTTATTCGTTCCAAAAAAAGAGATTACTACTAAGTCGCTTGCAGACAATATTGAGGAAACACAAAAAGCTGTTATTAATGATTTTTTTAGCCCGGGAAAGTCAATCGTTAGAAATCTACTTAATCCATATAGATTTAAACTATTCGATATATCATCATTTTCTTTTATCACTCGAAAAAATGAAGGGGCTAAGTAATTATATGCAAATGGCAAAACAAAAAAAGAATTTAGAATAATTACAATAATAATATTTGGGAAATACAATAAATTTAGTTTAAATGATAATATGTAATATCCAACAGCCATAACCGCTGGTGAAAAAATTATTAAACTATAAATTAAAGATTCAGATGCTTTAGTCTTCTTATGCGTTAGCACTAGAAGATTGTATACCACAAGTATAGATGTAATACCTGAGAAAAAACAAATGATTAATGTATTGTAGATTGCTTCCCAAAGATATGTGTATGTTAAAATATTAAATAACTCTCTATTCAATCCTTTTACAATTATAAATAGAATTGGTGAAAAAATAATTAATGTAATAATCAATAAAATTAGTAAACCAAGAAGATTTAGCAGAGTGAGATCGAAATATGTTTTAATATGTCGTTTATCATCAATCAAAAAATTCTGGCTTTTAAAGTCTTTAAAAAAAATAAAATAAATGGAAAAACAAATTATAAGTTGGAAAAAAAGTAAATTTAAAGCTGCATTAAAATCGTTAGAAAATATTACTGAGTAATAAATAGATACTTCCAAAGTAGAGAACTTAGGGCCTCCGCCTAAAATTAATACAGGGGTAAAACTTACAAAACAAATAAATGTTACCAAAACAAAGAGGCTAGGAATATTTTTTTTAATAATTGGCCATTCTGATGCAAGAAAAGAAGATATCTTTCTCAAGCCAATTTGCCTTGATAGCATTTTCTCATTTGGACTGATCTCGCTTAATGATTGATAAATAATTCTACCCACGAGTGGAGTATTTAAAATTACGTGACCAATGAGAATTCCTGTAAGTCCATAAATTTCAAAATAATTTCCATAAAAAGATAGAATCCCGAAAATTGTTATTATTGTTGGCAGCACAAATATTATTGACTGTGATTGTGCAATAATTTTTACAATATAAAAATTATTATATGTATTTAATAAAAAGGCTAAAAGAGAACCAGCAATGACCGATAATAAAGCCGATAGTAATGATTGATAGATAGTAAAAAAAATAATTGAGGATATATAATTAGAAAATTCAAAGCTTGCACTTATCTCGTAATGAGAGAAAATACCAATTAAAGGAAATAAAATTACCAATGTCACGAAAGTTAAACATAGCCATGGAAAAAAATTTCTAGAATTAAGACGAAGCAACTTCAAGCCATATTTTTATGAGAGGATCGGCCTCTAAAAAATCATCATATTGAATTTCTCTAGGTTTCTTAAGCTTTCTCATCTTATCAGGAATATTGTTAACATTCTCTATTGCAGGATACATTATATTCATCTGTGCTATTATTTTTTGAATGTCATCGCGAACCATAAATTCAACAAATTCTGTCCCAAGTTTTTGCTGTTCTGAGTCAGGCCTTACATAAACTACTTCTTTTGTTACAAGATGTCCGTCTGTAAATTCAATAGCTTTATACTTATATTCATCTTCATACTCTTGATGATAAAATGGCGATGTACTATAGCTTAAGACTAAGTCAGCTTTGCCTTCAAGGAAAATACCATAAGCTTCAGACCATCCGGGAGTATAAGTTAAAACTTTATTATTAAATTCTTTGAGTATTGCAGGAAAGTTATTTGGGTGAGAAAGCTTCATCCATCGCAATAAACCCATTCCAACTGGACTAGTTCTTGGGTCTTGTACGACCACTTTTAGATCTTCTTGGCTAATTAATTCCTCAAAGGAACTTGGAATTTTATTTAAAGTTTCACTATTGTATATAAATGAAAAATAACCATAATCATAGATATTCCAATTTTCAGATGAATAGTCAAATTCATGCATCTCAACTCCGAGTATTACATCCTTATCTTTTAAAAATATTTCATTGGCGAGTGTACCTGCTTGACTTGTTGAAATATATTGAATGTCGCACTCACAAATCTTTTCAAATTCAGCCTCAATTATAGGACCAGGCCCCCATTCAGCAGAAAATGAATCATATGTACCAATAATTAAAACTTCCTTTGCAGATGCTGTACTTATTGTTAATAAGATAAAAAATAATGATAATATTTTGTTTTTCATATTTGCCTCCGCTAGCATTATCTAGATCAGGTTAAGGGTCGTTTCAAAAGAAACCTCTCAGCAATTGCTCCCCGTGAATAATTCAACTATACATTGAAAACTTATTAAATTTCAAATATTTTTTTCAAATGCAGTTTAACATTTTAAAAGATAAGTCAAATTTTATAAAAGATAAAGATCCAGGACCTTTTTCAAAAAATAATGGCTTTATATATAATATGGAATTAGATGGAACTTATTTTAAGGGCTTTAAAGTAGAGGAAATAAACTGTAATAAAGCAGGAATAGCACATGGTGGTACTTTAATTGCGTTCGCTGATGGCATTATGGGGTACACTGCATGGAAAAAAGGTACTTTTCCAAGTTTGACGGCTAAACTAAATGCAAACTATGTTGGACCGGCCCCCAAAGGTTCTTGGGTATATGGTTTTGCAGAAATCATCAAGGAAACGAAATCTATTTTATTTATAAAATGTACATTATTTATTGAGGAGAATATTATATTTACTGCAGATGGTATTTTTAAAATTATTAGAAACAGAGGAAAGAAAGATCCATCATGATAAACAAAAATATTTTTAAATCAGCACGACATACATCAAGCTATCTGTCTAGTGGTCCAGTTGATGGTCCTTTAGTTATGTTTTTTCACGGATGGCCAGAATTATCATATAGTTGGCGTCATCAACTTAAATATTTTGGTGAAAAAGGCTTTCATGTAATTGCTCCTGATATGCGAGGATATGGCGATTCCACAGTTCACAAGAATAAAGCTGATTATTCTCAAAGAGAGATTGTAAAAGATATGGTTGAACTTTTTGAGAGTTTCAACAAAAATAACGTAATAATAATCGGACACGATTGGGGATCTGAAACCGCATGGTCAATGGCTAGACATTATCCTGGTCTTGTAAAAGCAGTTGCGTCATTGTGCGTGCCCTACGCAATGTTAGAATTAGATGTAAGTGAGTCTTCTCTTGAAAAATTAATTAATAGAAATACCTACCCTAAAGACTTATATCCCTACGGGCAGTGGGATTATCAAGTTTTTTATATGAAGGATTTTGACAAAGCATGCACAGATATGGATAGTGATCCTTATAAAATGATAAAATTTGTTTTTAGAAGTGGGGATCCAAATACTGCTGGCATGCCTTATCCAACTTCAATAATAACTAAAAATAATGGATGGCTTCCAGAAGGTGGAGAACTTCCTGATATCCCAATAGATAACAAAATACTAAATGAAGAAGATGCTCGAAAATATGCGGGATATTTGGAAAAGAATGGATTTTTTGGACCAAACAGTTGGTACGTTAATCACCAAGATAATAGAGCATTTGCAGAGGAAGCTGACAGCATTATTGATATGCCTTCGCTTTTTATACACGCTACTTATGATTATGTATGCGATACGACTTCAACTGGTGCTGCAGATAAAATGAGAGAAAAATGTAAAAATCTCACTGAAAAAAGAATTGATAGCGGCCATTGGATGGCACAAGAAAAGCCAGAAGAATTAAATTTAATTCTGGAAAATTGGCTCAAAGAAGTATAGTGAATTCCATGTTCGGGGCGTAGCGCAGTCTGGTAGCGCATCTGGTTTGGGACCAGAGGGTCGCAAGTTCGAATCTTGCCGCCCCGACCAAAAAATATGAATATACCATCTGAATCATTATTTTATATGCCACCTGAATGGTATCCTCACGAATGCTGTTGGATGCAATGGCCAACGGAGTCTTTTCCGACGAATGCAACGCCTTCATGGTCTCATTTTGATCTAGATAAGGGTCGTATTGCATGGGCCAATGTTGCTAATTCAATTAGTAAATTTGAAAAATTAATGATGATTGTTAACCCAAGTGATCTTAAAAGTGCGAAGAAATTATTGAATGACAATGTTGAAATCCTAGAGCTACCAATTAATGATGCATGGTGCAGAGACTCAGGGGCTATCTTCTTACTAAACGAAAAAAATCAGTTAGGAGGAGTTGACTCAGATTTCAATTGTTGGGGCTATAAAGAAAACTATGAACTTGATGATAAAGTTGCAAAGTTCATGATTGACCATTCAAACTCAAAATATTTTAAAAATAACATGGTTTTGGAGGGCGGTTCTATACATGTGAATGGAAAAGGCACTCTAATAACGACTGAGCAATGCTTGTTGAATAAAAATAGAAACCCAGATCTTTCAAAAGATCAAATCGAATACAATTTAAAAAACTATTTTGGAATAAAGAATATTATTTGGTTAAAGCATGGTACGGATGAAGGCACAGATGGTCATGTAGATAATGTCGCTTGCTTTTCAAATACTGATACTATTTTGACGATGACATGCAATGATAAGAATGACTCATATTATGATCTTTTATCTGAAAATTTAGATATATTAAAAACTTCAAAAGATCAAAATGGAAATCCGTTTAATGTAATTGAATTAGAAATGTCAAATAAGAGAATTATACCTGATGATGATGAACCTAGTTCTTATATTAATTTTTATATCGCTAATGACGCTATAATATTTCCAAATTTTGGAGATAAAGAGGCTGATGAAAATGCAGAAAAGGTTATTAAATCCCAGTTTCCCAATAGACAGATTGTATGTCTTGATGGTCGTGATATATTGCTCGGTGGTGGGAATATTCATTGCATTACACAGCAGCAACCAAGGAGCGTAAAATGAGAGAAGTAACTTTAGCAGCAACTCAAATGACTTGTTCAAAAAACAGTTCAGAAAATATCTATAAAGCAGAAAGTTTAATAAGAAAAGCAGCTGGTATGGGAGCTCAGATTATACTTATTCAAGAGTTATTTGAATCAACTTACTTCTGCATGGATCAAAAAGATGAATTATTTGGATTATCAAAACCATTTGAAAATCATCCCACATTAAAAAGTATGTCGAAATTAGCATCTGAACTTGAAGTAGTTCTTCCAATTAGTTTTTTTGAAAAAGCAAATAGAGCACACTACAACGCAATTGCGGTCATTAATGCAGATGGTAATATATTGGGAAAATATAGAAAATCTCATATACCTGATGGACCGGGATATCAGGAAAAGTTTTATTTTAATCCTGGAGATACAGGATTTAAAGTATGGGACACAGCTTACGCAAAAATAGGAATTGGCATTTGTTGGGACCAATGGTTCCCAGAAGTAGCAAGAATAATGGCCTTAAAGGGCGCAGAAATCCTTCTCTATCCAACAGCAATAGGTGGTGAACCAGAAGATGATGGATTTGATAGTTCAGACATGTGGCAAAGAGCAATGATTGGGCACTCTGCAGCAAATCAAATTCCGGTTGTTGCATCTAATAGAATTGGGACAGAGCAAGGTGAAGAATTGTCGAATTACTTCTATGGAAGATCATTTATTACTAATCATGTTGGAGATAAAATTGCGGAGGCAGGCAGAGACAAAGAGGAAGTATTGATAGGAAAAGTTAATCTTGATGAAGCTGAAAATTTACGAAATGTATGGGGTGTGTACAGAGACAGGCGTACAGATTTATATAGTGACTTACTTAAACTAGATGGGTCAGAAAATTAATCATGAAAGCAAAAATATATAAGCCTTCCAAAACCGCGATGCAGTCTGGAAGATCAAAATTTAATAAATGGGTATTGAAAATCTCTGATAGCAAAAATCAAATCAAAGATGCGATGATGGGTTGGAGTGGTGGTAGCAATACATCATCTCAAATTCAATTAAATTTTAAATCAAAAGAAGATGCTATTCATTATGCTAAGTCGAATAATATAGATTATGAAGTCCTTGAAACCTCTGTGAGGAAAGTTATAAGTAAATCCTACGCAGATAATTTTAAATGAGCGCCCGTAGCTCAGCTGGATAGAGCAACAGCCTTCTAAGCTGTGGGTCAGAGGTTCGAATCCTCTCGGGCGCGCCAAATTATAGAAAATGAAAAAAATATTTTTATTATCATTATTTATTTTTAATATTCTACATTCTCAAATTATGGCAGAGACCGTATATGATCTTCTTATTTCAGGAGAAAGAGAAAAAGGAATTGCAATTTTAAGAGATCTTGCAGAAAACGAAAATAATAAGGATGCAATGTATGTTTTGGGGTTGCTTTATAATGATGCATCAAGCATAAATTTATGCAGTATAGATGACTTCTGTTTGGGACAAAATTTTTCGAACTATAAAGAAGCAAAAAAAATATTTACTCAACTCTTCCAAGACTTTAATGATCCGCGGGCTGCATATGCGCTTGCTGAGTATTATGATGATCATTGGTATTTTAGCAGTAATTATAAAAAGGCATTCAAGTATTATTTATTTTCTGCTGAACAAGGAGTACCAGAGGCTCAATTTAATGTTGCCAATATGTATGAACGTGGCGATGGAGTTAAAAAAGATCTTATTCAGTCTGTACGCTGGTATTTACAGTGCAATACCACTTCTTTATGTGGAGCTGGAGTAGATGGTATCGATGATTTAATCGATCAACTAAATGAAAATCAATATGAATTGGCCAAATCCTTGGTTCTAAATGACATGAAAGAAGTTGATATTAGAATTACTATTGCACGACAAGTAGTATCTCAATAAATAATACACACTATATATTGAAGAATTTTTTTTAAAACTTCTCATATCTTTTTTTATTTAGATTCCTTCTTGATCTATGATTATAATTTATTCATAAGTTTAATTAATTAATTAAAAAAAGGATTAATCATTTATGAATAATATAAAAAATGCGATTCTTGGATTACTTTGCTCAGTATTGATGTTGCCAGCTGCTTATGCAGGCACTCTTGACACTGTTAAAGAACAAGGATTTTTCAACTGTGGTGTGAGTCAGGGAGTTCCCGGCTTCTCTAACCCAGACGAAAATGGTAACTGGAGTGGTATTGATGTAGACGTATGTCGTGCAGTTTCAGCAGCTATTTTTGGTGATGCGGATAAAGTAAAATATGTCCCTTTAACAGCTAAAGAGAGATTCACTGCACTTCAAGCGGGTGAAATTGATGTATTGTCAAGAAACACAACTTGGACTTTGTCACGTGATGCTCAAATTGGTTTAGAATTTGCTGGTGTTAATTTCTATGATGGACAAGGCTTCATGGTCAGAAAAGACTCAGGAATTACAAGTGCTATGGAATTAGACAGTGCAAGTGTTTGCACTAACCTTGGTACAACTACTGAGTTAAACATGGCTGACTTTTTCAGAGCAAATAGCATGGCATATGAGCCAGTTGTTTTTGAAAAAGCGGACGAAGTTGTGAATGCTTATGATGAAGGCAGATGTGATACTTATACGACAGACAAATCTGGTTTAGCTGCACAAAGAACAAAGCTTGCTGATCCAGATGCACACGTTGTGTTACCTGAAACAATTTCTAAAGAGCCTTTAGGACCTGTTGTAAGAGAAGGTGACGGAGACTGGGCTGACGTTGTAAGATGGTCTTTAAATGCAATGATTGAAGCAGAAGAATTTGGCTTAACAAATTCAAATGTTAAGACAACTTGTGCTATTACTTCTAACCCTGTAGTTGCAAGACTGTGTGGTAAAGAAGGTGGAACAGGTGCTGGCCTAAACCTAGGCGACAGCTGGTCTTATGACATTGTTTCACTAGTTGGCAACTATGGTGATGTCTACGAGAAACACGTAGGAGAAAATACTCCAGTGGGTCTTGCAAGAGCAGGTTCACCGAACGCTTCTTATAAAAATGGTGGAGTTTTATACGCACCTCCAGCAAGATAATTTGCTTTAATTTTATAAGTAAGATTACTTTAAGTTAAGAAGGGAAGGTCATTAATTGGCCTTCCTTTTTTTATGTGATTTAAGTCTAAATATTGTAGTATATATCTAAACTAAGATACTTATGAGGCCTTCCAAATTTTCAAATTTCATCTTCAATAGGACTGTTCAAGGAACATTTTATCAAGCAATTACTTTATCGTTAGTAATCCTTGGTGTTTATTATATTGTTCAAAATACAGCCGAGAATATGATGGCACGTGGTTTAGCCAGTGGTTTTCATTTCTTAGGGGTAGAGTCTCAATTTGATATTGGAATGACTCTTATAGAATATTCACCAACCTCAACTTACTTTGATGCATTTATTGTAGGTCTACTGAATACATTGCTTGTAGCAGGTATTGGAATATTTTTTGCAACAATTGTTGGCTTTGCATTTGGCATAATGCGTTTGTCGTCAAATTGGCTTATTGCAAAGATCGCTGAGACGTATATTGAAGTAATAAGAAATATCCCTCTCTTGCTTCAAATATTTTTTTGGTATTTTGCAGTTCTAAGAGCCTTACCAAAGCCAAAACAAAGTTTAGAATTTATGGACTCTATTTTTCTAAATAACAGAGGTTTATTTTTGCCCGATCCAAACTTTAGTGAAAGCTCTTCAGTAATTTTTAATTTGTTCTGGATTACCATCGTTATTTCTATTTTCATTTTCGTCTGGTCAAAGCGAAGACAGAATAGGACTGGAATTACATTTCCAGCGTTCTATGTTTCGGCCGCTTTAATAGTAGGAGTATTTTTTGCAGCTTTAGCTGCAACTGGCTTTCCTGTATCTTTTGATATTCCAGAATTAAAAGGCTTCAACTACAAGGGTGGTATGAAACTAATACCCGAACTTGTAGCGTTGACTTTTGCTCTTTCAATGTACACTGCAGCATTCATTGCGGAGGTGGTGAGAGCTGGAATTATGGCTATTTCTAAAGGCCAAACTGAGGCCGCAAAATCAGTGGGTCTAAAAGATGGGTTAGTTTTGAGGCTAATAATAATACCACAAGCTTTGAGAGTAATTGTTCCCCCTTTAACAAATCAGTATTTAAATCTGACTAAAAATTCTTCACTTGCTGCTGCTATTGCCTATCCAGACCTGGTTTTAGTTTTTGCAGGAACTGCGCTTATGCAAACTGGTCAAGCCATAGAAATTATTGGGATGGTTATGGGCGTATATTTATTTCTCAGTCTCTTTACTTCAATCATAATGAATCTTTTCAATCGTATCACGAAAGTAGGTGAGCGGTAGTGTCAGATACGAGTAAAAATATTACGCCTCCAGTTATTGAGATAGGGATTGTTGGTTGGATGAGAAAAAATCTATTTTCAACTTGGTACAATACTATTTTGACCTTGATTGGTTTATATTTTATTTATTTAATAATCCCACCACTTTTTTCTTGGATATTTTTTGATGCAACGTTTTCAGGCACAACTCGAGATGACTGCACAAGCAGTGGGGCATGTTGGGTATTTATAAAGCAAAATATGAAACTAATTATCTATGGATTATATCCCTCTGATGAACTTTGGAGAGTTAACATTGCTTACTTTCTGCTTACCGTTAGTATAATTTATTTACTTATACCTAACCTTAAATATAAAGGCTTCGTAGGGGTATTTCTTCTTTTAATATTTCCCATTATTTGTATTTTTCTTTTTTCAGGAGGTTTAGGTCTTGAAAATGTTGAGACTAGACTTTGGGGAGGTCTTTTTCTTACTCTTGTAATCGCAGGTGTTGGAATTGTTTTATCTTTGCCCATAGGAATTATGCTAGCCTTAGGAAGAAGATCTAAGTTGCCAGTTGTTTCTCTGCTTTCAACAATTTTCATAGAAATATGGAGAGGAGTTCCTTTAATCACTGTATTATTTATGGCATCAAATATGTTTCCACTTTTTATGCCAGAAGGTGTCAACTTTGATAAACTAATAAGAGCTCTTATTGGTGTAATGTTTTTTTCAGCTGCGTATCTAGCAGAAGTTGTAAGAGGGGGATTGCAAGCAATGCCTAAAGGACAATACGAGGCATCTCAGGCTGCAGGCCTAACTTATTGGAAAATGATGGTCTTAATTATTCTTCCGCAATCATTGAAGATAGTTATTCCAGCCATTATCGGTAGCTTTATTGCATTATTTAAGGATACAACTCTTGTATTAATCATAGGCTTGTTTGATTTTTTAGGTATTATTCAATTTGTTGGAACAAATCCTGATTGGCTTGGGTTTTCTCATGAGGGGTACGTTTTTGCAGCAGCTATTTTTTGGGTTTTTTGTTTTGGAATGAGCAGATATAGTCAAAGACTTGAAAAGAAATTAGATACAGGAAATTAAAATATGACATCAGAAACAATGATAGAAATGAACAGTGTTCATAAGTGGTTTGGAGAACTTCATGTTCTTAACGATATTAATTTGAAAGTAGCTAAGGGAGAAAAAATTGTTATTTGTGGACCTTCAGGCTCAGGAAAATCTACTTTGATTAGATGTATAAACAGACTTGAAGAGCATCAAAGAGGAGAAATTGTAGTTGAAGGTACAGAGTTAACGAATGATAACAGAAGTGTTGAAAAAATTCGTGGAGAAGTAGGAATGGTATTTCAACAATTTAATTTATTCCCTCATTTAACCATATTAGATAATTGCTCTTTAGCACCTATATGGGTTAGGAAGTTACCAAAAGTTGAAGCAAGAGAAAAAGCTATGGAATACTTAAGAAGAGTTCAAATTGACGATCAGGCTCATAAGTACCCAGCACAATTATCTGGTGGGCAACAACAGAGAGCAGCAATTGCTAGAGCGTTATGTATGGAACCAAGAATTATGTTATTTGATGAACCAACGTCAGCTCTAGATCCTGAGATGATTAAAGAAGTTCTTGATGTAATGGTCGGACTTGCAGAAGGTGGCATGACAATGCTTGTTGTGACTCATGAGATGGGTTTTGCCAAAGAAGTTGCTGACAAAATTATATTTATGGACGAAGGTCAGATAGTGGAGAGTAAAAATCCAACAGATTTCTTTGCCAATCCTGAGAGTGAGAGAACTAAGACATTTCTTAGTCAAATTCTTTAGTATGGCTCCCCGGACTGGACTCGAACCAGTGACAAAGCGATTAACAGTCGCTTGCTCTACCAACTGAGCTACCGGGGAAAACCTATATCTTATACCAAATGTTATCTTGCATATCTAGTTTTACTTTATCTGGAAATATATTAAATAGTAAGTAGTGACTGTACAAAAAGATAATATTTATGAGTTTGGATTTGGAAGAAGTGACGATGTATCCAAGAACACCAACCTATTAGACGAAGCCGTATTTAGTTTTCTCTATGGTGGATTATTCAGGGTTTTAAAATCATTGTCCCTGAGTAGTATTCTTGATCTAGAGATTGTATTCAGGCTTTACGTTAATTTTTTCAAAGGACTTTCCTTTTATGATATTCAGTACTTCACACAGGCACCAGAAAGAACTTTATGGAGAAGGCTAAAGTATCTTGAAGAGAATGGTGTTATCAGAAAATCAAAAAATCAGAAAGACAAAAGAACAATAAGATTCTTACTCTCTAAAAACTCCTATGATACGCTTAGCGATTCGATACCAAAAGAGGATTTAGCTATAACCATATCTAAAATTGCAATGTCTTACGCAGATAAGCTCTGGATGTTTAATGTAAGAGATCCTAACAAAGTAAGAAAAACATTGCTCAACCTCGCTAGAAGCTCAGTGTCGTTAAATGAGGGTAATTATCTTTGTCAATTCGCATTTGGTTTATCATATTATTATGGTGGAAATTTTGACTTATCTCTTAATCATTCATACAACTCAATTAAGCTAAACAAAAAATTTGCTCATGGAAGGAGACTATTTGGCTCCTCTCTTTATCAGATTGGTGATAAGAAAAGGGCAATTAAAGAAATGGAGAAAGCGCTTGAATTATATGAAGACGCATACGGACAGTGGAGAACATTCTTTGAGTTATGGCGATTCAGTTTTCTGGATGACGATAAAGGTAAAGCGAAAAAATATGCTGAAAAATTAGTAAATCTTCAACCTGAATACCCTCAATCATATATCGGATACCTTGCGACATTTGAAAAAGGCAACAATATTAAATCAATAAAATCTAAGCTTATGGAGCTTATTCCCAATTTTAGTCCTGCTATGATTAGAAATTTTCACTCGTGGATTAGGGAAGATCAGGCAGATAAAATTATCGACAGCTTAAGAAAGCACATATCATGAATGGAGGCCACGACCGGAATCGAACCGGTATACAAGGATTTGCAGTCCTCTGCGTAACCATTCCGCCACGTGGCCTAATAATGAAGCTTATATCATCAATAATTAAAAACTGGGAATAATTTAATAGATACCTATATCAAACCTCAACTACATAAAGATGCTTATGGATATTAATGCTAACAACTTAAGAATGGTCAATGGGCAAATCAAGCCGATAAATGGCATGACTGAAAAGTTAGTTTCTATATTTAATTCGATAAATAGACAGGGTTTTATGCCAGATGAACTTAAAGAATGTGCATATGTAGAAAAAAATTTTGCTCTATCTAATCAAAGAGTCATCCTTAAACCTGAAATAGTTGCAAAGATCGCAATGCATGTAAATTTAAAAGAATATGAAAATGTACTAATTTTAGGTTCAACTACTGGTTACTTAACAGCAGTATTATCATTAATTGCCGAAACGGTAATTGTAGTAGAAGAAGATGATAGCTATATAAAATCTTCAGAAATGGCTACAAAGGAAAATAACCTTAATAATGTTATTTATGTTAATAAAAGTATTTCCAGCGGTTGCATTGAGCAAAGCCCATTTAACGCTATTATTATTGAAGGTGCCGTGGATCATGTTCCTCAAAAATTGCTGAATCAACTTGAAAATGGCGGAAGACTAATAGCAATTTTGTCAGAAAATGGCTTGTGTAATGCGAAAATGTATACAAGGAAAGAAACCCTATTTCTTTCAGAGCAATTGTTCCCTTGCTCCCTACCTGTATTGCCATCTTTTAAAGAGAAAAACATCTTTAGTTTTTGATGGCCAATAGATATAACAACGGGTGTAACTCATGAGTCAAAGCAATAAAGATACTAACGACATATTAAATGCCATTAAATCAATGATGAGCGATGATCAGCTTAACAGGGAGCAGAGTCTTCCAAAAGATGTTATTGAATTAACTAAGCCTATTGACGAAAAAGAAATTCATGAACGCGAAACAAGTATTCTTGAATTAACAGAATTGGTTCTCGATGGGGTACCTGATAAAAAAGTTCGTTTGGAAGATAAGGAAATGCACATAAGTGAAGCCCAAATTCGAAATATGGTTAGAAATACAATAGAGTCATTACCTGGAGAGACAATAGACAATATTATAAATGAAGAACTAAAAAGAGTTATTTTAGATAGACTAAGCTCAGCAAAGATAAGTATAAGTTCACAAGATAATAAAGAATAAATGTTAGATAAATATTATCAACCTGATTTAGTTGAAGAAAAAATTTATAAGCAATGGGAAGAAGATGGAGACTTCAATGCTCCAGTAGATACAAAAAACAAACATTTCAGCATAGTCATACCGCCACCTAATGTTACTGGAAATTTACATATGGGGCATGCATTAAATAATACTTTACAGGATATTCTTATTAGGTTTTATCGCATGAGAGGACGAGATGTATTATGGCAACCAGGAACCGATCATGCTGGAATAGCAACTGAAATGGTAGTCGAACGAGAATTGAAGAAGGAAAAAATTAAAAAGTCCAGTCTATCTCGGGAAGAGTTCATAGAACATGTGTGGAAATGGAAGGACGCATCAGGAAATAAGATAATCAATCAACTAAAAAGACTCGGTTGTTCATGTGATTGGTCCCGAGAAAGATTTACACTTGATGAAGGCCTTTCTAAATCTGTACGTCATGTGTTTGTAAAACTCTATAAAGATGGCCTAGTTTATAAAGACAAGAGACTTAGTAACTGGGACCCTAAATTAAAAACAACAATCTCTGACTTAGAGGTTATTCAGAAAGAGGTAACAGGTACTCTTTGGTATATTGATTATGAAATTGAAAACGGAGATGGAAATATAACCATTGCGACAACAAGACCAGAAACAATGCTTGGCGATACGGCAATAGCTGTTCATCCAGAGGACAAAAGATATACAGATATGGTTGGAAAGTTTGCTATACTTCCATTAGTTAAAAAAAGAATTCCAATTGTTGCCGATGAATATGTAAAAATGGGTCAAGGATCTGGTGCAGTAAAAATTACTCCTGCTCATGATTTTAATGATTATGAATTGGGAAAAAGACATAAACTTGAAATAATAAATATCTTTAATGAAAACGCTGAACTTAATGAAAACTGTCCCAAAAAATATCAAGGACTTGATCGTTATATAGCAAGAGAAAAAATCATAAGTGAACTCAAAGAAAAGGAAGTCTTGAGTAAAGAAGAAGAAAATTTGCATACAGTGCCATATGGTGACCGATCGGGAGAAGTAATTGAGCCCCTCCTAACTGATCAATGGTTTGTCGATGCAAAAAAATTATCTATCGAAGCAATCAATAATGTAAAAAATGGCAATACTAAATTTATACCGAACAATTGGGATAAAGTTTATTTTGATTGGATGGAGAATATTCAACCTTGGTGCGTTTCAAGACAACTTATATGGGGCCATCAAATTCCAGCATGGTATGGTCCAGATGGAAATATATTTGTAGAAGAAACAAAGGAAGAAGCCCAGATTTCCGCAAACGAGCAATACGGTAAAGATGTACAACTTGTTCAAGAAAATGATGTATTGGACACCTGGTTTTCATCATCGCTTTGGCCTTTTTCGACACTAGGTTGGCCTGAAGAAACACCTGAATTAAGAAAATACTATCCAACTTCAGCACTTATTACTGGGTTTGATATTATATTTTTTTGGGTCGCTAGAATGATGATGATGGGTCTTTATTTTACAAAAAAAGTTCCATTTAATGAGGTTTATGTTCATGCATTAGTAAGAGACGAGAAGGGTCAGAAAATGTCAAAATCAAAAGGCAATGTTATCGACCCGCTTGTTTTGATGGATGAGTTTGGGGCAGATGCCTTACGTATGGCATTGTGTTCGATGGCTGCTCAAGGCAGGGACATTAAATTATCAAAACAAAGAATTGAAGGCTATAAAAATTTTATTAACAAAATTTGGAATGCTGTAAAACTATGTGAGTTAAATAATTGTCATTATCAAGAAATAGACTCTAAAAATATAAAAAATATTTTTAATAAATGGATATTGTCTGAATATGAGAATTGTCGGAGCAAAACTCAACTCGCTTTAGAGCATTATCGATTTAATGAGGCGGCAAACGAACTTTATAAATTTACGTGGAATATTTTTTGTGACTGGTATTTAGAATTTTCGAAAGTTATTTATCTATCCAAAAATGATACAGACATTAAAGAGACGAGAAACATAACATCATATGTATTATCAAATATCTTAATAATGTTTCACCCCATTATGCCTTTCTTTACAGAACACTTATGGCATCAGGCTTCAAATATTTTAAAGAACGATACTATAAAAATAAATAAATCAGAATGGCCTAAAAAAATAATCGTAGATGAGAAGGATAATAAAAAAATTAATTTATTACTCGAGCTTATTTCCTCAATAAGGTCAACAAGATCTGAAATGAATGTACCAGCAAATGCAGTAATAGATATAAATTACTCCAAAATTAGTAATGATTTAGGCAGTATTTTTGACGAACATAAAGTAACAATTCAGAGCTTAACAAGGTCAAAGTTTATAATAGAAAAAAATTTTTCAAAAGATGAAGGGATGGTTCAAGTTATATTTAATGACGGTTTGATCTATTTGTCGCTTAAGGGTATTATTGATTTTAAACAGGAGAAAAATCGCTTACAGAAAAGCTTGTCAAAAATAGAAAAAGAAATGAATAAGATTAATGAAAAGTTAGAAAGTGAAAGATTCATACAGAACGCCCCATCAGAAATTATTGATGAACAAAAAAATAGACATAAAGAATATGCGCTTTCTGCAGAAAAAATTAAAATAGCTATAAAAAGTTTGAGATAATTATGAAGTTTGATAAAAATAAGTTGCCTAGCCGTCATGTATCTGTTGGCCCTGAGAGAGCTCCTCATAGATCATATTATTATGCGATGGGATTGAACGAAGACGATATAGGTAAGCCTTTTGTAGGCGTTGTATCTACTTGGAATGAAGCCGCGCCATGCAACATTGCCCTTATGAGACAGGCGCAGTCTGTAAAAAAAGGTGTTACTGAAGCCGACGGCACCCCAAGAGAATTTTGCACTATTACAGTTACCGATGGTATAGCAATGGGACATCAAGGCATGAAGTCATCCTTAGTTTCACGTGAGGTAATCGCAGACTCAACAGAACTTACTGTAAGAGGACACTGTTATGATGCCATTGTTGGTCTTGCGGGGTGCGATAAATCTTTACCTGGTTTAATGATGGCAATGTGTAGATTAAATGTCCCAAGTGTCTTCATGTACGGAGGAAGCATCCTTCCTGGAAAATATAAAGGAAAAGATGTTACTGTAGTGGATGTATTTGAGGCAGTTGGAAAGTATTCATCTGGTAAAGCAACTGAAGAAGAACTTCATGAATTAGAATGTGTTGCGTGTCCAAGCGCTGGAGCTTGTGGTGGGCAATTTACAGCAAATACTATGGCCTGCGTTTCTGAAGCCATTGGACTAGCTCTACCATACTCATCGGGAGCACCTGCTCCATATGAGGAAAGAGATAAGTATGCGTATGAGTCTGGAAAACAAGTGATGCATTTAATTGAAAAAAATATTCGGCCAAGAGATATTGTTACTAAAAAGTCTCTAGAAAACGCAGCTACAATTGTTGCCGCTACGGGAGGCTCCACAAATGCAGGGCTTCACCTGCCTGCTATTGCGCATGAATGTGGAATTAAATTTGACCTTGGTGATGTAGTTGAAATATTTAAGCGGACACCTTACCTCGCAGATTTAAAACCAGGAGGCCAATATGTTGCAAAAGATGTATATGAAGCCGGTGGAGTGCCAATCATTATTAAAACTCTATTTGAAGGCGGCTATATTCACGGTGATTGCTTGACGGTTACAGGTAAATCTATCGCAGAAAATCTATCTAGTGTTGTATTTAATAAAGAACAAAAAGTTATTCGTCCTTTTGACAACCCTTTGAGCACTACAGGAGGAGTTGTCGGACTTAAAGGAAACTTAGCTCCAGATGGAGCAATTGTTAAAGTAGCTGGAATGAATAATTTGAAATTTAGAGGCAATGCAATTTGTTTTGATTCCGAGGAAGATGCTTTTGCATGTGTCAATAATGGTAATTATAAAGAAGGGGATGTTTTTGTTATTCGGTATGAGGGCCCAAAAGGAGGCCCGGGTATGCGAGAAATGTTATCTACAACTGCAGCTATATATGGTCAAGGCATGGGGGATAAAGTCGCACTTATTACAGATGGACGTTTTAGTGGCGCTACAAGAGGATTTTGTGTTGGACATGTATCACCGGAGGCTGCAGTTTGTGGCACGATAGCACTAGTTGAAGATGGAGATGAAATAATTTTGGATGCAGAAAAAGGTGAAATTACGCTAATTGTGTCAGACGAAGAATTAGAAAAAAGAAAAAAGATGTGGAAGGAAAGAGAAACAGATTTTAACTCTGGAACCCTATGGAAATACTCAAAAACTGTCGGTTCAGCTTCAACCGGAGCTGTTACACATCCTGGAGCCAAAAAAGAGACACATACTTATGCAGACATTTAATAATTAAATATCAACGATTTAATAAGACTACCTGCC
>CABZLP010000012.1 GCA_902526565.1 uncultured Pelagibacteraceae bacterium | reverse complement strand
TGTGGAGCTAATTCAGTACAAGGATTTAATATGGTAGTTAACAGTTTAATAGAAAAAGAAAAAGAAAAAGAAAACGCGAAAGAATAAGAAAAATTAAATGAATAATAGTTTACAACACCTACTTATTGTTGATGATGATGACAAAATCAGAAATCTCTTAAAGTCATATTTGTTAGAAAACAAATTCCATATTTCTACTGCATCCAATGCAGAAGAGGCTAAAGAATTACTAAAATATTTAATTTTTGATCTACTGATTGTTGATATCATGATGCCAGGACAAGATGGCTATGAACTCACAAAAAATATTAGAGAGTCGTCTCTCACTCCAATAATCCATTTAACAGCTATGAATGAGTCAGAAAATAGAGTTCACGGACTTGAAATTGGTGCGGACGATTATTTGAGTAAACCATTTGAACCAAAGGAATTATTACTGAGAATAAAAAACATAATTAATAAAACATCAAACAGTAATATAAAAAGTAAGATTCAATTAGATAATATAGTAATTGATTTATCAAGTGGATCAGTAAAAGGAAAAACTTCAGAGTCTTCACTAAATCAAAATGAATTAAAAATTTTGCAATTGCTATCTGCAAATCCAGGTAAGTCATTTTCTAGAGATCAACTAATTAAGGAACTAAATTTCTCACAGGAACGGACATTAGACGTGTGTATAAATCGATTAAGAAAAAAAATTGAAAAAAATCCAAAATTACCCAGGTTTTTGAGAACAAAGAGAGGTTCAGGATACGAATTATGGATCAATTAAATAATGTTTAGAAATTTACTTCCAACCAGCTTACTTGGACGGACAATCTTAATAGTTTTATTTCCAATAGTTATGTTTCAATTAATAATACTCTCTTACTACTATAATAGTTTGTGGGAACGTACTCTCAATAGACTCTCAAGATCAGTTGCTATGGAAATACAAATGGTTACGAGACAATATAATGAAAACCAAAGTTTATTCGCTAATAGAAAAAATCTGCAAGAGATATTTCTATTTGACGTAAATACTTATGACCAGCTTGACTTTTTTGTTGAAACAAAAAATTACAATACTCAAATTCTAGATAGCTTTAGTCAAGAACTAGCCACAAGAATTAAAAATCCATTTTCAATCAAAGAAACACTGAATGACACAGTTGAAGTGATAATACAATTTGAGTCTTCATTTATAATGCTTACTTTTCCTAAAGACAGGATTACTACTGCTAGAAATCATATTTTCCTTGGTTGGCAGATTATATCTGCACTTATTTTAGTTCTAATTTCTTATTTATTTCTGAAAAATCAAGTAAAACCAATTAGTAACTTAGCAAAAGCAGCAGAGCAATTTGGCAAAGGTCAAGAATTAGATAATTTTAAAATTTCAGGGGCACTTGAGGTTAGACAGGCTGGCAAGGAATTTATAAAAATGAAAAATCGAATATTAAAACAAATTGATCAGCGCTCTCTAATGCTTGCTGGTGTAAGCCATGATTTAAAAACACCATTAACAAGAATGAAACTAATAATAGAAACACTTGATAATAAGGATATAAAAAAAGAAATTAATGATGAGATTAATCATATGAATGAAATGCTAATTGAGTACCTTGATTATGCAGCCTCTGATGACTCAAAAGATAGATCAGTGATAAACCCAATTGAAGCTATAATTAAAATTAAAAATGATGTTCATTTTAGAAACCACGAAATTGAACTAGAGGTACTTAACGATGAGGCTGTAACCGTTAATGAAAATGTATTTGTACGGTCAATTACAAATATTTTGAATAATGCGATTGATAAAGCGGGTAGAATTATCATCAAAGCTGAGGTGAATAGCAGAATGATTAAAATCAATATTCACGACAACGGCCCTGGTATTGACGATGAAGAAAAAGCTAATGTATTCAAGCCCTTCTATAGGATTGACAAAAGTAGAAATCAGAACAAGACAAATTCGGGTTTAGGTCTAGCAACAACTAAATCATTACTTGGCTCAATAAATGGAAAAATAAGTTTGCATGATAGTTATTTAGGTGGCTTGGAAGTAGCTATAGTAATACAAAATTAATTAGCCTTACTAAGCTCCCGGGACTTTTTCTTTGCTTTATCTATGGCTTTAGATATTAAGGCACTTAGACCATTTTTGTTTTCTAATATTTTAAGCGCAGCTTCAGTTGTTCCTCCCTTACTAGTAACATTCTTTTTTAAATGTGTTGGACTGTCTTTTTCATTTAAAAGAAGCAGAAGGGAACCAAGAAAAGTTTGAAGAACCATATTTTTTGAATTTTTAAACCCAGACTTATGCGCTATTTTAATAAGCGTTTCAATGAAAAGAAATATATAGGCAGGGCCACTGCCAAAGATTGCTGTAAAATCGTCAATATTTCTCTCATTTTTAGTTTCATTAATTTGCCCAAGTAATGAGAGGAAATCCTTAACTATTTTCTGCTGATCACTTTTAATTGTTTTATCAAAACAAATTAAAGTTGTGCCCATATTGACTGATGCTGGAGTATTTGTCATAGCTCTAACAATGCCTTTATTTAGGGTAAGTATTTTTTTTAAATCAGAAATCTTCTTTCCTGCTACAATTGAAACAATAAGAGAATTAGACAAAAATTTATCTAAAAAATTGTCAACTATAGTTTTCAATTGATTTGGCTTTACTGCAATTAATGTAATAGACGGCACAAATTTATGTTTGAGCGACCGAATATTTTTAATAATTTTAAGATTATATTTTGACTTTAACTTTTTTAATTTTGGTGAGATCTTTTTTTCAATTATTAAAATATTTTTTGATGATATCTCATTCTCAATCAATGAATTGAGCACTGCATAGCCCATATTTCCAGCACCAATAATAAGAAATTTTTGTTTTTTAAGTTGCATCATTTGACTTTTGATTTTTTGTATTTTTTTCTATCTTTTTTAAATTTATTCATTGTATTGATCTCGTCTTTTAAAGATAAAGAGATCTCATAAAAACTTATACATATGTCTGTAATTTTATTTAATATTTTATTTCTACTATACATAAATGGTGTTAGGTTATTCCTATATCAAATTTAAAATAGCGTGATTTATCTTAGTTTTCCATCTATTAGTCCGATTTTTTTCTCAATAGGTCCGCTTGAAATTAGATGGTATTCATTAGCATATATCGTGGGTTTTTTATTTGCTTGGCGATACATAAAATACTTATCTTCTAACAAAAAAATATATGATGTTAAAGCTAATATAAATGAAAAGTTAGTTGATGATCTCGTATTCTATTCAATTTTAGGTCTTATAATTGGAGCTAGAATTGGATACGTATTATTTTATAACTTTGCATACTATAGCGATAACCTTGTAGAAATAATCTACCTTTGGCAAGGAGGACTGTCATTCCATGGTGGATTAATAGGTATCATAATTGCTGCTTTACTTGTTTCGAGAAGCTTTAAATGCTCTTTCTTTGAAGTTAGTGACTTAATATGTGTTTCCGCTCCTGTTGGCATATTCTGTGGGAGAATAGCAAATTTTATCAACGGTGAACTTTATGGACGGCCAGCAAATTATTTATTCGGCATGATCTTTCCAAATGCAGATGATCAATTTAGGCATCCAAGTCAACTCTATGAAGCATTCTTGGAAGGCTTATTGCTTTTCATTATATTAAATGTGCTTATCTTTAAATTTTACAAACTTAGGTCTCCCGGTTTTGTTTCTGGAGCATTTCTCTTATTATACGGTGTATTTAGATATTCTGTAGAGTTTACTCGTGAACCCGATGTACAAGTTGGGTATATTGCCAACTTCTTTACTATGGGAATGTTGCTTTCAGTGCCAATGATTATAGCTGGATTGACCATCTTACTTTTAGCAAATAAAAAATGATTAAAGATAAATTGCTTAAATATCTTCATGAAAACCATTACATATATTTAGATGAATTTATTCAACTAGTACATGGTGATCAAGACTACGGATATTATGTCTCTGAGAAAATGATTGGTAAGAGAGGTGATTTTACAACTGCTCCTGAGATATCGCAAATGTTTGGTGAAGTAATAGCAATCAAGATTCTTCATGTAATAAATAAAAATAATATAAAACACTTTAATTTAATAGAATTAGGTCCTGGAAGGGGGACTCTCATTGATGATATTTTAAGGGTATTAAATAAACATTTATCCCCCGAAACAAATATTTCACTTCATTTCAATGAAATTAATAAAAATTTTATCGAAAATCTAAAATTACAATTCCCAAAATGTAATATTCATTCAGTAATTGGTGATTATCCTGATCAATATTCTTTTTTTATTGCAAATGAATTTGTAGATGCGCTTCCCTTAAGACAATTAATGAAAAGAGGTAAGACATATTACGAAACAGTCGTAAAGAAATCATTAAATGGAGACTTGGAATTTGATATTGAAATTGCAAGAACTGAAAGTGAAATATATGTAAAGTCTAGAATTGATTTAAAAAATAATCAAATCTTTGAATACTCTCCACAAACAATTGGAGCATTTAATCAAATCGTCAACTTTTTAGAAAAAAATAAAGGATATCTTTTATTAATTGACTACGGATACCTAAAGCATCCTTTAAAAAGTACTATCCAATCAATTAAAAATCACAAAAAAACTGATGTATTAAATGATATTGGAAAACAAGATATAACTTACCATGTGAATTTTGATTGCTTGATAAGTATTCTAGAAAATAAAAAATTTTTAGAGTATAAATTTCAGACACAATCAGCTTTTTTGAAATTGAACGGTATTGAGGAAAGAGCAAGTCAATTGTGCAAACAAAACCCAGGTAAAGCTGAAGAAATAAAGACACAATTAAACCGGTTAATTGATAATGAACATATGGGAAATCTGTTCAAAGTATTGGAAGTTGAAATTTAAATGTTTTTTTCAAAAAATCTAAGCGATGTTGATCACTGTTTTTTTTCAAGAATTGGCGGCTGCAGTAAAAAAAAATATTCATCACTAAACTGTGGCAAAGGTTCAAATGATAACCGTCTATCGGTAGAAAATAATTTAAAAATAATTCATAAGTATTTCAATCTTCCAAGGTCTAAGTTGATTACAATGCATCAAACACATTCGAATATATGTAAAATTGTTGAGCCTAAATTGTGGAAAAAAGAGTGCAAGTGTGACGGCATCGTAACAAGACATCAAGATATAATATTATCAGTTCTGACAGCCGATTGTGCTCCTATATTATTTTTTGACGAAAAAAAATCAATTATTGGAGCTTGTCATGCAGGTTGGAGAGGAGCCCTGAACGGCATTATTGAGAATACTCTATCAAGTATGAAGCTTCTTGGTGCAAACATTAATAATGTAAGTTGTGCAATTGGACCATGTATTGGGCAAAGCTCATATGAAGTAAAATCAGACTTTATGAGATCATTCTTGGACAAGTCGATCGAAAATAAGCAATTTTTTATTAAATTAAATGAAGATAAATATCAGTTTTCCCTTAAAAATTTCATTATATTTCAGCTAGAAGATCAAGGCGTTATGAACATAGATACTTTCAACATTGATACTTATAAAGATGAACACCTTTGTTTCAGCTACAGGCGATCACTTCATAAAAAAGAGGATGATTATGGTAGAATGATTTCAACAATTACTATAAAAGGAAATCATTCATGAGAATTATTGCGGGAAATAGTAATTTACCTCTTTCTAAAAGTGTTTCTGATTATCTTGGTGAGAACCTAACGAATGCTTCCATACAAAGGTTTGCCGACGATGAAGTTTACGTTGAAATTAAAGAAAACATACGTGGTGAGGATGTTTTTGTTATAGAATCTTTATCCCATCCTGCTAACGATAATCTTATGGAGCTACTAGTAATTATGGATGCTTTAAAAAGAGCGTCCGCAAAAAGAATTACAGCTGTGATTCCTTATTACGGTTATGCACGACAAGATAGAAAGCCCGGGCCTAGAACACCTATATCTGCGAAATTAGTTGCTAACTTAATCACAACTGCTGGAGCTGATCGAGTTTTAACGTTAGATTTGCATGCTGAACAGATACAAGGTTTCTTTGATATCCCTACTGATAATCTTTTTGCAGGACCAGTTTTTTCAAAAGATATTAAAGAAAAATATGATATTGGAAATTTAGTTGCAGTTTCACCTGATATTGGTGGTGTAGTAAGAGCTAGAGCAATTGCTAATAAAATTGGTGCTTCAATAGCTATTGTTGATAAAAGGCGATCTAAACCCGGTGAGAGCGAAGTTATGAATATCATTGGAGATGTCGAAGGAAAAGACTGTATAATTTTAGACGACATAATTGACTCTGCTGGAACGATTTCTAATGCAGCTGATAGGATCATGGATCTTGGAGCTAATAGCATAACATCCTATGTAACACATGGCGTTCTTACAGGAAAAGCTCTCGAGAGAATAAATAATTCAAAATTAACTGAACTGGTAATTACCAATTCTATTAATAATCAGGACATACTAAGTAATGGCAACAAAATACGTTCTATTGATGTATCCAATCTATTGGGTGAAGCGATAAAAAGAATCTCTGAAGAAAGCTCGGTATCCAGCCTGTTTGATTTTTGATTAATATGCTTGCCATGTAAGTAAATTTAATCTAAGTACCACAACATTATTATGTCAAAAGAAACAAATTTAGATGCTGAAATAAGGGCAGAATCTGGAAAATCAGCAATAAAAAAAGTCCTTGCTTCTGGTAAAATTCCTTCTGTTATCTACGGATTAGGTGAAGATTCTCTTAATATTTCCCTTGATAAAATTTCTGTCCAAAAGGAAATCAACTCGGGCGGATTCCTTACAAGAATCATTTCTCTAAATATCGCAGGTAAGAAAAGTCTGGCAATCCCCAGAGATGTTCAATTTGATCCACTTTCAGATCAACCAATTCACGTGGACTTTTTGAGATTGGCAGAGGACTCAAAAATCACACTGGATATACCAACTCGATTTATCAATGAAGAGTCATCTCCTGGCCTTAAGCGTGGTGGAGTTCTCAATGTTAACAGAAGAACTGTACAACTAAGTTGTCCAGCAAATAATATTCCTGAAGAAATTATATTTGATTTAGATGGTTTGGATATTGGCGATACCATCAGGATATCAGCTGCAAATTTATCAAGCGATATTACTCCTACAATTAGTGATCGTGACTTTACTGTAGCATCGGTCGCTGCACCAACTGTTGTAAAAGAACCTGAAGCTCCAGCAGAAGGTGAAGAAGCAGCTGAAGAAGGAGCAGAAACAACTGATGAAGCTAAGGAAGCATCAACTGATGATGCTAAAAAAGAAGAAAATAAAGATTAATACTTTACCTTTCAACTATTATATAATTTCTATATTCTTAAACGTATGATTGCTCTAATTGGTTTAGGAAACCCCGGTGAAAAACATTCCTTAAATAGACATAATATAGGATTCATAATTATTGATGAACTCAATGGTAATAATGAAATTATTAAGAGTGAAAAAAAATTCAACGGTGATTTAGCAACTTTTTCTATCGGTAGAAAAAAAGTAATCACATTTAAGTCATGCGATTACATGAATGAATGTGGTGGAAGTATTTCAAAACTAATTAATTTTTACAAACTCAGTCTAGACTCAGTTTTTGTTTTCCACGATGACCTTGATATTTCTCTTGGAAAAGTAAAAATAAAGAATGGTGGCTCACCCGCTGGTCATAATGGATTAAAATCAATAGACTCATGTATAGGCAAAAATTATAATAGAGTAAGGGTTGGAATTGATCACCCTGGAAGCCGTGAATTAGTTAACAGGCATGTGCTAAGCAACTTTAAAAAAAAAGAGTTGGAAATTGTTAACCAATTAAAGATTAGTATTTCATCGCACCTAAACTTGCTGATATCAAAGAATAAATCTCAATTCTTAAATAACATTAAATTATAATATGGGATTTAAATGCGGAATTGTTGGACTGCCTAATGTTGGAAAATCAACTTTATTTAATGCTCTTACCAAGAAAATTTCAGCTGAAGCCGCCAACTATCCCTTTTGTACAATAGAACCAAATGAAGGCACCGTAATAGTTCCCGATGAAAGAGTTAACACTCTAACTGAAATAGCAAAATCTAAAAAAACTATACCTACCTCACTGACATTTTTTGATATAGCTGGACTTGTTAAAGGTGCATCAATGGGTGAAGGTTTAGGAAATAAATTCTTATCACATATAAGAGAGGTTGATGCAATTATACACGTGGTTAGGTGCTTTGAAGATGACAATATAACTCACGTAAGTAATAAAATTGACCCTTTGGATGATATTGAAACAATAAATACTGAATTAGTTTTATCCGATATTGAGCTACTAGAAAAATTAAAATCTGGTCTCGAAAAACAAGCAAAAAAGGGTGATAAAGATGCAAAAATAAAAATCATAGTAGCGGAAAAGATACTTAACCATCTCGAGAAAGGCGAGCCAGCAATTACAATTGAAAATTTAGTTGAGATAAAATCTAATTCGTCGGAGTTTAATTTAATTACGTTTAAACCAACAATCTATGTGTGTAATGTTAATGAAGAGTCAATTATAGGTGGGAATGAATTCACAGAAAAAATTAAAAATAGTTTTAACAATGAAATTATTCTTATTTCTGCAGAAATAGAGTCCCAGATTACTTCATTAAGTGATGAAGATCAAAAGGAGTATGTACAGAGCTTAGGATTAGAGGAGTCGGGTTTGAATAAAATCATTCGTAGCGGCTACAAAACACTTAATTTAATTACTTATTTTACAGCAGGTGAGCAAGAGACAAGGGCGTGGACTATAGAATTAGGTACAACAGCGCCGCAGGCTGCAGGAAAGATTCATACTGATTTTGAAAAAGGCTTTATTCGAGCTGAAACTATTGCCTATAATGATTACATTGCCTGTATGGGTGAAATAAAAGCAAAAGAACAAGGAAAGATGCGTAGCGAAGGTAAAGAATATACTGTACAAGATGGGGACGTAATGCATTTTTTATTTAATAATTAGATATGGAACATAAATTAGTATACCCGACTTATGAGGAAATGCATGATAAAGCCGTAAAGCTTGGACACTTAATAAAAAGTAAAAATATTAATTTCGATAAAATGGTTGTCGTCTCCAGGGGAGGTTTCGTACCTGCTGCTGTCGTTGCTTACACTCTAGGCATACAAGACGTGGATATCGTATCCATACAAAGTTATATTCATCGGGAGGCTGGAAAGACCATTGTTCACCGTGCTCCAAAAACTGATGAAATAGTACTCGTGATTGATGATATTGTAGATAAAGGAGGAACAGCAAAAGCTCTTAAAGAATATATGCCTAATATGCATTTAGCTGTGATTTATGCTAAGCCTAGAGGGCTACCGTTAGCCAGTACGTATGTTGAAGAAATAACTCAAGATACTTGGCCTGTCTTCCCCTGGGATGAGGAAGACAAAGCTAATCATTAAGCAACTTTAAAAGATAAAGTAGAGTACAGATAATGCTCCGATTACAATAGATCCTGCGTTCAGATCTTCATGTCTACCACTTAAAGCTTTAATCACTACATAGGCAATAAAACCTAGAGCTATACCATGAGCAATACTGAAAGTTAGGGGCATTAAAACAGCCGCTAAAACTGCGGGAGCATATTCACTCACATCATCCCATTCTATATCGCGCAAATTCTTCAAGAAGAAAGTTGCAACAAAAACAAGTGCGGGCGCTGTTGCAAAAGCTGGTATACTTTGAGCTAATGGAGCAAGAAATAAACATATAGCAAAAAGTATTGCTACTGTTACAGCTGTAAGGCCTGTTCTACCACCCTCTTTAATACCAGCTCCTGACTCGATGTAAGAGGTTGTATTTGATGTTCCCACTAAAGCACCAACCGTTGTTGCCGCAGAATCTGCTAAGACTGCTTTACCAATTCCCTCGACATTTCCATCTTGGTCAACTTTTCCTGTCAGGTTAGCAACTGAAGTAAGTGTTCCAGCAGTATCAAAAAAATCTACAAAAAGAAATGCGAATGCTACACCAATAAAACCAGCTGTTGCGATGAGACTAAAGTCCATTGAAAATGCATGAACTGCAGGAGGTATAGATCCCACTACACCATCAATCGCACTGACCCCTGTCATCCAGGCAACAACACTGACCACAAGGATTCCAATAATGATTGAACCCGGGACACCTCTCTTATCGAGGATGGCCATTATTGCAAAACCAACTGCAGCAAGTATAACAGGCATAGAGCTTACATCTCCAAGTCCCACTAAAGTAGCCGGGTTATCGACGACAACCCCAGCATTCTTTAAGCCAATGATTGCTAAAAATAAACCTATACCAGCACCTACTCCAAACTTCATGCTTTTTGGAATACTATTAATAATCCACTGACGTGCAGGTGTTATAGACAATATAAGAAATGCTATGCCCGCAATAAATACTGCTGCAAGTGCCTGCTGATAAGTGTAACCCATGCCAAACACCACACCAAAAGCAAAGAATGCATTCAGACCCATTCCTGGCGCAAGCGCTATTGGCCAATTGGCCCATAATCCCATAACTAAGCAACCGACGACTGCTGCAATTATGGTTGCAACAAATACGCCACCAAAATCCATGCCTGTACCATCAGTTGATAAAATTGCCGGATTAACAACAATGATATAAGCCATTGTTAAAAATGTAGCGAGTCCAGCAAGAACTTCTGTTCTTACACTCGTACCATTTTCATTCAACTTAAAAATATTTTCTAACATTAAGTTCCTCCATCTAATTAACTTAAAGCTTATATTAATCAAAAATGGTTTTCGAGACAGATTTATTCAGCTTGTGGATAACGATGCTGACAATTTACTCTAAAGAAAAAAATTAAATTATTGAAATAATGAGTATATTTGTAATTATACTAGTGTGACTCTTTCCATATTTGCTTATTCGTAAAGTAAAGCAAGAAAGAAAGTATTAATAAGTAGGTTATAACTTTAAAACCGATTCTCTTACGCGCCTCCAATTTAGGTTCTGCTGTCCATGTCAAAAACATAGTAACATCTCTTGCCATTTGTTCTGAAGTCGCTTCCGTACCGTCACTATACTCAACTGCATCAGCTGAGAGTAATTGAGGCATAGCAATTTTTTGTCCCTTAGCGTAAATATTGTAGTATACACCATCATCAAGTACCATACCCTCAGGGGCATCTTCATATCCAAGAAGTAATGAATAAACATAATCTGCTCCACCGTGTCGTGCTTTAACCATTACAGATAGATCCGGAGGATATGCTCCACCATTGGCTGCTCTTCCTTGTTGTTCATTTTCATAGGGACTGACAAATTTATCTGACAAGATAGCTGGTCGCATAACTACATCACCATACTCATCTGGAGCGCCCTTTACCTCAAAAGCAGCTGCCATAGCTTTCACTTGAGCTTCAGAGAATTCAGGGCCACCGTCTTCCATTAAGTTTCTATAACTCAACAATTCCATTGAATGACAACCAGAACATACTTCTGTATAAACTTGGTATCCTCTTTGTAATGAAGCTCTCTCAAACTTACCCAACGGTCCCTCGAATGACCATTCTGGATGCAAAGGCTCTTTCATTTCTGCTGCTTGAGCAGAAATTTGAAATAAGGCAATGTGTAAGAAAGTTAAAATTAATATTTTTGATAAATATTGCATTTAACTTATGTAGTTGCTCCTGAGGCAATTATCTCTTTTTCCTCTTTTGACAAAACTGGTTCGCTCAAGCTTTTAGGCAGAGGTTTTGTTTTCTCGATATACCCCAGTAATGGCAAGATTATTACAAAGTGAGCAAAGTAATATACAGTAGCAATTCTACCCATGATTAAATACATACCATCTGCTACTTGCGCTCCCAAGTAGCCAAGAAAAATAGTGTTTGCAAAGAAGAGCCATACAAACTGTTTGTAAAGAGGTCTATATTTTGCTGACCTTACTTTTGATGTATCTAGCCATGGCAAGAATGCAAGAATAGCTATAGCTGATACCATCAATATTACTCCACCTAGCTTGTCTGGTACGGCTCTTAAAATTGCATAGAACGGTAAAAAATACCATTCTGGAACAATATGCTCTGGAGTTTGAAGTGGATTAGCTTGAATGTAATTGTCAGTATGTCCTAAGAGGTTTGGTACGAAAAAAACAAACCCAGCAAAAATGATTAAAAATACAACAAGAGCAAATAAATCTTTCACAACATAGTGTGGATGAAATGGAACTGTATCCTGTGAGCCTTTAACTACATCAATTCCCTCAGGGTTATTATTTCCTGGCACGTGAAGAGCCCAAACGTGAAGAATTACCAATGCAAAGATAAGGAAAGGCATTAAGTAATGTAAGGTAAAGAACCTTGTTAACAATGGACTGCCTACTGCGTAGCCACCCCATAACCAGTTAGTCACTGACTCCCCAACAATCGGTATTGCGCTAAATAGGTTAGTTATTACAGTAGCTCCCCAAAAACTCATTTGACCCCAAGGCAAGACGTAGCCCATAAATGCAGTAGCGATCATAAGTAGGAATATAAATACACCTATAATCCAAATTAGTTCTCGTGGTTCTTTATAAGAACCATAAAACATAGATCTAGCCATGTGAATGTAAACAGCCATAAAAAATAAAGATGCTCCATTTGCATGAATATATCTTAATAACCAACCATAGTTTACATCACGCATTATGTGTTCAACGCTAGCAAAAGCTAAATCAGCATCAGCAACATAGTGCATGGCAAGCACTAAGCCGGTTATTATTTGTGTAACTAAGCAAAAGGTCAAAATTCCACCAAACGTCCAGAAATAATTTAGGTTTTTTGGAGTTGGGTATGGCATCAGGTGACCATAAATTAGGTCTAGTAAAGGTAATCTTTCATTAAACCATTTTCCAACTGCTGACTTTGGTACGTAAGTATCGCTCATGTTATTTATCCAATTTTAATAGTGTTATCATTAAGGAATACATAGTCAGGAATTTCCAAATTGGTAGGGGCTGGACCCTTTCTTATTCTTCCAGATGTATCATAGTGTGAACCATGGCATGGGCAGAACCAACCATTATATTCACCCTTTTGACCAAGTGGTATACATCCCAAGTGAGTACATATTCCAACCATTACCAGCCACTCTGGATTTTTAGCCCTAGCTGCATCTTCTTGAGGGTCTGGCAATTCATCTAGAGATACAGCTTTAGCTTCTGATATCTCTTCAGGTGTCCTTCTTCTAATAAAAACGGGCTTTCCTCTCCACAAAACAGTAATACTCTGGCCTGGAACAATAGGCTTTAAGTCTACTTCCGTAGAAGCAAGGGCTTTTACTGATGCATCTGGGTTCATTTGATCTACAAATGGCCAAACTAATGAAGCGGCCCCAGCGGCAGTAAATGTTCCAGTTGTGATGTACAAAAAATTTCTTCTTGTAACAGGTTTGTCTGACAAATTATCTTCCCAATTTTTAATTGCTAATATACTCTAAAATAAGCATTTTTAAGCGAAATTAAATAAGCAATTGAATGATAAATTGGGTCAAGATGACGCATATTTCTCTAAAAATCTAGAAGGGTAAATTTAAAATTGAATTTGGCGATATTTGAACCTGATATTCCTCAAAATACCGGTGCTATGATTCGCATTTGCTCATGTTTTGGTGTTGATATAGATATCATTCATCCCGCATCATTTGTTTTGTCAGAAAAATCACTGAACCGTGTTGCAATGGACTATATAAAAAATGTTAAAATAAGAGAATTTGATGATTGGACAGATTATATGACAAAAAGAAATGGAAAAAAAATATTGCTTTCAACAAAAGGAAGTAAATCTCATTATGATTATAACTTTAATCAATCAGACAATTTAATCGTAGGGAGAGAGAGTGCGGGTGTGCCAGAATACGTTCATCAAGAAGTAGATGAAATTATAAAGATAAGTATGAAAGCAGGTGCGAGATCACTCAATGTAGCCACATCATCTGCGATAGTTATCTCGGAAGCCATAAGGCAATTAAAGACAATCTAGTATGAAAAAGAATAAAAAGATTTGTAAAGACTGGTTTATAGAGCTTCAAGATTTAATATGTGATGCAATTCTTGAACTTGAAAAAGAATATGGATCAACTGCTAAGTTCAAAAAGAATAAATGGTCAAAGGGAGAATATAGAATTATTGAGGGCAATGTTATTGAAAAAGGTGGTGTTGCATTTTCAAATGTTATTGGGAAATTTCCAAAAGACTTTGCAAGGCAAATACCTGGCACTAAAAAAAACAATAATTTCTGGTCATCAGGTGTTTCGGTTGTACTTCATCCAGTAAATCCGAAAGTTCCAGCACTACACTTTAATACGCGACATATTATTACTGGAAAAAGCTGGTTTGGAGGAGGAATTGACGCCACTCCATGCTTAGAAGATAAATTATTAAAAAAGAACTTTCACTCCAAACTAAAAAAAATATGTGATAAGCACAGTAAGAATTATTATCCTAAATATAAAAAATGGTGCGATGAGTACTTTTATATGCCGCATAGAAAAGAGATAAGAGGTATCGGTGGTATTTTCTTCGATTACAAAATGGATGATTGGAATAATGATTTTGATTTTGTTAAAGATGTAGGAATAATCTTTGTTGAGATTATTAAAGATGTTGTTCGTAGAAAAATGTTTGAAAAATTTACAAAAAAACAAAAAGAAATTCAGCTATTGAAACGAGGCCGTTACGTAGAATATAATCTTTTATACGACCGTGGAACTAAATTTGGACTTAATAGTGGCGGTAATATTGAAGCGATCTTAATGTCAATGCCACCAAACGCAAAGTGGAAGTAAATTGAAATGGAAACAGAGCCAATTACAGTAAAAGGTGCAAAAAAACTTCAAGATGAATTAAATGATCTTATTAACAATAAGCGTCAAAAGGTCATTCAAGCCATAGCTGAAGCTAGGGAGCATGGTGACCTAAAAGAAAATGCTGAGTATCACGCAGCCAAGGAAGAGCAAGGCCATATTGAAGGACGTATTCAAGAAATTCAACTGATGCTTGCAAATGCTGAAATAATAGATCTTGATAATATTCCGAAAACTCAGAAGACAATTGTTTTTGGCGCAACCGTTGAACTATCCGATCTAGATGATGAATCTAAAACTAAATTCCAAATTGTTGGCGATGATGAAGCAGACATCGAGTCAGGCTTATTGTCGTATAAATCACCAGTTGCCAGAGCGCTAATTGGAAAAGAAAAAGGAGATTTTGTTACTGTGACAACACCAAAAGGTGAAAAAAATTACGATATTAAAAAAATTGAATTCAAATAAAAAATTTTTACTTTTGAGCCTGAACAATAGCTTTCAAGCGCTCTATAAGAGAAAACTTATCATCGATAAAGTCATTTTCAGCCCACCAATCTTCAACTTCTGACATTATTCTTCCAACCATTGGTCCTTGTTCTATGCCCATGTTAATAACATCTTTGGATGAAATTTCAAAATTGGGTTTGGTCCAGTTATTTGCTACTTCATATAAAGATCTCCAGTTTACTTCGTTCTTATTTTGAGTGTCTCGGGACCAATTTATGATTATCTGATTTTGAAATTCACTTTTACCAAGCTTATACAATAAGTAACGAACTTCTTTCATTGAGAGGTATGAAACAATTTTTTTATTTAAACTTGATAATTTCAGTAACTCTGATGAGTCCGCCTTAGAAAGTGGAAAAGCATTGATAAAATGGTTTGCTTTTTCAAGTGAACTTCCGATTAGTGTACTTAACCTAATTATTGGATTGGGAGAGGCACCGATTCTTGACTCAATTTCGATTAGGTTTTTAAAATTTTCATCCAGTAAGGCTCCTTCAAAATGAGTTTTCAATATTCCTACACTCTCCATCATATGAAGTGAATTATGAGGTGTTTTTAATTTCAAAATTTCTTTAAATTCGAACCATTTACGCTCATTGGAAATCCTTGATAAGTGTGCATGGTTGGCGGTAAATACTTTTTGTAAATCAGGATCAATATCGCTATTTTCGAAAAGTGCAAAGAAGCGAAAGTATCGAAGAATCCTAAGGTAATCTTCTTTAATTCTTTCATTTGAATCTCCAATAAAAATCACATTGCCATTGTTCAAATCCTCTTGGCCATTATAGAAATCAAATATTTTTCCGTTACTATCAACATAGAGTGCATTAAAGGTAAAATCTCTTCTTTGAGCATCTTCCTTCATATGATTGGTAAATGTAACCGTTGCGTGCCTACCATCAGTTGAAATATCTTTTCTAAAAGATGTAATCTCATATTTTTTCTGATTTATAATCGCTGTGACAGTGCCATATTTCTTACCTACATCCACAAACTGAATATTATTTTGATCTAGCAAGTTAGTTGTTTCATCGGGATTCAAAGATGTTGCAAAGTCAATGTCAGTAACATCTTTTTGCAAAATTGAATCTCTGATACAGCCGCCTACTAGAAAAATACTGTTCTTTTGAAAACCCTCAAATATTTTAAATATTTGACTAACTTCTTCGATTGAAATTAGTGAAGAATAATTGTTCATAACAAAGGCATATTTATATCATTTTAAAATTTGATAAAGATTTATTAACATTCCGGCTGTTGCACCCCAAATTTTATAGTTTTCGTAAGGTAAAACACTATAAACATAATCATATTTTTCATTGCCCTGACTATAAGTCGCACTTTCCTCTTGATGGTTATTTTTGTTCATAAGAAATTCTAGAGGTAGATAGAAAATTTCATCTACTTCACTTTTATTAATTTTTAGTGATGAATTGTCTTTTATTACGGAAACAATTGGCAATATTCTGAACCCAGTTCCGGTTACGTAAACATCAAGATTTCCTAGTACTTCAACTTGTTCTCTAGAAAGCCCGACTTCTTCAGATGCTTCCCTTAAAGAGGTTTCTATGGGAGTTAAATCGCCTGTCTCAATTTTTCCTCCTGGAAAACTTATTTGTCCTGCATGGTCTTTAAGATTTGTAGGTCTTTTAGTAAGTAAAATCTTTACATTGTCTTCTTCGTAAATAATTGGCACTAAAACTGCAGACGGTATTAAATTGAAACTTTCTTTTTTAAGTTTTACCAATGGATGATGAGCTCTTGTAATCAAATCATCCGTTAATTGGTCGAAATATTTATGTGATATTATTTCAGGACCTTTAAAAAGTTTTCTCAATTGAGAAATTTCGATCATAAATCTTCTACTTTATGAATTTTAAAAATTTCCCCCTTGCTTTTTATTGCTAAGTAAGGAACACCATCAATTAGCATTGTTTCAGCTAAGTCTACTAACTCATAAAAGACTGACCGAGAAATTAATGCTCTTAAATTATTACGAACTAATATGTATGGTGAGGGTTCGTCATTTTTCTTTATCTCAATTGATAATGGATTTTCTTTTGAAAGAACAATTTCATCATTAAGATTAGTTCGAAAAGTTACTCGTTTCATTCCTTCACTTTGCTCTTCTGTTATAGCTACCGCTATAAATGGCGCGTCTTCAACTTGAATTCTCACCTTTTCGACTGGAGTAACTAAATAATATGAATTATCAGATTCTAATCTAAGAATACTAGAAAACAATTTGACCATAGCAGGTCTTTTAATTTCTGATCCATTGTAGTACCATTTCCCAGATTTAGAAATTGTCATATCAATATCTCCACAAAACGGAGGATTCCATTTTTCAATTGGAGGAAGAGATTTCTTATTTGATTTACTGAAACTATAGATTGTTTCTATACCCTTCAATTTTACTGGATCATCACTCATATTTTTTTTCTATGTAAATTTATACTTTTCAATATCATTTATATTTATTTTTGTACCAATCAATTTTATCAAAACTTTATCCTTATCTACAGGACCATAAAATTCTAAGTTCTTCTCAACATTATTGAATTTAAATTTTGAATAATAATCTAATTCACCGACGACAATTATAAAGTCATAAATATTGCTCAATTCGATTTTATTAATTGTGTATTTTACTAATTCTTTACCATGACCCTTGCCTTTTAAGGCAGGACTGACTGCTAGAGGCCCTAGTAAAAGTCCTTTGAATAAATTATTTATATACGTTTCACTGTAACTAATGCTTGCGGCAATTTTTGAATCATTCAAGTAGACGTATGAAAATTCATCAATGAAAGGTCTTATTTCTCTCAAACGATATACAGATCTTGCTAATCTTCCTGGTCCAAATGCTTCATCCAGCAAACTAGATATATTTATTTCATCATCAGGTTTAGTTCGTCGAATATTTTCCATTATAAAACTTCTATTATTAGTTTATTTTCGTTATGATTTTACAATTAAAAATTATGAATTGGGAGATATATTATGCTGACAGTTGATGTTAATGAAATCGAGTCATACAAAGGTAAAGAAATGGGTCACTCAGAATGGATGACTATCGATCAAGAAAGAATAAATCAGTTTGCTGAAGCAACTAGTGATCATCAATGGATACATGTTGACGAAGAAAAAGCTCAAAAAGAATTGCCAACTAAAAGCACAATTGCTCATGGATTTTTAAGCCTCTCTCTTTCAGTACCTTTGAGCGCTCAAGTATGGATTATCTCAGGCGCTA
Source organism: uncultured Pelagibacteraceae bacterium (assembly GCA_902526565.1). Classification (GTDB taxonomy): domain Bacteria; phylum Pseudomonadota; class Alphaproteobacteria; order Pelagibacterales; family AG-422-B15; genus CACNXQ01. The sequence continues at coordinate 9,956 of CABZLP010000012.1, read as the reverse complement.
AAATGGTGATAAATTATGGCTTAAACAAAGTTAGATTCATTAACATGGTGCCCGTAAATTCTAAAGTAAGAATGTCAGCTAAAATAAACGAAGTTAACAAATTAGATAACGGTGGTACGCAAGTAATCAGCGAAGTGTCTCTCGAAATTGAAGGTCAAGATAAGCCAGCTTATGTAGCTGAAACGATTATGGTTGCCTTTCCGTAACTGAATGAGTGATAAATCTTTTCCTGATCCTGATGCAATAGTAATTGAAGAGTGCGATGAGACGATTAAGCTCCTGACCTGGAATTTATGGTGGAAGTTTGAGTCATATAAGGAGAGAGAAGCATTAATTTTATCAGAACTCCAAGAAATAGCTGCTGATATACTGTGTTTACAAGAAGTATGGGAAGAGAAAGATGAAAGCCAAGCAAAGATAATAGCAGACAAACTAGGATACAATTATATTTACGGAAAATCTTTTGAGTTTGACGGTGTTGCATTTGGAAATGCTATAATCTCAAAATATCCAATACAAAATCATCAAATAATAATGTTTAAAGCAGACCCTAAGAAAGATGAGAAAAAATTATTTATACATGCTGAGTTACTCTATAAAAACAGTATTACAATTGATGTAATATGTACGCACCTGAACTACAAATACGAGCATCAACCAGTAAGAGAAAGCCAAGTTACAGAATTAATGGGGTATATAAGCCATCTTAAAAAATCTAAATTTCCAATATTATTGTGCGGTGATTTTAACGCAGATCCTGAGAGTGATGAAATAAAAATGATCACTGGGCACAAAAATCCAATCAATGAAACAGTTCTCAGAGATGTTTGGAACCTCACAAATTTAGGTGAACCAGGTTATACATGGTCAAATGAAAATAAATGGGCAATGAAAACTTTAGAGTATGATCGAAGGATTGATTATATATTTTCTTCAAAAGCAGGGCCAAAAGGTTTGGGTCAACCTGTAAAGAGTTGCCTAATAGGAAATAAATCAAATAATATCTATCCCAGTGATCACTTTGGAATATTAACTCATCTTATAGGCATGAAAGATTAATGAGTTTGTTAATTTCAATATTTATTGGTGGTGGCATGGGGGCGTTGACACGATATGTTCTCATAGAGCAAATTAATAAATCTTTTGTAAGTTCTTTTCCTTATGGAACCCTCACAGTGAATGTTGTAGGCGCTTTTCTAATTGGGTTGGCATGGAGCTATTTCGCAGCTAAAATTAACATTTCTGATAATCTTAAAATGTTTATCACTATTGGTTTTTTAGGGAGCTTTACGACTTTCTCTTCTTTTAATATTGATGTTTTTGAGCTAATTCAAAATGGTAATGTTCTGATTTCAATTATCTATATAATTGGAACGTTTGCTCTTACAGTTGGAGCTTTTTTCTTAGGAATGAGTTTATTAAGAATAATCTAATTATTTATTTCTTTTTGAGATCATATATTCAGCGAGTCCATCATAACCTTTATCTATCATCATCTTTGCTGAGCCAATATTTTGGACATCATCAAGAGGTTTTATCCGATGAGCTACAACTACTGTATTCATAAATTGTGCGGCGCCACATATTGAAATAATTTCTGAAATTACTTGTTCATCGAAGCCATATTGTAAAACATGATCTACATCCTCATCTGCAATTGATTTTATATCTGCATTCACTTTATGAGCTAGTTTCAAAATTGGTTTGTACTTCTCTTCTATACCAGCATTTTCAATATCTAGAAGCGGGTCTGCTTCATTCGCATCTCTAAGGAGTTTCTTGGATATTTCGGCATGAATATTTTTACAATATTGGCATCCATTAAGGCCAGATATGTAGGCAAAGATCATTTCTTTTATATAAGTGGGCAGCAGTGTTTGTTGACGCATTAAGGCCTCAAGGTACAAGACAAAATGTGACTGATAACTCCAGTTATCTAAAAACACATCATAAACAGATTTATATTTATTTAAAAAGTTGCTCATATTTTTCTCCCTTGGCTGGGGCGGGAGGATTCGAACCTCCGAATGCCGCTACCAAAAAGCGGTGCCTTACCGCTTGGCCACGCCCCAACACTCATACATTATTTAGTTTAACAAATAGATTTTGCAATGATTATATTGTCCTAGCTAGGCAAGTCCACCATTTAGGATAGAGTTTTTTGATTTTAGAGACAGCATCATTTGCTAAAGCTTCATTATCGTAACATCCAAAAAATGATGATCCACTTCCTGTCATTCTAGCGAACTCACAATGTTCATCGTTTTCTAGAAACTGCTTTGCCATTCCTGTTTCTTGATACAGAGTTAAAGCTGTTTTCTCAAGGTCATTTGAAGTATCCTGCAAAATATCACCAATTTGCGTTTGTCCCTCGTAAAGAAAATTACTCTTATTCAATATATTATGCTGCCCAAAAATTATTTTTGTACTCATTAAAATTTGTGGGTAAATAATAAGAAAAATTTTATCTGAGAATAAATTTATTCTTCTTTTTACAGAACCTGCTCCTGTGATTAGAGCTGAGCCTTCTTCTAAAAAAAATTCAATGTCAGAACCGAGTTCTTTTGCAGCTAATAAACATTGTGATTTTGATAAAGCGCCCTCGCTCATTAAGTACTTTAGAATTTCGGCAACATTTGAGGATCCGCCTCCCAATCCTGAGCCAACTGGTATTTGTTTATCAATAAGAATTGCGTAATTACTATGATTGATAAAATTATTATCTAATAGGAATTGAAACAGAGTATGAATATTGCTTTCTTGACTTACTTGCGAGCAAAAGGGTCCTATAAATTTTACAGAAAAATCATTTGCTATATCAATTTTAATTTTGTCAGAAATACTTATTCTTGTGATAATAGAGGATATATCGTGATAACCATTTTTAAGTTTTTTAATTACTTCAAGAAATAAATTAATTTTTGCGTATGATTGTAATGTATGCTTGTGCAATGATATCAGATTCCTTTAAGAAGTTTTCTACGAATCTTTTCTTGAAGAGGATCATCTATATCCAGTTCTATTACTTTTTTCCAATAATATCTTGCTTGTATTTCATTTCCAAGCATCCAAAGAACGTCACCGTAATGATCGTTAACTGTGGGATCATAAGGCATCATATCAATTGAAAACTCAAGCAAGGAAAGCGCATCCTCATATTGCCCAACCTTATAATAGTACCAAGCCAGACTATCAATAATGTAAGGATCGTTGGGCTTTAGTGAAATTGCCTTTTCAATCATTTCCTTGGCTGTAGATAAATTTTGATCCATATCAATATAAGAATAACCTAAGTAATTTAATACATCTGGCTGTTCTTCATAGAGTTCTAACGCATTGATAAAGTTTTGTTCAGCTAATTTCCAATTTTTTGTTCTTTCTTGGACTATGCCAATATTAAAATAAACTTCCCACAAGTTATCTTTATCTAATGCTTTTCCTAAATCGAGTGCTGCTCGATACGACTTAATTGCGTTGTCCCAATCCTTCTCGTACCGATAAAAATTTCCTAGTGATAAAAATATTTCAAAATTTTCTTCTCTTTCTGAAAAATTTCTTAAGTTATTGATAGCTTTTGCGCTTTCATCTTCATAACTATATGTTTCGGATATTTGAATTGCTGCATAATGTCCTAGATAATGAGTTTTAGGTATTAAGCTTAAGATATCCCGAGCTTTATCTTGATCTTGTGTTTGGCTCAAGAATGTTGCAAATATATATTTTATCTCATGCATATTAGGTGATGTCTCTAAGGCCAATTGAAACAACATATGAGACAATTCTTGATTAACGTTTTTAATTAATGATTGTGCGTTGAATAAAACAATACCAATTCCCTGTAATGGATTCTGAATAATTCGATTATTATTGGATTTAGTAAACTTCTTTATAAAAGCATCATCATAATCAGACAAATATTCACTTACAAAATTATTTCTTTCTTCTGTAAGATTATTTCTATTTAAAAAATTTAAATATAACTGCATTACATAAAGATCGTTTTGTATAGACAGTGATTGCTCATAAAAAATTTCTGCTAATTCAATCTCATCAGCAAAGTCATATATGAGAGCCTTATGAACCAAGGTAAGATATTGATGATCATCAGATGATATCAGGTCGATCAATGCCATGCTCTTATCAAGAGAGGGGCTATCGGCCCAAACCCAGGCTCTTAAAAGCCTAACAAAAGTACTGTCTGATATTTCTCCTCTCCATATACTGGCAAAACTCTGATCAGCAAAACCTTGCTTGTAAGAGTTTAAATATGAAATGCCATTTACGAGATGACCCTGGGGTGACTGATTGTTCATGCAGCATGAGTTTACTTTTTTATCACAGCCTGCCTGAGCTAATTTAAATGAATAGTTATTTGCGCTGTACAAGTCACCATCTAAGATACTAAGAAGTAGTAATCGATCTAAAGCTAATAGATCATTTGGGTTTGATCGGTGTAATTTTTGATAATACCTTTTGGTTATTTTATAATCATTTGAATTACTTGATATGTTTGCAACTAAATAATCACCTATTTTTGGTAAATTTGTTTTAGCGGCATTCGCTGAGCTGAAAGATAGAATAAATATTAAGATGAAAGAGAGTAATCTTATAATACTCATATTCGTCTAATTTTACATATTAGCATACTTTGGCCCACCTCCACCTTCAGGTGTCACCCAATTAATATTTTGCGACGGCTCTTTGATGTCACACGTTTTGCAGTGAATACAATTTTGACTATTGATCACAAATCTAGGTGTTTCATTTTCATTATCTTGATGGACTTCGTAAACTCCTACAGGACAATATCTTTGTGAAGGTTCGTCGTATTCGTTCAATGTATAACTTATCGGCAATGTACTATCTTTTAGTTGAAGGTGAACAGGTTGATTTTCTGTATGGTATGTGCCCGTCAAATAAACCGAGCTTGACCTATCAAAGGTTAGTACCCCGTCAGGCTTAGGGTATTCAATTTTTTTTGCGTCTTTAGCTTTGATAAGTGTTTCATGGTCAGCGTGCTTGTGGGATAAAGTGAATGGCATTTTTCCCCAAAACAACCATTGATCAATTCCTGCTAACATGACGCCTAACATTGTTCCAAATCTGGTAAAGAAAGGCTTCACGTTCCGTGCTGCATGAAGTTCTTTATAAAGCCAGCTACTATTAAATTTTTCCTCATAAACTGATAAATCAGACACTCTTTCGGAAATAAATTCATTGATAGCTTCTGCGGCTAGAATTCCACTTTTCATAGCAGTATGCGATCCTTTAATTTTAGGCATGTTCAAAGTGCCGGCATCACATCCAATAAGTAATGCGCCAGGCATATACATTTTTGGTAAGCTTTGAAGTCCACCTTCAATTAATGCTCTTGCTCCATATGAAATTCTTTTGCCACCAGATAACATTTTTTTAATGGCTGGATGTGTTTTAAATCTTTGAAATTCTTCAAAAGGTGAGAGATATGGGTTTGAGTAATCTAAGCCAATAACATATCCTAAATAAATTTGTTTATTTTCTGCATGGTAAACAAAGCTGCCACCGTAAGTATCATTTTCTAGAGGCCATCCAACTGAATGTAAAACCATTCCCTCGTCGTGATTCTCTTCCGGAACTTCCCATATTTCTTTTAAACCAATTCCATATTGCTGAGGATCAGAATTCTCTGATAAATTAAATTTATTAATTAATTGTTTACCTAGATGACCTCTGCATCCTTCTGCAAACACGGTAACTTTGGCATGCAGTTCTATACCTGGTTCATATGAGTCTTTTTTTTCATTATTTATATCAAGACCCATATCATTTGTCGCAACACCTCTTACTTTCCCTTGCTCATCATAAAGAATTTCTGAAGCTGCAAATCCAGGATATATCTCAACACCCATACCTTCAGCAACTTGCCCAAGCCATCTACATAAATTAGCAAGGCTAGTTATATAATTGCCTTTATTATGTTGAACGGGAGGCAACAAAAATGATGGAACAGAGAAATAACTTTTTTCGGATAGAACTAAAAATTTCTCTTTTGATACTTTGGTTTTTAGAGGGCAGCCTTCCATAGACTGCCAGTCAGGTAATAGCTCGTCCAGTGCTTTGGTTTCAAATACGTTTCCACTCAAAATATGGGCTCCGACCTCTGAGGCCTTCTCAACTATGCACACGTTTGCATCAGCATTAATTTGCTTTAATTTGATAGCAGTTGCTAAACCCGAGGGTCCCGCTCCGACGATAACTACGTCGTACTCCATCGCTTCTCTTTGAGTATCAGTCTCCATTATTAACTATATATTTAGTTTATAAGCATTATAATTCAATTTGTTTATGACGAAGTTAAATATTCAAAATACTATAAAACTACTAAATCAATATAAATTAAGCGGGGTTGATGAAAATATAGGAAATATGGCAAAAAATAGGTATGGAAAAGGAACAATAAAATCGGCTAATAAGCCTCAGTCAAAAGAAGAAACTGACTTCCCTCAGCATGAAATCGAAAAAGATATTCTCAATATTGATAGTCTAGAATCATTAAAAGAATACATGTCAAATTTTAAAGGCTGTGAACTTCATAAAAGCGCAACAAACATGGTCTTTTCAGATGGAAACCCAAGTGCAAAAATCATGCTTATAGGTGAGGCTCCAGGTCATGATGAGGATATTCAAGGGAAGCCCTTTGTTGGAAGAAGTGGCAAGCTGTTGGATAAAATGCTAGAGGCCATCGATCTAAATCGAGAAAAAGTTTACATTGCGAATATTGTTCCGTGGAGACCACCAAATAACAGAAGGCCAACAGACGAAGAGATTGAGATATGTTTACCAATGATAAAAAAGCATATTGAAATAGTAAATCCAAAAGCAATTTTGTTATTAGGAAGCACTGCTACTTATGCATTAATTAAAAATAATGAGGGGATTACCAAGATTAGGGGAAAGTGGTTAGATATAGAAATTAATAAAAAAAAGTATCCGATACTGCCTACATTCCACCCAGCTTTCTTGTTAAGACAGCCAGCTCAAAAAAAGTTTTCTTGGGAAGATTTAAAAAGTTTAAAGAAAAAAGTAAAAATATAAATTGAAATTTGACCCTCAGAAATTAATTGCTTTTGAAAATATTTTTTCCTTGCCCATTGCTGGTATTGATGAAGTTGGTAGAGGTCCACTTGCTGGTCCAGTAATTGCAGCAGCCGTAATACTTGATAGAAAAAATATTCCAGAAGGAATTAATGACTCTAAAAAAATTCCTAAAGCTAAAAGAATATTGTTAGCGGAAAAGATAAAAGAGAATAGTATTTATGCCTATGGAGCCGCATCCGAGATAGAAATAGATGAGATCAATATCTTACAAGCTTCATTATTAGCAATGAAAAGAGCGAGTGATAGACTATCAGTCGTTCCGAAAACAACACTTATCGATGGTAATTTCAAACCAGATATAAAAAACAACACCATTAGTATTATTAAAGGAGATAGCAAGTCTGTTTCAATTGCAGCAGCATCCATTCTTGCTAAAGTTTATAGAGACGAAATTATGCTTAAATATTCAAAGCAATTTCCAGAATATGGCTTTCAAACCAATTCAGGTTATGGAACAAAAGAGCACCTTTCAGCTCTAAAAAACTATGGAATTACCCCAATACATCGGAAATCTTTTAAACCAGTGCACAATATATTGAATTAAGAAGATTATTTAAGTTATTGATTCTAAATACTATTGACCTGGATTCTATTTTGAATCATATTACCCGCTATGAAAACGGTCCTTGAAAATACGGCAGTAAATTCTGACAACATTATCTGTGGTGAGACAATTGAAGAGCTAAAGAATCTTCCTGACAATAGTGTTGATTTAGTATTTGCAGATCCTCCATATAACTTACAGCTTGATCAAAATCTATACAGACCAAACAATTCAAAAGTTGATGCCGTAGACGATGAATGGGATCAATTTGAGAGCTTTGAAGAATATGACAAGTTTTCTCATGCCTGGCTTAAAGAAGCACAACGTGTATTAAAGCCAACAGGTACAATTTGGGTTATTGGTTCCTATCATAATATTTTTAGGATTGGTTATATCATGCAGAACTTAGGTTATTGGATACTCAATGATGTTATATGGCAAAAAGCAAATCCAATGCCTAATTTTAGAGGTAAGCGTTTTACTAATGCTCATGAAACTCTAATTTGGGCGAGCAAAGATAAAAATTCTAAAAAATATACTTTTAATTATGATGCTATGAAGTCACTCAATGAAAATATGCAAATGCGCTCAGATTGGTATCTTCCAATATGTAGTGGTCATGAAAGGCTAAAAAATGGTGAGGGTAAAAAGCTGCATCCTACACAAAAACCAGAGGGACTTTTGCACCGAATCATTATTTCTTCAACAAATAAGGGTGAAGTTATATTGGATCCTTTTTTTGGGACAGGAACTACAGGAGCCGTAGCGAAAAGATTATCAAGAAAATATATTGGTATTGAAAAGGATAAGTACTATGTAAATTCCGCAAAAAAACGCATAGGTAAAATTAATTCATATGAAATTGAATCGTTAAATATAAGTCAGTCAAAGAAGGCAGAGCCTAGAATACCTTTTGGGTGGTTAATAGAAAGAAAATTAATTGAGCCAGGTACCGTGCTATATGACAATAAGAGAAAATTTAAAGCTAAAGTTAGAGCCGATGGTTCTGTTATTAGCTCTAACAACACAGGCTCTATTCATCAAATTGGCGCTGAGGTTCAATCGGCATCAGCATGTAACGGATGGACTTTCTGGCATTTTGATGTTGAAGGTGAATTAAAACCAATCGATATTCTAAGGCAAAAACTTAGATCGGAATTAAATTAAACTCTTTTAATGTTTTCTTGCTCATTGTGGTTACAGCATAATCACTTAATTTATCAACATTAACCCACTTCAAATTAGAAGCGTTACTTGATAAGCATTTATTATTATTTCTGGTGTAATAAGCAATGTTTTGAATATCCATATGGCTAAAAGAATGCTTAAAATTTATGGCTGTCTTTTCCCAATGTGCATTTGGAAATGGAGTTTCTTTTCTTGAAAACTTAATAGATTTTGCTTTCCATGCTGTTGATGGCAACTCCCATTGATTAGAAAGAATTCCCTCACTTGATCTTTTTTTCAGTAACACAAATCTGTCATTAAAAATTGAAATAAATGAAATGCAGTTTAGTTTTCTCTTTTTAACTTTCACTTTAGGTTCAGGAATAGAATGAACTAGCTTCTTATTATAAGCACTACACTTTTGGGAAATACAGCAAACATCGCAATTAATTTTTTTTGCCTTACACACTAATGCACCTATTTCCATAATTGCTTGTGTATAATCTCTATTATTTTTGTTGGGACAAATCCTATTAGCAATTTCATCAATTCTTTTTTTATTTTCATCAAGAGTTCCCGTTAGGCCATAAAATCTTGCTATTACTCTTTTTACATTCCCATCTACTGCCACCGCTTTCTTGTTAAATGCTATTGATCGGATCGCCGCAGAAGCATATTCTCCAATACCAGGTAAACTTTTAAGTTCATTTTCACTTCTAGGAATATCACCCTGATGTTTAAGCATGATTATTTCTGCAGTCTTAAGCAAATTTCTTGCTCTTGAATAGTACCCCAATCCTTGCCATTGAATTAGTACATCATCAATATTAGCTTTGGACAAAGTTTCTATATTCGGCCAGATCTTAAGAAACTTATTAATATAAGGTATGACTGTAGAAACAGTGGTTTGCTGCAACATGAACTCACTCACGAGTACCCTGTACGGATAGTCTTTATGTGATACAGATCTTCGCCAAGGTAAATTTCTTTTGTTTTTTTTAAACCATAAGATCAAATTTTCTGAAAAATATTTATCTTTATTATGAGTTTTCATGCTAATTTCTAATATGTCTTATAAAAAACTTAGAGGACCTCAAATTCTATCAAA
>CABZLP010000011.1 GCA_902526565.1 uncultured Pelagibacteraceae bacterium | reverse complement strand
AGCAAAATTTAGTAGCAGAAAGTCTAGATGTTTGTTTAATTCTTATACTTAACAAAAATTTAGATAAATGTAAGGAATGGTTAAATGTAATTAATTATAAAGATGATTATAAAATATTAATGGCGAAGATTAAGTTTTATTTATTCCTCAATTCCGATATCTCTTTTTCTTTAAATGAGCTTGAAATTTTACTTGAAGATAAAACACTTAGTTCGAAACAGAAAAATATTATTGTCAAATATTATGAGTTAATGACAGATGAAAAAATAAGTAATTATTGGAAAACGCCAAATGATTTAAACAGGGTTTCATCTGTAATTACAAATGTGAAGCTTGATGAATACTTAAAATCACTAGATAATCAGATTGGTGAAATGATCTTACTTTTAAATCTAATACACGGTGATCAAAATTTCATAAATCTTCATGAAACTACAATATTTACGATCATAGAGGGACTTATTAACGTAGACCCTGTATATGCAAATCAATATGTATTTGAATATCTCACAAAAGATACACTTTAGATTAAATGGCCAATGCATCATTAATCGAAAATTTTTTAGAGTCTCTTGCGTCTGAAAAAGGACTTAGTAAGAACACTATTCAATCATATAACCTTGACATCAAGCAATGTTTAAAAATAACTAAACTTAATATAGATAAAATTTCATCAAAAAATTTAAATTTAGATATTGAAAAATATGTTGCCTCATTGAATGCTAAGGGTTTTGAGCGATCTACTGTGCTTAGAAAAATCTCAGCATTAGGGCACTTTTTTAATTTTTTAGTAGAAGAGGAAATTATAGAATCAAATCCAATAAAAAAAATAAATATTCCAAAGAAAAGTTCAAAGTTACCTATTTTCCTAACAAACATGCAAATTGATCGACTTTTAAAAGCTGCCCGAGAAGATAAGACTAATGGGGGTATTCGATTTTTAGCAATGATTGAGATACTTTATTCAACAGGCATAAGGATAACAGAACTAATTAACTTACGGATATCAGCACTTTATGAGAAAAAAAATTTTTTACTTGTTTATGGGAAGGGAAATAAAGAAAGGCTTGTTCCGATTGACAAAAATACATTAGTCACAATCGAAAATTATTTAAAAATAAGAGAATTATTTATTAAAAAGAAAAATGATCAAAAATGGTTATTTCCTTCAAAAAATTCTAAATTAGGACATATAAGCAGACAGAGATTCAATCAGCTCTTAAAAGAACTTACGATAAAAGTAGGCATAGAAGAGAAATATGTTAGTCCTCACAAATTACGTCATGCCTTTGCATCGCACCTGCTCGCAAACGGTCTCGACCTGAGGTCCTTGCAGATATTGCTGGGTCACGCAGATATTTCTACAACTCAAATTTATACTCATATTTTAAATGATAGATTAAAAAAGACTGTTAAAGATAACCACCCACTCTCAAAAATTTACAATAAATAAATTTGTATCAGAAGAAGGCCTTGAAAAGATAATTTTATAGTGATAGAAAAAATATCATGAGCTTTACATCTGTACCAACAAAACCAACGAGACTAAATCGTTCTCAGTTATTCGTCCCAGGCTCTAAACCCGAATTATTTAACAAAGCATGCAAGAGTAATGCTGACATTATTTGTTTAGATTTAGAGGATGCGGTGGCTCCACAAGACAAAGAGCAAGCAAAAGAAAATATTATTAAAGCTCTAAATGAACTTGATTTTGGAAAAAAAACTATTTCTGTCAGAATAAATGGCCTCGATACTCATTATTGTTACCGCGATGTAGTTGATTTAATGGAGCAAGGTGGTGAACGACTTGACCTGATAATGATACCAAAAGTTGGAGTTGCAGCTGATGTTTATGCCATTGACATGATGGTTACTCAAATAGAAGACAAAATAAATAGAAATAAAAAAATTGGTTTTGAATTAATTATTGAAATTTCTATGGGCATTACCAACTTAGACAGTATTTTAACTGGCAGCAAAAGAATTGAGTCTCTTCATTTTGGTTATGCTGACTATGCTGCATCAGTCAGAATGAGGACTACTAATATAGGTGGTTCGAATTCAGATTATTCCATTTTAACAGACGAAACTAATGGAGAGAGAAATATTCACTGGAATGATATGTGGCACTATCCTATTTCTAAAATGACAACTATTGGAAGGGCTCACGGCATGAGAATTATTGATGGACCTTTCGGTGATTTTTCAGATCCAGATGGATTTAAGTCGCATGCAAGAAGAACTGCAATACTCGGATGTGAGGGTAAATGGGCGATTCACCCTAGTCAAGTAGACCTAGCAAATGAAGTCTTCACGTTACCCGAAAGCGAAGTTCAAAAAGCCAAAGAAATTATTAAGGCAATGATAGAAGCCCAAGAATCTGGGGCAGGGGCAGCCACTCTTAATGGTAGACTTATAGATGCTGCATCCATTAGACAGGCTGAGCAAATCATTGAACAAACTAAATTAATTGAAACTTTAAGTTAATATAATTTATATTTAATGACCACTTATCTTGAGTTTGAAAAACCAATTGAAGTACTAGATAGCAAAATAATTGAATTAAAAAGTCTGAATGACAGCGCTCCTTCTGAGGATATGCTAGACAAGATCTCTAAAGTTGAGTTAGAGATTAGTGATACTTATAAAAAAATATACTCAAATATAAGTCCATGGCAAAGAACACTCGTTGCTAGGCATCCAGATAGACCAAAAACAAAGCAGTACATAGAACACTTAATTGAAGATTTTTTTCCTTTATCAGGTGATAGAGCTTTTTCAGATGATAAGGCGATTATAGGTGGATTTGGAAAATTTAGGGGAAAATCTGTTTTGGTTATTGGTCATGAAAAGGGTCATGATACAACTTCTCGTATAGAGCATAACTTTGGCATGCCAAGACCTGAAGGTTATAGAAAAGCACAACGTTTAATGAAACTTGCTGAAGAGTTTGATATTCCAGTTATTTCATTTGTGGATACGCCTGGCGCTTATCCAGGAGTGGGAGCAGAACAACGAGGACAGTCAGAAGCAATTGCGAAAACTACAGAATGCTGCTTATCACTAGGAGTGCCAATTGTAGCTGTAATTATAGGAGAAGGAGGTTCTGGAGGGGCAGTTGCAATAGGAACTGGCAATACCGTTTTGATGCTTGAAAATTCAATATATTCTGTAATCTCACCCGAAGGCTGTTCTTCAATTTTATGGAAGGATAACTCAAAAACTGTTGAGGCTGCATCAGCACTTAAACTTACCGCTAATGATATGTTGAAAATAGATGTGATTGATAAAATAATTCAGGAACCTTCAGGCGGAGCCCATAGGAATCGACTCATCGCAATGAACAATGTCGGCGATCAAATAGAGGAGTATCTTAATATTTTATCAAACCAGCATGGAAATGATCTAAAACACGCAAGACAAGAAAGATATTTGCAGATTGGGCGATCAGGACTATTTAGTGATACACTTACTACAGCAAATTCTGTGCTTGATGAAAAGTATGGAAAGGCAAGTGATAGGAAAAAATTCAAAAATAGTACTTTTTTCAGAGCAATTGCTGCTTTTGCAATTACTATTTTTTCAGTAGGATTAGCTTACTACTTATTTAGTTAATATTTCCGTGACAGTGTTTATATTTTTTCCCAGATCCACATGGACAAGGAGAGTTCCTGGATATTTTTTTGTCTTTTTTGATAGGTTCATTTGACGATTGATCAACTTCGTCATCATTATTGTCAATATTAAGATTAGTATTCTCACGTATTCGCATTCGTGAGAAAATTTTTGTTACATCTGTTTTTAGATTATTAATTAATCCTTCAAATAAACTAAAAGCTTCATTCTTATATTCATTAAGAGGATCTCTTTGCCCATATCCTCTAAGGCCAATTGTTGATCGTAATTGTTCTAAATTATTTATATGATCCTTCCATTTATCATCTAGGATTTTAAGAAGAACCATTTTTTCAGCAGCATTAATTTTTTCTTTGGAATGATTTTGAGCTCTGGCTATTGAAATATCATCTATGATTTTATAAATCTTATCTTTTAATCCTTGATGATCGATCTCTTCCTCTTCTATTATTTCCTTAAGATTAAAATCTTGAGAAAAATGCTGAGAAATCTCCTTACTTAATTCATCGACATTCCATTGATCTATATACGCTTTCTCAGGAGCGTATTGATTTATAATATCATCGGCGACATCGTATTGCATATCCTTTGCGATTTCAGATATATCCTCAGCGTTCATCAATTCCAGTCTTTGATCAAATACTGTTTTTCTTTGATCATTTAAAACGTCATCAAATTTTAATAATGTTTTCCTAATATCAAAATTACGACCCTCAACTTTTTTTTGCGCTCTTTCAAGAGCTTTTGATATCCACGCATGTTGGATTGATTCACCCTCTTTAAGACCCAGACTTTTTAGAACACTATCAATTCGTTCAGAACCAAAAATTCTCATCAAATCATCTTCTAAACTTATAAAAAATTTAGTTTCACCTGGATCTCCCTGTCTTCCAGACCTACCCCTAAGTTGATTGTCTATTCTTCTACTTTCGTGCCTTTCACTTCCAATTACGTATAAACCACCAGCATCAATCACACTTTTATTTTGCAAGGAGATTTTATTTTTTAATTCATCAGAACCTTCATGATCTTTCATTTGTTTTTTATTAAATTCAAAGTTTCCACCCAGTTGAATATCAGTTCCTCTTCCAGCCATATTTGTTGCTATTGTAACAGCGCCTGGCTCTCCAGCATTAGCAATTATTTTTGCCTCTGACTCATGTTGCTTTGCATTAAGAACTTCGTGAATAATTTTGGCATTTTTTAATTTTTTTGATATTTTTTCTGACTTATCAATACTAGTCGTTCCTATCAGAACAGGCTGATTTTTCTCACTACATTCAATAACTTGTTTTATAATTGCATCATATTTTTCCTCTGAGGTACGGTAGATTTCATCTTCATTATCTTTTCTGACAACAGGTGTATTTGTAGGGACCGCAAAAACTGGCAAATTATATATATCTGCAAACTCTTCTGCTTCGGTAAGGGCTGTCCCAGTCATTCCTGATATTTTCTTGTAAAGTCTAAAATAGTTTTGATATGTTATAGAAGCTAGAGTCTGGCTCTCATTTTGCACCTTAACATTTTCTTTTGCCTCTATTGCTTGATGCAAACCATCGCCATACCTTCTTCCTTCCATTGTTCTGCCTGTGAATTCATCAACGATAATTACACTTCCAGATTTAACAATATAATCTCTATCTTTTTCAAATAGTTTATTTGCTCTCAAAGCTTGATTAATATGGTGAACCACTGAAACATTTGATACGTCATAAAGCGTACCTTCAGTAATAATATTTTTCTCCTTTAAAATTTTTTCTGCCTTGTCATTTCCTTTATCTGTAAGAGTCCCTGTTTTTGTTTTTTCATCAATTTCGTAATCATCTGGGTCTAGGAAAGGAATAATCTTGTTTACAGAATTATAGAGTGTTGTCTTATCTTCAACAGCTCCCGAAATTACCAAGGGTGTTCGTGACTCATCTATAAGAATGCTATCAACCTCGTCAACAATGCAGAAATTATGAGATCTCTGTACCATATTTTTTTTAAGCACTCTTAGGTTATCCCTTAAATAATCAAAACCAAATTCGTTATTTGTTCCATACGTAATGTCACAGTTGTATTGTTTTTTTCTTTCCTCAACCCCGGTAACATCGTTTGTGAGGCATCCAACAGTTAGTCCAAGATATTTGAATACATTGCCCATCCACTCCGAGTCTCTTCTTGCTAGATAGTCGTTTACAGTAACTATATGCACACCTTCATCAGTTAGTGAGTTAAGAAATGCAGCAAGTGTAGATACAAGTGTTTTACCCTCGCCTGTTTTCATCTCAGCTATACCACCGTTATGAAGGATCATTCCCCCAATTAACTGAACATTAAAATGTCTTTGCCCAAGTGTTCTTTTTGCTGCTTCTCGAACGATAGCGAAAGCTTCAAGAATAAATTCATCAATACTTGCCCCAGCTTTGATTTTAGCTTTAATCTTTTCGATATGAGTTATTAAGTCCTCTTTAGTTTTCTTTTCAAATGCTGGTTCAAGTGCGTCAATATCTTTGGCAATTTTCGAATACTCACCAATTTTTTTCTTATCATTCCCGCTAAAAAGTGAATTTACTATTGAATTTAGATTAAACATGTAGGTTGATATTGTTATTTTTTATTTAATTGCAAGCTTTTATACATTAAATACTAACTTCAATTAAGTTAAAATTAGTATTATTAATTAAAGAGATAATAGTGAGACAAAAATACAGAAAATCACCACTTGCACCAAAAAAGGTAAACAAGGTTTCAAGTATTCAAGGCATAGAACTTTATACCTACTGTGCCAATCTTTACGATAAATCTAGAAACGATGTAGCAATTTTTATTTTTAAAGAAAAAGGTTCTATAGCTGAAGTGTTTACTCAGTCTACTATGAGATCCTGTACTCTTGATTGGAATGAAAAAGCACTTAAAAAAAAAGAAGTGCAAGCAATAATAATTAATTCTGGAAATGCAAATACGTTTACAGGAAAGAAAGGTCATCAGTCTTTAATAAAGATAAGCGAACTTGTTTCAAATATATTTAATGTTTCAAAAAGTAAAATATTTTTTGCATCTACTGGTGTCATAGGAGAAGAATTTCCTGAACAAAAAATAATAAATGCGATAAGAAAAAATAAAATTAAAAACAATAATTGGATGGATGCAGCAAAAGCCATAATGACAACAGATACTTTTCCAAAAGCTGTTTCATCAAAGACTAAAGTTGATAACAAAGTAGTAACAATTACGGGAATTACCAAAGGTTCTGGAATGATCGAGCCAAATATGGCTACTATGTTAGGATTTATATTTATTGATTTAGAAATTCCTCAGAAAATTTTACAAGCTTTATTAAAACAACTTAATGCCAAGTCATTCAATAGAATTTCTGTTGATGGCGATGAGTCTACGAATGATACAGTTATACTTGCAAGCTCAAATAAAATTAAACTTAAAAACAAAATTAATTCTATAAATGATAAAAGAATAAATAACTTGAAAATCTCTTTGTATAAAGTGTTTAGCTCTTTATCGGAACAAATTGTTAGAGATGGTGAGGGAGCAACTAAATTAATCAAAATTAAAGTGAAGAAAGCCAAGAATATTTTGCAAGCTGAAAAAATTGCAAGATCAATCGCAAATTCAAATCTATTTAAAACTGCGATTTATGGAGAAGATGCTAATTGGGGGAGAATAATCATGGCAATAGGCAAAACATATGAAAAAATCAATCAAAGCAAAATAAAGATTTACTTTGGCGACCACTTAGTAGCAATGAATGGAAAAGCTAATACTAAAATAAATAATTCTGATATTAAGAAGTACTTAGGTCAAAAAGAGGTTGAAATACAAATTAATCTCGCGATAGGAAATTCACACGCTGATATTTTTACATGTGATTTGTCGCACAAATACATAGACATAAATGCTTCATATAAGTCATGAATCTGGTTTTTTGCTCTTCAGCAGTCATTAGAAATAAAAAAAACCAAATTCTAATTATGAGTCGAAAAAATAAAAAAACATTCAGAAATTGTTGGGAGTTTCCAGGAGGAAAATTATCTAATTTCGAAGATTATTTTGAAGCTTTGATAAGAGAATTAAAAGAGGAATTAGGAATTGATATCGCTAAAAATAAGTTAAAGAATTATATTTTCACTAGGCATCAGTATCGAGCTTTCTTGTTAATGATGTACACATTTGAGGTTAAACACTGGTCAGGTCAAGTTGAAAATAAAGATAATGAAATATTAAGATGGGTTTCAATTAAAGAGATAAAAAAAATAAAATTATTGCCTGCGAATACCAAAGTTATTAATTATTTTTTAAAATAACAACCAGTTTCCTCAGTGAAAACAGAAACTATATTATACTCTCCATATTCAATAGAAATTTCCTTCTTCACCTCATCTTTATTGTAACCCAATAGTTTAATTTGACTGTACAATTCATCATCTGAAACTGATGCAGTTATAACACGATCATATGCTTCATCACAATAATCACTTTTCATCTCTGATATAAAGAAACAAACGCAATAGTGTTTTGCTGAAGCATTTAAACCAATGAGAGTTTCATCAGACTTGGCTGTGCTAATATCTGTAAAAAAAAATGATGTAAATATTATTAATATGTTATAAATATTCCGTGAAACCTTATGCATAAAACTATTAAATTTATAACTTATTTATCCTTTATTTTTATTTGGGTCAATCCATCATTGGCTATTATTAATCAATTACCACATAATGATGCAGTCGAATGGCCAACAAATACATGGCCAAAAAATTTAAAAGAAATTGACGACGAAGGGTTTAGTGCAATTATTAATTATACTTTTTCTGATAATTCTCATGATGAATTGGGGCGCACTAATGCGCTTTTAATTATTCAAGATGGAAGTATTGTTTATGAGAACTACAATTATCCTATTACAAAAGATACTAAACTTGTCTCCTATTCAATGGCAAAAAGCTATATTGGCTTATTGACTGGAATGATGATTGATAAGGGGATCATCTTATCAAAAGATGAAACAAACCTCCTACCAAGCTGGGATGACAATAGAAAACATATTTCTATAGGACATATGCTTAATATGCAGTCAGGGCTGGACTATGTTGAGGAGTATGATTTAGGTGGAAGGTCAGATACATTAGAAATGTTATTTGGGCAGGGACGATTTGATCAAGCTGAGTTTGCATTATCCAAGAAACTTAAAACTCCGCTGCCAGGCATGAAATACAATTACTCCACAGGAGAAACTAATATTCTTAGTCAAATAATAAAGAAAAGGCTTGAAGATCAGGGAATTAATTATTTGGATTTCATCAAAAGTAATCTTGTTAAAAAAATAGGTATAACAAATTCTATCTTCGAATTTGATAACTCTGGAACTTTCATTGGTGGCAGTTCGATATTTGCAAACGCGCGCGATTATGCAAGATTTGGATATTTATATTTAAAAGATGGGGTATGGGATGGGGAGAGAATCGTATCAAAAGAATGGATTGATGACACACGTACCCCAGCTAAAAACTCATACCAAATGTATAGTAATCAATTTTGGATGCCTCATCCAGCATTTACACGGGGACTTCCAAAAGATACTTATTATGCCGCTGGTTTTGGGGGACAGTACATATTGATTATTCCATCTAAGGATATGATAGTTGTTAGATTAGGTGAAACTTATATGGAAGATGATAAAGTATTAGAAAATATTTCTGAAATTATAAATTATTTTGATGATCGGATCTAATTTTTATGAGTGACCAAATAATTATTTATTCATCGCATAATTGTGGATATTGTGACTTGGCAAAAAAACTCCTTGATCAAAAACAAATAAAGTATCAGGAAATTAACATTCAAGACGACCCCTCCCAAAGGGATATTATGTTAGAGAGAGCTAATGGAAAAAGAACTGTTCCACAAATTTTTTTTAAAACCCTGCATATCGGTGGATTTGAAGAATTAAGAAAACTTGATGTAACTGGCAAGCTTGACAGTATTTTAGATGGGTAACGAATTTAAAGTAGCTTGCATTCAATTAAATTCAGGCCGATCAGTAAAAAAAAATCTAGATCAAACACTCAAATTTTTAATAAAAGCTGTAAAACTTGGTGCAAACTTAATTTTGACACCCGAAATAACTAATATCGTCTCCTTAAACCGTGAGCATTTATTGAAAGAAACTTATCCTGAAAAAAAAGATCCATGCTTAAATATGGCAAAAGACTTTGCAAAAAAAAATTCTGTTTGGATTATTTTAGGATCTATCATTGTGAAAGATAATAATAAGCGTCTTTTCAATCGATCTTACTTAATCAGCAATAAAGGCGTAATAATTTCAAAATATGACAAGATTCATATGTTTGATGTCATCATCTCCTCGAAAGAAGTCTATGAGGAATCTTCTACTTTTACTGCTGGAAAAAAAATTAAGATAGGTCAGACACCGTGGGGCAAAGTAGGACTCTCAATTTGTTACGATATAAGGTTTCCAGAATTGTATAGAAGCCAGGTTGCTGGAGGTGCTAAAATAATCTCAATTCCGTCAGCGTTTACTGTTACGACTGGAAAAGCCCACTGGCACACATTATTAAAAGCACGAGCTATTGAAAGCGGATGTTATGTCTTTGCGCCAGCTCAATGTGGTCAAAATACCCCTAACAGAAAAACATATGGTCATAGCCTCATAGTCTCACCTTATGGCGAAATCTTAAAAGAAAAAATGAGTGGAAATGGAATAATTACATGTAAGATCAATATGGACCAAGTTGATAATATTAGAAAAAATATGCCAAGTTACCAATCAAAACTATTGAAAAGAATTATTTAGTAACAATATATTACGTATGATTGTATTTAATTTAATGTGCAAAGATTGTTCTTCCGAATTTGAAGGGTGGTTCTCTAACTCTAAATCCTGTGACACTCAGATTAAACAAAAATTAGTTGAGTGCGTGATATGCAATTCCTCAAATATAGAAAAAACACTTTCTAAACCAAATGTATCTGTAAATAAGGGTAAGGACAAGTCATCGGAAAAGGTTCTGCGAGAATTAAAAAATAAAATTAAGGATGTAAAAAAATTTATTGAAAAAAATTGCTATTACGTTGGTGATAATTTTGCTTATGAAGCAAGGAAAATTCACTATGGTAAAAAAGATAAAAAACCTATTTATGGTAAGGCTTCTGAAGAAGAAGTTGTAGAGCTAAATGATGAGGGCATTGAAGTTGCAACAATACCTTGGGTAGAAGAAGAGAATTAAATTTTTTTACCAGCTACTATATAATTAGCATTCATATTTTGAGACTTGTACCATGTGTCGCCTAAAGGATTATAATTAACTCCTGTACTTCCAATAACATCAAATTTGTTTTGAATAAGGAAAGAATAGATCTCTTCGGGTGTTAAGAACTTACTCCAATTATGAGTGCCCCTTGGAAGAAATCCCAATATATATTCAGCTGCAAACTTAGCAATTAATAGAGAAAATAATGTTTTATTAATCGTTGCAATAAACATTAATCCGTTGTTGTTTACCAGATTGCAACTTTGATTAATGAACTCCTTCGGGTTATTGACATGTTCAATAACTTCTAAATTTAATATTACATCATATTGATTTTTTTTGGGTAGCTCCTCTACAGTACTCATAATATAGTTGATGTCTAATCCATTTTCTTCAGCATGAATTTTAGCTGTAAGGCAGTTTTTTTTTAATGCATCAATCCCAGTTACTTTGGCACCTAGTCTGGCTAATGGTTCGCACATTAATCCGCCACCACAACCTATATCCAAAATTGATAAATCTTTAAGTGGTTTCTCGTTTTCTGAATTTATAGAAAAATGATCTTTTATAGTTTGAATTATATAAGAGAGACGAACGGGGTTAAATTTGTGTAAAGTTTTGAATTTACCATCGTGCTTCCACCACTCCTTTGAGAGACTTCTGAATTTCTCAATTTCAGTTTTATCAATTGAATTTATATCCATAATACAATGTCTTAGTTAGTACTTGATTTAACTGAGGTTATACAGTACTTCTTATTTTTAATTCTTTAAAATATCACAATAAACTATTTAGTTACGATATAGAAAATGTCCACTCTTGTTATAAAATTCGGCGGTACCTCTGTTGCTACAACAAAATTAATAGAGTCTGCTGCAAAAATTGTTAAATCCGAATATGAAAAAAATAATAACATTATAGTAGTCGTATCAGCAATGTCTGGGACAACAAATAGTCTAATCGATCATGTAAATAGTATCGATTTTAGTGATGATAGTGAATATGATCTTGTTGTTTCATCTGGTGAGCAAATTACAGCTGGCCTTATGTCATTGTCTCTCAAAAAACTTAATGTACCAGCTAGGTCCTGGTTAGGATGGCAAATACCCATTATTACTAGAGGTCAACATCGAAATGCCTTTATTGATAAAATTATTCCAGATGGCATTATTAGAGATTTTAAAGAGAAAAAAGTTGCAGTAGTTGCAGGTTTTCAAGGGATATCCTCAGAAGGAAGAATAACAACTATTGGTCGAGGTGGATCAGATAATACAGCGGTCTTCCTAGCTGCGGCGGTTAGTGCGGTAAGGTGCGATATTTATACTGATGTTGATGGTGTTTATACGTCTGATCCTAAAATGACAGACAAAGTTAGAAGACTTGATAAGATATCGTATGAAGAGATGATCGAAATGGCCTCTCAAGGAGCGAAGGTCCTTCAAACTACATCAGTGGAGTCTGCGATGAATCACGATGTAAGTGTTAATGTAAGATCGACATTCAATCCTTCTAATGAAGGTACACAAATTTCAAACGATGTATCGAATGAAACTCGTGCGGTTACAGGAGTTGCTTACTCTAAAGATGAGGCAAAAATAACCATCATAGATGTAGAAGATAAGCCAGGAGTTGCAGCAGAAATATTCAAAGAATTGGCTGGTTCATCAGTAAATGTTGACATGATTGTTCAAAATAATTTTATTGAAAGAAAAATGACTAATATAACTTTCACAGTCCCGATGACTGATTTAAAGAAGTCACTCGGTGTACTCGAGAAGCAAAAAAAAAGAATAGTTTTTTCCAAAATACTTAATGAACAAAACTTATCAAAAGTTTCAATAATTGGTTCAGGTATGAGAAATCAGCCTGGAATAGCTGCAAAAATGTTTGAGTGTCTCTCTGATAATGATATTAATATTGAAGTTATATCCACTTCAGAAATTAAAATAAGTGTCCTAATTGATAGAAATAAAACAGAGGCAGCTGTAAATGCGCTACATAGTGTATTTAATCTAGATAAAATATAATATAATTTAAAAATATTAATAAGGTTTCATTGTGAGGGAAGATTTTAAACATACTATAGTCAGACGGAAGACTAAAATGATTAATGTTGGTAACGTACAAGTTGGTGGAGATGCGAAAATCACAGTTCAATCAATGACCAATACTTTAACTACAGATATTGATGCTACAGTCTCTCAAATCAACTCATTGGTCGAAGAAGGTGCTGACATTGTTAGGGTTTCCTGTCCAGACAAAGGGTCTACTGAGTCTCTTAAAGAGGTAGTAAATCAATCAAGTGTTCCTATCGTTGCAGATATACACTTTCATTATAAACGTGCAATAGAAGCGGCAGAAGCTGGTGCAGCTTGTTTGAGAGTGAATCCTGGAAACATTGGAAAAGAAAAAATTATTGAAGTGATTGAGGCTGCAAAGCAAAACAATATTAGTATGAGAGTAGGAGTTAATGCAGGATCAATAGATGAAAAAATACTTATTAAATACAAGGAACCATGCTCAGATGCATTGGTTGAAAGTGCGTTAGAAAATATAAAGTTATTGGAAGATAATAATTTTGAAAACTTTAAAATAAGCGTTAAAGCTTCTGATGTATTTATAACTATTGAATCATACGAAAAGCTTGCTCAATTATGTGATTATCCATTTCATGTTGGGCTAACCGAGGCAGGCACTTATTTATCTGGTTCAATTAAATCTTCGATAAGCATCGGTAATCTTTTATCAAAAGGTATTGGAGATACGATAAGAGTATCGCTTACTGCTGATCCAGTAGAAGAAATTAAAGTTGGTTATGAAATATTAAAAAGCTTAGATTTAGGTTCAAGAGGAATAAAGATTATTTCTTGTCCTTCATGTGCTAGACAAGCTTTCCCAGTTATTGAAACAGTCAAAAAGTTAGAACAAAGACTTGCACATATAAAAACACCTCTCACACTTTCAATTATTGGATGTATTGTTAATGGTCCAGGTGAGGCACTCAAAAGTGACATAGGTCTTACTGGAGGAGGTAAGGGTAATAATATGATTTATTTGTCAGGCGTTGCAGATCATAAAATTACCAACCCTGAAATTGTTGACCATGTAGTTAAGCTTGTTGAGCAAAAAGTTAGAACAATAAATGATTAAGCGAGACGAATTAGATAAAATATTAAATAAATTTAATTCTTTAGAAAAGGAGCTAACAACTGCAGTAAATGACAAAGAAAAATATATTTCAATTTCAAAGGAATACGCAGAAATTAAACCTTTAGCAGAACAAATAAAAATTTATTTATCTCTTCTCAAAGAGCATGAAGATTTAAATGCAGTTCTAGACGGCAATGATAACGATCTAATAGAAATTGCAAAATCTGAGATTAGTAACTTAAAATTAAATCTTCAATCATCAAAAGAATCTTTAAAACAACTATTGATTCCTAAAGATCCATTAGACCAAAAAGATGTAATTCTTGAAATTAGAGCCGGAACAGGTGGAGATGAAGCGGCGTTATTTGCAAATGAATTATTGCGCATGTACCAGCGATATGCGGAGGATCAAAATTGGAAAGTGGATTATTTGTCTGTTTCTGATTCTGAGAAAGGGGGCATGAAAGAGGTAATAGCGAAAATATCAGGGCAGAGTGTCTATTCAAAACTGAAGTTTGAGTCTGGTGTTCATAGGGTCCAAAGGGTTCCTGAAACTGAGTCTCAAGGAAGAGTTCATACTTCTGCAGCCAGTGTTGTAGTGTTGCCTGAAGCTGAGGATGTTGATATTCAAATTGATGAAAAAGATATAAGGGTTGATGTATTTCGCTCAAGTGGAGCTGGAGGCCAACATGTAAATACTACTGATAGTGCAGTTAGAATTACTCATCTACCATCAGGAATTGTAGTACAACAGCAGGATGAGAAATCACAACACAAAAACAAAGCAAAAGCTATGCTTGTATTAAAAACAAGACTTTACGATCATGAGAGAAAAAAACAAGAAGATGATATCGCAGATAAGAGAAAATCTCAGATTGGTTCAGGGGATAGATCCGAGAGAATTAGGACTTATAACTTCCCTCAAGGAAGAGTTACAGATCATAGAATTAATTTAACGTTGTATAAACTGGAGCAAATTTTGAATGCGTCCGGTCTTGAGGAAGTAATTTCAAATTTAATTATTGCAGATCAAAGTAACTAAAATGACAACAATAAATGAGATTTTGTATTCAAAAAAGAATTCTATTTCTGTTTCTGAGAAAAAATTACTTCTATCGCATGTGCTTGGATTGAGTAATGAAGAAATTAATCTAGCTAATAATAAAGAAGTAGGTGAAAAGGATTTAAAAAATTTTGAACAACTTATTAATAGAAGAAAAAATGCAGAGCCAATTGCTTACATAACGAATACCAAATCATTTTGGAAAAATGATTTTTATGTTGATTATTCTGTTCTCATTCCAAGATCAGATAGTGAATTGTTAATTGAATCAGTCATTGAGTATTTTCCTGATCTAACAAAATCCTATAATTTTTTAGATCTTGGCTCTGGATCTGGATGCTTGATTATTTCTTTGTTAAATGAATATTTATCAAGTTTGGGAACAGGCATTGAAATTGATAAAGAAGCTATTGAGGTTTCAGAAATAAATAAAGAATTTTTTTTATTAAAAAAAGACAGGTTAAAATTTTTAGAGAGAGATTTTTCTAATTTTGATACCAGTTCATTCGATATTGTAATTAGTAATCCTCCATATATTCCATTTGAAGAAAAAAATAATATTATGGAAGATGTTAGGAATTTTGAGCCAATAAAAGCATTATTTGCAGATGAAAAAGGACTTTATTTTTACAGAAATATAATTCAGAATTTAGCTAAAAGGACGAAGATGAAGCAATATTTATTCATTGAAGTAGGAATAAATCAACACGTTGGGGTAGTTAAGATATTGAAAAACAATAACTTTAAGGTTATTTCTATAAAAAATGATATATCAAATATTCCCAGATGTATTATTGCTGAAAGTAATTAAATAAAAACTTGATTATTTCTATAGTAAACACTAGTTTAAAAACATTCTTTTAAAAGAATTATTAAAAATTTCCAATTATATTTAGGAATTAATTTTCAAAGTGAAAAATAGAAGAACTAGACCTTTTAAGAGGTCAAACAATAGACATTCAGGTGATAGTTTTGTTAATGGTAATAGCTCTACTCGCGTAAGAGGAAATCTTTCCACAGTACTTGAAAAGTATAAAGTCCTAGCAAAAGATGCAGCAGCTTCAGGAGATCATGTAGGCGCTGAAAATTATTTACAGCATGCCGAGCATTACAGCCGTTTAATAAATGATCGTCAAGATAGACATAATGGTAACGGTGAGGCAAAAGCCCTTAAAACTGAGTCCACGGATGAGAAAACTGTTCATGTAGAAACTTTAGATCCTGCTAAAGCTATAGAAGAAGCTAATTCCTAATTTTTGAAATTTCATTATCTATCCTGTCTATTTCTGTAAGAAAGTTATTTAAACTTGCCCCTTTTAATCTCTTACCTGATGGTAGTTTCATCTTCATCGGATTGATTTTTTCACCATTAAATATAACTTCATAATGAAGATGCGGACCTGTTGATAATCCTGTACTTCCTACATAACCGATAGTTTGACCTTGTTTAACCCGAACATTTTTTTGTATGCCAGAAGCATATCTACTGAGATGAGAATAGCTTGTTTTATAGCCATTCAAGTGTTTAATCCGAATATATTTCCCAGCACCACCGTTGGTACCAACGTATTCAATATGCCCTGTTCCAGCTGCCATAATTGGAGTGCCTATGGGGGCAGCAAAGTCAACGCCCATGTGTTTTTTATTATATCCCAGGATAGGGTGTTTTCTCATACCGTAAGCCGATGATAATCTTGCGCCATTTATTGGAGTTTTCATTAAAGCTTTTGTGGCACTTTTGCCATCACTGTTAAAATATTCAATATAATTATTATCTTCGAATTTATACAGTTCGTAACTATCTCGCGTTAGAATAATTTCAGCAAAAAAAATGGAACCTGTTTTGATTAACTCGCTATCCTTATCTTTAAATTGTTCATATAGAATATTTATTTTATTATTGTTCCTAATGTCTCTTTGAAAATCAATATCAAAACTAAAAAGTTGAACAAACGACATAATTATATTGTCTGGAACGTTAACATTTTTAAGGGATGAGTATATGCTTTTATCTATATCAATTTCATGGAATACGAGTTCTGAGTAGAGAGTTTTTATATCTTTACGCACTGAAAATCTATCGCCTATTCTTAATACTGATATTTTTTCTTCACTATCAGGATAAATTAAAATTTCTTTAACAATTCTATCTTCCTTTATAAGATCAGAAATTATTTCTATGCGTGTTCCGATTCTTAATTGGTTTATATCCATTACATTTTCCGCAGCTATAATTAATTGATCGATTTCTCTGTTATTAAGGTTAGTTTTTTTGAGAGTGCTGATAAATGTGTCGCCCTCTTCAAGTTCATAGTACTCGAGAAATGAAAAGAATAAGTCTAAACTATTTTCTTTTTCAGTATGGTCTTTCTGAATTTGAATTGTTTCTTTTGATATTTGGATATCAGTCTTGCCGTTAAAAGAAACTGATAAATAAGAAGCGATCGAAATAACAAGAATCAGACCAATTATAAAAACCAAGATTTTTTTATTCAATAGATACATTTTCACATCTTCATATAAAGAATTTATATTTTATGACATCACTAATATTAATCTTAAGAGGTAAAATGATTTTACACTCTCTATCTCATTGATATTATTGGGTATTATATTTATGAAGAAAGTGCTTATTTTCTGGGTAATTTTACGTTTGATGCTTGACTTTTTGGCTCAATACAATAAAAAACTTTCACCCTTGTTCGGTGATGCTCTGAACCTGCGGCATATGACTATTTTAGTCTTAATATAATCAATCTGGCATTTTTTTATTTTTCCAATGGAAAAATAATACATGACTGCGCGATTATGCTATTGGAAAAGTAAATTGAAAGAGAAACGTGGGCGGTAATTCCGCAGTACAGAATAATCGTACACGTTTTATTTGGATTACATAATTTAGATTATGTAACTCCGCCAATAAGTTTGTGTGCGTCGTGTTTAAACTTGAGAGTTTGATCATGGCTCAGAATGAACGCTGGCGGCACGCTTAACACATGCAAGTCGAACGGGATCTTCGGATTTAGTGGCAGACGGGTGAGTAACGCGTGGGAACCTGCCCAGTAGTAGAGAATAACTTGAGGAAACTTAAGCTAATACTTTATGCACCCTCCGGGGAAAAGCTTTATGCGCTATTGGATGGGCCCGCGTTAGATTAGTTTGTTGGTGAGGTAATGGCTCACCAAGACTACGATCTATAGCTGGTCTGAGAGGATGATCAGCCACACTGGGACTGAGACACGGCCCAGACTCCTACGGGAGGCAGCAGTGGGGAATATTGGACAATGGGGGCAACCCTGATCCAGCGATGCCGCGTGAGTGATGAAGGCCTTCGGGTTGTAAAACTCTTTCGTCAGGGAAGATAATGACGGTACCTGAAGAAGAAGATCCGGCTAACTCCGTGCCAGCAGCCGCGGTAATACGGAGGGATCTAGCGTTATTCGGAATTACTGGGCGTAAAGCGAGCGTAGGCGGATTTGTAAGTTGGAGGTGAAATCCCAGAGCTTAACTCTGGAACTGCCTTCAAAACTACATTTCTTGAGTTTGGTAGAGGAGAGTGGAATTCCTAGTGTAGAGGTGAAATTCGTAGATATTAGGAGGAACACCAGTGGCGAAGGCGACTCTCTGGGCCAATACTGACGCTGAGGTTCGAAAGCATGGGTAGCGAACAGGATTAGATACCCTGGTAGTCCATGCAGTAAACGATGAGTGCTAGATGTTGGGAATTTAAATTTCCAGTATCGCAGTTAACGCGTTAAGCACTCCGCCTGGGAAGTACGGCCGCAAGGCTAAAACTCAAATGAATTGACGGGGACCCGCACAAGCGGTGGATCATGTGGTTTAATTCGAAGATACGCGAAGAACCTTACCGGCCCTTGACATACCAATCGCGGACTTAAGAGATTGAGTCTTTCACTTCGGGTGGATTGGATACAGGTGCTGCATGGCTGTCGTCAGCTCGTGTCGTGAGATGTTGGGTTAAGTCCCGCAACGAGCGCAACCCTTACCTTCAATTGCCAGCACGTTATGGTGGGAACTTTGAAGGAACTGCCGGTGATAAGCCGGAGGAAGGTGGGGATGACGTCAAGTCCTCATGGCCCTTACGGGCCGGGCTACACACGTGATACAATGGTAACTACAAAAGGCAGCGAAGGAGCGATCTGGAGCAAATCTCTAAAAGTTACCTCAGTTCGGATTGCACTCTGCAACTCGAGTGCATGAAGTTGGAATCGCTAGTAATCGTAGATCAGCGCGCTACGGTGAATACGTTCCCGGGTCTTGTACACACCGCCCGTCACACCATGGGAGTTGGTTTTACCTGAAGCTGGTTCGCTAACCGTAAGGAGGCAGCCAACCACGGTAAGATTAGCGACTGGGGTGAAGTCGTAACAAGGTAACCGTAGGGGAACCTGCGGTTGGATCACCTCCTTTCTAAGAGTCATTTTTTGAGTTCTTTTGAACTTAAGAAATTTTTAACTTAGTAATTATATGTGGCTTACCGTCCTCGTTTCTCTTTCATTGTTTAAAACTATAAAGCCTACGTTTGGGCTTGTAGCTCAGTCTGGTTAGAGCGCACCCCTGATAAGGGTGAGGTCGGTAGTTCGAGTCTACCCAGGCCCACCATGACGTGGTTTCTCTTGGGGCTGTAGCTCAGCTGGGAGAGCACCTGCTTTGCAAGCAGGGGGTCACCGGTTCGATCCCGGTCAGCTCCACCAAAGTTTTAAGCTTTTCCATTTACATCGTGAAGTGACATCAATACTAAATTAATAAAATTTTTATTGAGAATTCAAAATATCTAAGTATTGCAAAAGACAAATAAGTTTGTTTTTTGTACATAGAATAATCAAGCGTTTAAGAGCATTTGATGGATGCCTTGGCACACAAAGGCGATGAAGGACGTAGTACGTTGCGATAAGCTTCGGGGAGTGACGAACACACTTTGATCCGAAGATTTCCGAATGGGGAAACCCAACTCTTCTGAGTTATTGCTAACTGAATACATAGGTTAGTAAAGCGAACCCAGTGAACTGAAACATCTAAGTAACTGGAGGAAAGGATATCAACCGATACTCCGTAAGTAGTGGCGAGCGAAAGCGGACTAGGCCAGTAGCATTAATTGTATAACCAGAATTACCTGGAAAGGTAAACCATAGAGAGTGATAGTCTCGTATGGGTAATGACAGTTAATGTTTTCGAGTAAGACGGGACACGTGAAATCTTGTCTGAATATGGGGGGACCACCCTCCAAGCCTAAGTACTCTTGTGTGACCGATAGTGAACTAGTACCGTGAGGGAAAGGTGAAAAGAACCCCGACGAGGGGAGTGAAATAGATCCTGAAATTGAATGCTTACAAGCTGTGGAAGCCCGTAAGGGTGACCGCGTACCTTTTGTATAATGGGTCAGCGAGTTAGTTTGAAGTGCAAGCTTAAGCCGTAAGGTGTAGGCGTAGCGAAAGCGAGTCTTAATAGGGCAACAGTACTTTGGATTAAACCCGAAACCGAGTGATCTAGCCATGAGCAGGTTGAAGATAAGGTAACACTTATTGGAGGACCGAACCAGTTGACGTTGAAAAGTCTTTGGATGACTTGTGGTTAGGGGTGAAAGGCCAATCAAACTCGGATATAGCTGGTTCTCCGCGAAAACTATTTAGGTAGTGCGTCACATGAATACCATCGGGGGTAGAGCACTGGATGGGCAAGGGGGGAGAGATCCTTACTAAGTCCAACCAAACTCCAAATACCGATGAGTAATGTGTGGCAGACAGACTACGGGTGCTAAGGTCCGTAGTCAAAAGGAAAACAGTCCAGACCAACAGCTAAGGTCCCCAAGTTATTGTTAAGTGGGAAAGGATGTCGGACGACCAAAACAGCCAGGAGGTTGGCTTAGAAGCAGCCATCCTTTAAAGAAAGCGTAACAGCTCACTGGTCTAAATAAGTTGTCCGGCGCCGAAGATGTAACGGGGCTAAACAATACACCGAAGCTTTGGACACAATTTATTGTGTGGTAGCGGAGCGTTCCGTACGTTGTTGAAGGGAGACTCGTGAGAGCTCCTGGAGATATCGGAAGTGAGAATGCTGACATGAGTAGCGACAAACAGAGTGAGAAACTCTGTCGCCGAAAATCCAAGGGTTCCTGCGCAAGGCTAATCCGCGCAGGTTGAGTCGGCTCCTAAGGCGAGGACGAAAGTCGTAGTCGATGGGAACAAGGTTAATATTCCTTGACCAGATGAGAAGTGACGGATGACGTAAATTGTCTTTCCTTATATGGATTGGATAGGCAGTGAAGTTGTTCCAGGAAATAGCCTCATCATGGACCGTACCCGAAACCGACACAGGTGGATAGGTAGAAGATACCAAGGCGCTTGAGAGAACTATGCTGAAGGAACTCGGCAAATTGCCTCTGTAACTTCGGAAGAAGGAGGACCTATGTTTGGGCAACCAGATGTGGGTGGCACAGAAATGGGGGTAGCAACTGTTTATTAAAAACACAGGACTCTGCAAAGCCGTAAGGCGAAGTATAGGGTCTGACGCCTGCCCGGTGCCGGAAGATTAAAGTGAGTGGTGCAAGCTGCGACCTGAAGTCCCGGTGAACGGCGGCCGTAACTATAACGGTCCTAAGGTAGCGAAATTCCTTGTCGGGTAAGTTCCGACCTGCACGAATGGCGTAATGATTTCCCCGCTGTCTCCAGCGTAGACTCAGCGAAATTGAATTCTCCGTGAAGATGCGGAGTACCCGCGGTTAGACGGAAAGACCCCGTGCACCTTTACTATAGCTTTACATTGGTGTTAGAAATTGCATGTGTAGGATAGGTGGTAGACTTTGAAGTGAAGGCGCCAGCTTTCATGGAGTCATCCTTGAAATACCACTCTTGTAATTTTTGACATCTAACTGAGGTCCATTATCTGGATCCAAGACAGTGTATGGTGGGTAGTTTGACTGGGGCGGTCGCCTCCCAAAAAGTAACGGAGGCGTGCGAAGGTAGGCTCAAGCTGGTCGGAAATCAGCTGTTGAGTGCAATGGCATAAGCCTGCCTGACTGCGAGACTGACAAGTCGAGCAGAGTCGAAAGACGGTCATAGTGATCCGGTGGTTCTGAGTGGAAGGGCCATCGCTCAACGGATAAAAGGTACGCCGGGGATAACAGGCTGATACCGCCCAAGAGTTCATATCGACGGCGGTGTTTGGCACCTCGATGTCGGCTCATCACATCCTGGGGCTGGAGCAGGTCCCAAGGGTTCGGCTGTTCGCCGATTAAAGTGGTACGCGAGCTGGGTTTAGAACGTCGTGAGACAGTTCGGTCCCTATCTGCCGTGGGTGTTGAAGAATTGAGAGGAGTTACTCCTAGTACGAGAGGACCGGAGTGAACGTACCAATGGTGTACCAGTTGTCGTGCCATCGGCATCGCTGGGTAGCCAAGTACGGACGGGATAACCGCTGAAAGCATCTAAGCGGGAAGCCTCCCTCGAAACTAATTCTTCCATGAGAGTCGTGGTAGACCACCACGTTGATAGGTCAGGTGTGGAAGTGCAGCAATGTATGAAGCTAACTGATACTAATAACTCGATCGGCTTGATTTTCTATGTACTAGAAACAAACTAGTTATAAGCAAGCAACACTGAGATAGAATTATAAATAAAATATTTTTTTGGTATTGATTTCACGTTTGGTTGACCTGGTGGTTTTAGCGGAGAGGTTACACACGATCCCATTTCGAACTCGAACGTTAAGGGCTCCAGCGCCGATGGTACTTTGTCTTAAGGCATGGGAGAGTAGGACATTGCCAGGTCTACTAAACGTGAAATTTGTCACTTTCGGGATGTGTTATTTTTATTTTTAGTTGTTTATTAGACTTGTTTCTTTTCATAAAAAAATTATTCACCTCCAATAATTAACTCGACGCTGACTGTGTCGATAGTTCTTCCTTCAAACTTTTTGAACTTTTTATTTATTTTTTTTACCTTGAATAAACACTTTTTGAATACTCTTGCTGAAGCTTCATTATTAGAGTAGTAGCCGGCAACAAATTTTTTTATAGCCAGTTCTTTAATTCCAAACTCAATTAACCTTTTTAGTGCTTTTGTTGTTATTCCTTTACCCCAAAAATCTTTATTACCAATTAAAAACGATACTTCAGCTGAGCTATCGATATTTTCAATTGGTCCTAATTTTATATTACCAATATGTCTATTAAAATAAAAAATGCCAAAAAGAAAATTATTCTTAGAGTTAAATTTCTCTAATACGTATGTTTCCAAGCTTTTAATAGTATGTTTAATGTTTTTCTGTTCAGTAAATTTGGTTATTTCATAATTATTAAGCCAAGAAAGATATTCAGATGTCACATCGTTAATATCAATAATTCTCATGTACAAGTTTTTGTCTATGCTCAACAATATTTTATTTAGATCTTTTTGCATGCAAAAATTATAAAGAAAAATATAATTTGAATTCAATCTTTATATTATTAGAGATTATGTTAATCTAAAAAATTATCAATATTTGAAACAAATGATTTACTTTTTTTATCAAATTTTTTTATTTTGTTTCAAGAATAGATTGATATAAAAAATAATGGGTAGCATTTCAAAACATATATGCGTGGTTGGAATGGGTTATGTTGGGCTTTCTTTGTCGACTATTCTTTCCTTAAAATATAATGTAACGTGTGTTGATATTGACAAAGGTAAGATAAAGAAAATAAATAATAAAATTTCTCCAATATTTGACAAAGAAATTTCTAAATATTTTAAATATAAAAAGCTTAATTTGAAAGCTGTTGTTGACGCTAAAAAAACTTATAAAAACTCTGATTATGTAATTATTTGTACACCTACAAATTACAATATAAAGACAAATGAATTTGATACTTCGACTGTTGAAGATGTGATTGCTGAAGTATCACGAGTTAATGAAAAGGCTACTATAGTAATCAAATCTACTTTGCCCATAGGATTTACCTCAAAAATAAATAAAAAATATAAAAATGAAATATTTTTCTCACCAGAGTTTTTAAGAGAAGGAAATGCATTGTTAGATAATTTATATCCCAATCGAATCGTAGTTGGTTCAAAAGATAAGAAAGCAAAAGAATTCGCAAATTTACTTGCTCAGTCAGCACTGAAAGAGGATATTCCGATTATTTATATGAAGTCAAAAGATGCAGAGGCTGTAAAACTTTTTGCAAATACATATCTTGCAATGAGAGTATCTTATTTCAATGAGCTTGACACTTTTTGCGAAATTAATTCAATTAATCCAAAAAAGGTTATTGAGGCTATCGGATTGGACCCAAGAATTGGCAATTATTATAATAATCCTTCTTTTGGATACGGCGGATACTGTCTTCCAAAAGATACACATCAATTATTGAGAAATTTTGATAAAGTTCCTAACAATTTAATAGGCGCTGTTATTGATGCCAACAAAACGCGAAAAGATTTTATCGCTCAACAGATAATAAATAAAAAACCTAAAATAGTTGGAATTTATCGACTTACAATGAAAGAAGGTTCAGATAATTTTAGAGAAAGCGCAATACAAGGTGTAATGAAGAGAATAAATGCAAAAGGTATTCCGATTATAGTATATGAGCCTTTACTATCTAAAAAGTTTTTTTTCAACTCAAAAGTTGAAACAAGTTTAAAAAAATTTAAGAAAACTAGCTCAATCATAATTACAAATAGAGTGCACAATGATTTAAAGGATGTAGCAAAAAAAGTTTACACAAGAGATCTATTCAATAATAATTAAATTTATTTTTATATTATTTCAATTATTTATGAGTTTATTTGACACTTTACTTATTAATGCTATGTTAATTTTTTTTCGCGGGGTGGAGCAGTCTGGTAGCTCGTCAGGCTCATAACCTGAAGGTCGTAGGTTCAAATCCTACCCCCGCAACCAAATGAATTATTTTTTTATTTTTTTTACAATTAAGATCTGATTTCTTCCAAGATTTACATTATATAAACTTCTATAAAAATTAAGAATATCATGAGAGCTATTTTTTGATATCAGAAACTCAATAGCTAGTCGTGCTTGGTGAGCATAGGGACCTAATGATTTGTCACTAGTGTAGTTTTTTTTATTACCCCATAAATAAAATTCAATGGGAAAATCTGACATTGCGTCAATTATTTTCATTTTGAATTTTTTTAAAAAAACGCGTAAATTTTTTGTATTAAAATAATTTAGGTGTTGTGGAGGTAAAAACCAATATTCTTTTTTTATTCTCTTTTCCCGGAGAGCAAATTTCTGTGTGATACTATAATCGTTAGGTATTTGAATTAATAAAATACCAGTGTTATTAAGTATTGTTTTTAGATCAGAAATTAAAATTTCAGGATCTAACACATGCTCTAATACATTTTGTATTACAATGATGTTGTATTTTTCTTTGTTTTTAATTGCATCTTTAATAAAAACAGAAGGGTCTTTTTCTACAAAATAAGGTAAAGCTTTTTTATTTAATTTTTTTATCGGATCTACCTGATAATCTACACCCTTTAGTAGCCAATTAGTTTTAAGTGCAGCATTAATTAGATAACCCTCTCCGGATCCAATTTCTAAAAATTTCAATTTCCTTTTTTTTTTATTTGATAAATT
This sequence comes from uncultured Pelagibacteraceae bacterium, assembly GCA_902526565.1. GTDB lineage: Bacteria > Pseudomonadota > Alphaproteobacteria > Pelagibacterales > AG-422-B15 > CACNXQ01. The sequence goes on along the minus strand of CABZLP010000011.1, from coordinate 3,788 downwards.
CTGGGAGATAAAATCAATTAGTAGTTTAGATTTAACTTTTTTTAAATAAATCTCTCTTTTGCTATATTTATTATTGTAAGTAACTGTTATCCCTTCTTTAAAATATAGATTTTGATAAAAATCATTTAAATATTCTTGAGTAGGTCTCGGTGTACTTTTAATGTAACCTAGTTTTGTTTTTATCCTATTGTTCATATAAGCCCTTAATAATCCCGAATACTTTTTTCTTATTCATTATACCCTTGCTTTAAGACAAATCGATTAAATTCATTTTTCGAAGGAATAGATAAATATCCTGTCATAAGTATTTGATGTTTATTTAATTTTAAGTAGATATTGTCATTATTTTGATATAACAACTACAAAATAATGGTTAAAAAAAAAATAATTCTACTAACAGGATCGACAGGATTTCTTGGGAAATCAGTACTTAATGAGTTATCTAAAGATTATAACGTAATACAGACATTAAGGGATAAAAAAAAAATAAATAAAAATAAAAATGAAATATATTTCGATTTAAATAATTTAAAATCTTATAATTCAATATTAAAACTAAGAAAAATAAATTATATAATACACTTGGCATCAAAAATTGGATGGTCAGGAGAAAAATTAAGCGATATGTTTCAAGCTAACGTTTTAGCTACAGGCTTTTTAGCTCAAGTAGCAAGGAACCATAATGCAAAAATTATTTTTTCCTCAGCGGCTCTTTTACATGGCACAAATAAAGTAAAAATAAATCCTAATACCAAGCTATCTTTAGACAATCCCTATATGGAAACTAAATATCTTGCAGAAAAGCTAATAACATCATCTGAAGTTAAATATTGTATATTAAGAATCGCTGGTATTTTTGGTTTAAACGGACCTAATCATTTAGGCATCAATAAAACAATCAATCAGGCGATAAAAAAAGAGATGCCAAATCTAGGACAAAATTTGCAGGGCAAGAGGAATTATATTTATGTAAACGATGCTGCCAAGTTAATAAAGGATGTCATAAAGCGAGATATTTGTGGTATTCATTTGATGGCTGGGAGCAATAGCAATACAATAAAAGATATGGTGATAAAGACTTATGAAGTTTTCTATCCTGAAAGTAAAATTAAATTTGATAAATCCAAGTTTAATAAAAGTCAAATTATCAAGCACTCAAATAAATTACAAAAAACACGAAGTTTTATTGATTCGCTTAAAGATATGAAGAATAGACAAAATCTATGAAAATAGCAGTTTTATCCGACATTCATGGAAATCATGTTGCCCTTCAAAAAGTGCTTAATGAAATAAAAAATACCAGCATAAAAAAAATTTTTATAGCGGGTGATTTTATTGGATATTATTTTTGGCCAAAAGAAGTATTAAGTATGATATCAGGACTTGATGTTATTGCCATACAAGGAAATCATGAAGAAATGTTTTTTAATATTATAAATCAGAAATTATGTTTGGCTGATATATTAAAAAAGTATGGCTCAGGCATAGAAGAAGCTTTAAAAAATTTAGAGGAAAGTCAAATAAGATGGCTTAGAAATTTACCAGTTTCGAACAATTGTGTAATAGATGGAAGGAAAATAAGCCTTTTTCATGGATCGCCATGGGATCCTAACTTTTATGTTTATCCAAATTCTGATGATTCAATAATCATGCGTTGCTTTCAAGAAGAGGCGGATCTAATCATTTTGGGTCATACGCATATTCAAATGGAGCTGACACATAATAAAAAGAAACTCCTAAACCCTGGATCTGTAGGACAGCCTCGCGACGGCAGAGTTGGAGCTCAATGGGCAACAGTCGATCTAAAAACTCTCAAAATTAATTTTATGTGCACTGAATATGACAATTCATTAATTAGGCGAGAGGTTTACTCAAGACATAGAGATATGAAAATACTTACCAAATCGCTATATGAAAAATAAGCTTGATGGAATAAATGTTCTTGTTACAGCAGTTGGGGGCGATATTGGAAGAAAGATATGTTTTATCATCAAAGAAGTATATCCTCAGTTTACGATAATTGGAACTGACTCAAGAGTTATAAAAGACTCAAGTAATTATGTAGATAAATTTATTAAAATAAGCAATGCTTCTCAAAGGGGCTATATTGCTCAGCTTAATAAAATTATCGAAGATAATAAAATTACATTTGTTTATCCAAATAATGAGGATGAAATAAAAAAAATAATAGATAAATCATCAAAACTTAAAAGCCATATATTTGCACATACAGGAAAGAAAGTATTTGATTTATCTTATGACAAGTTTGTCACAGCAAAAAAACTTGAGTCCATAAATATTTCTGTTCCATGGACTATGAAATCTTACAATTCAATTCCAAATAACTTTCCCTGCATATTAAAGAAGAGGGTTGGATCTGGTTCAAAAGATGTAGAGATAATCAAAAATATGAATGATGCAAAAAAACAAATTGGAAAAAAAAATTTTATTTTTCAGGAATTGCTAAAACCTAAATCTAAAGAAATAACATGTGCAGTTTATAGAGATAAGCGAGGAAGAACATATTCTTTAATAATGTTAAGAAGGTTAAAAAAAGGCTATACTAAATATATTAAAATAATAGAAAATAAACAAATTTCAGATCTGTGTCGAAAAATTGCAGTAGAGTTCAAATTGACTGGTAGTATGAATATACAACTAATATTAACGAAAACGGGTCCTAGAATATTTGAGATAAATCCAAGATATTCTTCAACTGTTTTAATGAGGCATATGCTAGGATTTAGCGATCTTGTGTGGTCGATTAATGAAAGATTAGGAAAGAAAATTCAATATAAAAAAATTTCAGAAAATATTAGGGCATATATAGTCAAAGATAAAATAGTTATAAGGTAATTTACTTTAAATGCTTCATTAGAAGAGGAATTCCTTTTTTTAAATTTTGTTTGGAGGTCGTTCCAATAATTTTCTCAAAATAAGAGGGATCCAAACCAACATTTGGCCTTACAACGATTAAATTATTAGATGTAAACTTCTCACCTTTTTGAATATCTTTTTTTGTATAAATTGAGCGCCTAAATTTTTTTGAAATCTTTTCTGATTTTGTTGGCTTTATCTCATAAGAACCCAGACTCTCCCATGCATTTTTGGACTCTTCAACAAGATGTTTAAAAGTTTTATGATCTAGTGAAAAACTGCTGTCAATACCTTCATCGCCACTTGTGATGGTTAAATGTTTTTCTATAAGAGCTGAACCTAATGAAATAGAAGCTATAGCGGCTCCAATTCCTATTGTATGATCTGATAAACCTACGGGACACTCAAAGTGTTTTTGTAACTTTGTTATACCATTAATATTAGACTCTTTTACTGACGACGGATAGGAGCTTGTACATTTGAGTAAAATAATTTTCGTACATCCGTTATCTCTTGCAGTATTAACTGACGTTTTTATTTCACTCATAGTTGCCATACCTGTAGAAATGATTAATGGTTTTCCAGTTCTTGCAATCTTTTTTATAAGTGGTAAATGAGTATTTTCAAATGAAGCTAATTTATACACGGGCACATTTAAGTCTTCTAAAAAATCTACAGCGTCTTCATCGAAAGGACTGCTAAAAAAAATTAAGCCTCTTTTTTTTGCTCTCTGTTGTATCTTTTTATGCCACGAAAGAGGTGTTCGTGTTCTGGTATAAAGATCATAAAGTTTCATTCCATACCAAGGACTAGATTTATCTTTTATTAAAAATTCACTTCTTTCACTATTTAAAGTGATTTTATTTGGACTTAATGTTTGTAGTTTTATTGCATCAGCTCCACACTCAGCG
>CABZLP010000010.1 GCA_902526565.1 uncultured Pelagibacteraceae bacterium | reverse complement strand
TCACACTTGGCTATGCTTTTAAACCTTGGAAAGAACAAAAAACAATTGCAAACGGACCTTCAATTTTAAATTATTTAGAAGAAACTGTTGAAGAAAATAACCTACGCGAAAAAATAAAGTTTAGTCATAAAGTCTTAAGCGCTAATTGGAATTCAGGTAGTCAAAAATGGGAGGTAAAAGCCGCTCATAATGAACAAGAAGTACTATTAACAGCTAATTTTCTTTTCATGGGAACGGGATATTATAATTATGATGAAGGATATACGCCTGAATTCAATGATCTTGATAAGTATGAAGGTAAATTAATACATCCTCAGAAGTGGCCTGAAGATTATGATTATACTGATAAGAAAATGGTTGTAATTGGTAGTGGCGCAACAGCAGCTACAATAATTCCTGAATTATCTAAAAAAGCAAAACATGTCACGATGTTGCAACGCTCACCGACATATTATTTCCCAAGTCCTGACGAAGATAGATTTGCAAATTTATTAAAAAAATTGCTGCCATCAAAAATGTCCTATACAGCTATTAGGTTACGGAATGTATTTTTTCAGCAACTTCTATATAGAATTTGTCGACTATATCCTAAATATGTGAAAAGAAAACTCATAGATGGAGTAAAAAAATTATTGCCTAACCATGATATTTCAAAAAATTTTACTCCACGATATTATCCGTGGGAGCAAAGAATGTGCCTAATTCCAAATGGCGATTTATTTGAGTCTATACGAGAAAATAGGGCATCAGTAGTTACAGATCATATTGATCGGTTTACATCCAAGGGCATTACACTTAAATCAGGCCAAAATATTGAAGCTGATGTTGTAGTAACTGCAACAGGTTTAAATCTACAATCCTTTGGTGGCGTACAAGTGCATATTGATGGAAAGTTAGTTGAGCCCTCTGAAACCATGACTTATAAAAGTATGATGTTCAGTGGAATTCCAAATTTCGTAAATTCTTTTGGTTATATTAATGCATCTTGGACGTTGAAAGCAGATTTAACCTGTGAATATGCTTGTCGTTTAATAAATTATCTTGATAAAAATAACTACAGTCATTGTGTACCAAGGGTTCCTGTGGATGTGAAAGCTGAAAAAGATTGGTTAGCAACTGAGTTTTCATCAGGATACATTCATAGAGCTATACATTTATTTCCCCAACAAGGCAGCAGGTCACCATGGGTAAACACACAAAATTATTTTAAAGATTTTTTTGGAATTAAATTTGGTCGTCTGAATGATGACTCGATTCACTTTTCTTAAGCGTCTGCAGCTTTAGCCATTTCTCTGAGCTCATACTTTAATATTTTTCCAGTTGAAGTTTTAGGCAGCTCAGTAAAAACTACTTTTTTAGGACACTTAAAACCAGCAAGAGTTTCTTTGCAAAAAGATATTATATCCTTTTCCGAAATATTATCGTCTTGACTTTTCAATTCAATAAAAGCACAAGGCGTTTCTCCCCATTTTTCATCAGGTTTTGCAACAACTGCTGCAAATAAAACTGATGGATGCTTATACAAAGTATTTTCTATCTCAACTGAAGACACATTTTCACCACCAGAAATAATAATATCTTTGCTTCTATCCTTAATTTGAACATATCCATTTGGGTGCATCACTGCTAAATCTCCAGAATGAAACCAACCCCCTGACATAGACTTATCCGTTTCTTCTTTATTTTTGAGATAGCCTTTCATAACGCAATTACCTTTAATCATAATTTCACCAATTTCTTCGCCATCATTTTTGACTTCTTTCATAGTTTCTGGATTCATAACTGTAAGACCTTCCATCATTGGAAATTTTACCCCTTGCATTGATCGTAACTTTGATTGTTCCTCTACTGATAATTCATTCCATTCATCTTGCCATGCACACATGGATACATGACCATAAGTTTCAGTTAATCCATATACATGTGTTACATCAAAACCCATCTGTTGGACTGCTTCAAGTGTTGCAGCGGGAGGTGGTGCCCCTGCGGTAACTACATTAACTTTATGGGAATAGTCTCTTTTTTCTTCTTCTGTAGCTTGAGCGATGAAATTTAATACAATAGGAGCTCCTCCAAAGTGTGTGACTTTATGATCAGCAATTGCATCAAAAAGATTTTTTGCTGAAACGTATCTTAAGCATACACTTGTTCCTGCCAAGGCAGTCAGTGTGTATGGATTGCCCCAACCATTACAATGAAACATCGGGACTACCCACATGTAAGTTGGATGCATGGGCATGCTAAATGCTGTAACTGAACCTAATGCCATTAAATATGAACCTCGATGATGGTAAACTACACCTTTAGGAAGGCCTGTAGTTCCAGATGTATAGTTAAGAGCAAGTGAGTCCCATTCATCTTCTGGCAAAATCCATTCAAAGTTTTCGTCACCAGTTTTAAGGAACTCTTCATAATTTAGACTCCCGATATTTTCTCCAGCACCTTCTGGATGATTAGCAAGTTCATCATCAATATCTATGACTAAAGGTTTAGTTTTTATTTTGTTTAATACTTCCTTCATGGTAGGTGAAAGTTCATTGTCGGTGATTACCACTTTTGCTTCTCCGTGCTCGAGAATATAAGAAATGGTATCTACATCTAATCTAATATTAATTGTATTAATTACTGCTCCAATCATCGGAATTCCATAATGGGCTTCATAAATTTCTGGAGTATTAAAGCACAAGACTGCAACTGTATCACCTTTACCAACACCTTTCTTTGTAAGAGCGCTAGCTAGCTGCTTACTTCGCTTAAAAGTATCTGACCATGTATAACTTTTAGAACCATGAACAATTGATTGTCTATTGGGATAAACTTCAGCTGATCTTTGCAAAAAACTTAATGGAGAAAGAGGCGTAAAGTTAGCGTGATTCTTATCTAAGTTAGTATTATACATGTCAGTCATTAGAATAATCCTTCAATTTCACCATCATCATTTAAGTGTATCGCATTTGCAGCAGGAATTCTAGGGAGACCAGGCATGGTCATGATTTTATCGCATACAACTACAAGAAATTCAGCTCCAGCAGCTAATCGTATTTCCCTAATTGGAACAATGTGATCCTTAGGCGCCCCGCGCAAATTCGGATCTGTTGAAAAACTGTATTGAGTTTTTGCAATACAAATAGGGTAATGGCCATAGTTTTCCTGCAACTCATCAAATTGTGCTCTTATTTTTTGATCTGCGATAATATCTTTGGCTCCATAAATATCTTGTGCAATTTTCTTAACTTTATCCCACAGTTTCATTTCATCAGGATAAAGGTGGTTAATTTTTGGATTTTCTTCTGTTGTCACATCTACAATGTGTTTAGCTAAGGTTTCCGCCCCAGCTCCGCCATTGCTCCAATGAGTGCAATTAAACGATTTAATGTCGAGGTCATCACAGCATTCACTAATTATTGAGAGTTCATTATCTGTATCGGTAATAAAATGATTAATAGCTACTGACACAGGAACTCCATATATTTTCATGTTTGAAATATGTTGTTGTAAGTTTGATAAGCCTTTCTTAAGAGCATCTAGATTTTCATTTTTCAGTTCCTTTTTATCCATACCACCATGCATTTTTAATGCTCTAACAGTGGCCACAATAACAATTGCAGAAGGATTTAAATTTCCTTTTCGGCATTTTATATCTAGAAATTTTTCTGCGCCAAGGTCTGCTCCAAATCCAGCTTCAGTTACTACATAATCGCTTAGTTTAAGCGCTGTTTGAGTTGCTATAAGTGAATTGCAACCATGCGCAATGTTAGCAAAAGGACCACCATGAATGATTGCAGGATTTTCCTCTAATGTTTGAACAAGGTTTGGGAGGAAAGCATCCTTAAGTAGAGTTGTCATTGCTCCATCTGCATTTACGTCACGTGCTTTGATTTCTTTTTTGTCTCGTGTGTAACCAATGATAATATTGCCGAGTCTTTTTTGCAGATCACTTAGACTTGTTGACAAGCAAAAGATCGCCATTACCTCAGATGCAACTGTAATATCAAACTTATCTTCTCGGGGAAAACCGTTTGCTATACCTCCAAGATTTATATTAGTATTTCGCAAAGCTCGGTCATTTAAATCTACAACTCGACCCCATACTATACGCCTTGTATCTATATTTAGATCATTTCCCCAATAAATGTGATTGTCTATCATAGAAGCAAGCAGGTTATGGGCCGATGTGATCGCATGAAAATCACCTGTGAAATGAAGATTAATCTTATCCATTGGGACCACTTGAGCATAGCCACCTCCAGCAGCTCCACCTTTTACGCCAAAACAGGGACCTAAGCTTGGTTCTCTGAGACAAACCAATGACTGCTTTCCTATTTTATTGAGAGCATCATTTAATCCTACTGATGTAGTAGTTTTACCTTCACCTGCAGGAGTTGGTGAAATGGCTGTAACCAATATCAATTTTCCATTTTTGTTATGATTTTTCAATGTGTTGGTATCAATTTTTGCAATATGATGGCCAAACTTTTGAAGACTATCTTCCTCAAGTTTTAGTTTTGAGGCTACCTTTTCAATAGGCGCCATTTGATTTTTTCTTGCTATTTCAATGTCTGATAGAACATCCATTTGTTCACCTCTCAAATTTTAGTCTAGACAACTTAAGAATTTTAATTCGTGGAGTCTACAAAAATGTATTGTAATACCTCTAAATTTTAAATAGATTTCTCACTAAGGAGACTCAAAGAACGTTGCAAAATTAAGCCAAGCAACGTTACTTAATAATCGCGTGGCTTAAGCGTAAACACTTAAAATTTTAATTATGGGAAATGTGAATTTTTCATTAGAGGTGACTACGCGGACCAACTTGTCTGAGCTACCTAAACTTAATGATATATATGTAACATTCTTGCCGGGTACAAGTTACAAGGACGTCATTGAACAGACAAAAGCTTTATCAAAATCAGGTTTTAACGCAATTCCTCACTTTCCAGCTAGATCAATAACTGATTTAGACATGCTGAAAGATTATGTAGGTCAAGTTAAAGAAGCTGGCGTTAAGCAAGTATTAATAATTGGAGGTGATAGAGATATTCTTGGCAATTATCATTGTTCACTTCAATTAATTGAAACGGGCTTATTCGACGGAATGAAAATTGGTATAGCAGGTCATCCCGAGGGATCTCCTAATATGAGCGATCAAGCAATAGATGAAGCAATGAAGTCTAAATCTTCGTTTGCAGATTATATTGTCACGCAATGGACTCAGGACACAAATGCATTGTCTGAATTTGTTAACGAAGCACCATTACCCGTTCATGTCGGCCTTGCAGGACCAGCCTCAATGAAAACGTTAATTAAATTTGCTGGTTTTGTTGGTTTAAAAAATACTCTTAGCTTTGCTAAAAAAAATGCATCGAAAATTTTTGATTTATTGACGGTACAAACACCTCATGATGTAATTCAAGAATTAAAAGGAAATGTAGATAATTTTCACATTTATGCATTTGGTGGAATAAAAAAAACAAGTGAATGGTTACAAAAGGAGAACTACTATGTCTAAAAAATTAGAACACAATACTACAGTTGATCAAAGTGATCGACATGTGCCTTACAATTTACGTCAAAGTGGACCAACCAAAGTTGAAATGTTGATCTCTACAAGAGTCAGAAAATCACCTTATTGGCATAAATCAATGGAAGCTGGTTGCTGGAGAGCAACAGTTTACAATCGTATTTATCATCCTCGAGGATATGTAAAGCCAGAAGATGGTGGAGCAATGGTTGAATATGAAGCAATCAAAAACCATGTTACTATGTGGAATGTTGCTGTTGAAAGACAGATATGTGTAAAAGGACCTGATGCAGAGAAATTTACAGACTATGTCATCACTAGAGATGCAACTAAAATTTCTCCATTAAGAGCAAGATATGTAATCTTATGCAATTATAAGGGTGGTGTATTAAATGATCCAATTCTTCTAAGAATTGCTAAGGATGAATTCTGGTTTAGTCTTTCTGACTCAGACATCGGCCTTTATTTGCAAGGTGTAAATGCAGATAAAAGGTTTGATGTTGAAATTGACGAAATAGATGCATGTCCTGTTCAAATTCAGGGTCCAAAAGCTATTGCATTAATGAAAGACCTTGTCGGAGATCAAGTTGATCTTGATAACATTCCATTCTATGGACTAGCTGAAGTTACTGTTGGAGGTAGAAGTTGTGTAATTTCACAAACAGGTTTCTCAGGCGAGTCTGGTTATGAAATTTATTTAAGAAATGCAACTCTATACGCAGATGATATGTGGGATGCGGTCCTTGAAGCAGGAAAAAAACATAACTTGATGGTTATTGCACCTGCTCACCATAGAAGGATCCAAGCAGGTATACTATCTTGGGGCCAAGACCTAGATCATGAGCATAACCCATTTCAGTGTAACCTTGGCTACCAAGTTTCTTTATCTGGCAAAGGTGAATGGGAGAAAAAAGGTGATTATGTTGGAAAACAAGCACTAGAAAAGATGAAGTCTGACTTGAAGGATGGCCATAAGCCTTACAAATTACAATTAGTTGGTTTTGAAATCGGAGGAAAGCCAATTGATGAGTATGCTCCAGACTTCTGGCTTGTATCTCCTGGAGAAGGCGGGGACCCATGTGGGTTCATTACTTCCCCTTGGTACCACCCAGAAAAAGGAAAAAATATTGCTATGGGATATATTCCATTCGATGGTGCACTCAATGCCAATGGTTTTCCAAAATGGGAATTGGGTAAAAAGTTTAAAGTTCATTTGCCAGATATTTATGCTGATGAACCAGGTGTACCCGTAGATGCAGTAACTGTAGATATACCATTTACTCAGTCTTTCAATGCAAACACCAGAGAAGTAGTCAAAGGTTAATTCTATTTTGTTTCAGTGCCTGAACAATCAAGCGCTGGAGCTTCAGGATTTATGTTGAACATAAAGTTGGTGATAACAAACTTTGCCGTTCTTTTCGATAAAGTCCTGGTGATATTCTTCTGCAGGATAAAACTTAACAGTCTCTCTTAATTCCGTTACGACCTTCCCTTGATGTTCACCTGATTCATCGATTTGCTTTATTTTTTCTTCAGCAATAGTTTTTTCACTTTCTGAATTGTAGAATATTACAGATTTATATTGTTCACCAATATCTGGACCTTGACGGTTAAATTGAGTGGGATCGTGTATAAAGAAAAATTTATCTAAAAGTACTTCATATGTAGTTTCTGAGTCATCATATTCAATTTCAACAACTTCAATGTGACCCGTGGTTCCAGTGCAAATGCTTTCATACGTAGGATTATCCGTATGCCCACCCGCATATCCTGATATTACTTTTTTGACGCCTGGAATTTCTTCAAAGAGCACTTCAACTCCCCAAAAACACCCAGCTCCTAAAACTAATTTTGAATTCATTACTTAACATAAAAGTTTTTTTATATATGTTAAAGGTCAAAATTAATTATATTCCAAATAAACTTAATACTTGCAATGGAAACAGAGATAAGCATTGGCAAACTTTCTAGTGTGAAGATTTGGGTTACTGACAAGCATAAAAGCAAAGACGATTGGTCTAGGAGCAAAAAGTTTATCATTATAAAAATAACAACCCATGACGGAGTTGAAGGGTGGGGGGAAGCATTCTCTATTCATCTTAGAGAAAAGGCAATTGTAACAATAATAATCGAGTTGTTTAAAGAAATATCAAAAATCGAAAACTTATCAATAAACTCATTATATAATGAAATATCTTTACTCAGTGATGGTCATAAAGGACTAGATTTTAGCTCTGCAACAAGTGCAATTGAAATTGCAGTTTGGGATATAGCTGGCAAATTGAAAAATCTCCCTCTGAACTGCTTATTAACAGATAATCCTAAGCCCGATGTATCCACCTATGTTACCTGTTGGAGTGATTTGAAAAAGGATGAGGAAGATTACTTAGATAGAGTAGAAAAATATTTTGAAAAAAAATATGGAGGTATAAAAATTTACCCATTATTTGAAAATAGTTCAAACTCAATTAAGTTTGTTGAGAGAGTAAGAAAAATAGTGGGAATGGAATACCCTCTGATGCTAGACTTAGCCATGCCTAAAGACTTAGATCAAACAAAGACCTTCCTAAAAGAGGTATCTTTTTTGAAGCCTTATTGGATAGAAGAACCAGTTGATGGAGAAAATATTAGCCTACTCACCGAAATTAAAAATGGTTTTGATATGAAAGTTGTGACTGGTGAAAAACAGAGTGGCCTCTCTCATTTTAAAGAAATAATTAAAAGAGATGCAGCAGATATACTTAATCCTGACATTTCAGGAATAGGAGGAATTATCGATATGCTTTACGTTTCAAAGGAAGCTTTAAATAATGATATCTCTATTTCTCCTCACTGTTGGAATTCTATGTCTGTGTCTGCATCCGCAATGCTTCATGTTTGTTCAAGTATACCAAATTCCGAAAAGGCAGAATTATTTCCTGATTACATTGAATTCTCAAAAGAATTTTGTGATTTGCCTTTTAATATCCTAGAGGGTAAAGCAATACTTAATCAGTCTGCCGGACTTGGGATGGTAATCCATGAAGATATTTTGTCAAAGTTAAGTGCTTATACGATGGATGAAAAAAAATGACTGAAACAAACTATCTTTTTGATAAAATCTTTAAATCTAATGAAACTAAAGAAAAAATATTTTTAATTAATGAGAGTAAAAAGTTAAGCTACAGAGAATTTCACGAGGTAGTTAATAAAATCTCTAATTATTTAGTAGAGATTGATTTGTCTCCAGGTGACCGAGTTGCTGTCCAAGCAGAAAAAAACATTATTCAATTAGCATTATATGTCGCTACCATCAAAGCTGGTGGTGTGTATCTACCGCTCAATACAGGATACACTCTCAATGAGTTAGAATATTTTTTTAATGACGCAAAACCTAAGGTGATTGTTGTCGATGATAAAATCCAAAGAAAAATAGATAGTATTAAAAGCACTTCATCAGCCTCAATCTTAACATTAAATTTAGATGAAAGCGGTTCTCTTACCGAAAGAATTAAAAGCTGCCCAACAAAGTTTTACGCAATTGCTCGAAGTAAAAATGACTTAGCGGCTATATTGTATACATCAGGAACTACTGGAAAATCAAAGGGTGCAATGTTATCGCATAGAAATTTAGTTTCTAACTCAGAAGTATTAAGAGATTTTTGGAAATTTACAGAAAGTGACGTGCTCCTGCATATGCTTCCGATCTATCACACACACGGTCTTTTTGTCGCTTGTAATCTATTGGCAATTGTGGGTGGATCGATGATTTTTTTAGAAAAATTTGATGTTAAGAAAGCGATGTTCTGGATGAAAGATTCAACTTCTATGATGGGAATCCCTACTTTTTACACAAGACTGCTAGCAAGTGAAGAGTTAAATACTGAAAGAGCTAAACATATGCGACTATTTATTTCAGGATCTGCACCTATGTTATCTGAAACTCATATAGATTTTGAAAAACGAACTGGCAAAAAAATTCTTGAGAGATATGGAATGACAGAAACTAATATGAATATTTCAAATCCATATGATGGCGAGAGAAAAGCAGGAACGGTCGGCATTCCGCTTCCTGGTATTGAAATTAGGGTAGTTAATGAGGAGGGAAAAGAAGTAGAAAATGGAAAAATAGGTACCATTGAACTCAAAGGTGAAAATGTTTTTCAAGGATATTGGAAAATGAAAGAAAAAACTGAAGAGTCATTTAAGGAAGATGGATTTTTTATTACAGGCGATCTCGCACAGAAGGACGAAAGTGGTTATTTTACTCTTGTGGGAAGAAATAAGGATATGATTATAAGTGGCGGCCTAAATGTTTACCCTAAAGAAATAGAAGATGTATTAAATGAATTGCCAAATGTATTAGAGTCTGCCGTTTTTGGAGTACATCATGCTGACTTTGGTGAGGCAGTTGTTGCAGCTGTTGTTGTAAATAATGATAAAAAAGATGAAAATAAAATAATTGATTTTACAAAGGATAAAATTGCCAAATATAAGCAGCCAAAAAAAGTTATTTTCATGGAGAGCTTGCCAAGGAATTCAATGGGCAAAGTCCAAAAAAATTTATTGCGTAAAAATAATCAGAATCTGTTTAAGGGTTAGCTCTTATCCAATTATTTATTTCTTCAACAAACATATTGTCTTGAGGAGAATTTAGAATTCCAATTATATCATGATAGTTGAAACCTCCTAAGTTAGTATCATTATTAATTATTTTCTTAGGTCCTTTCCATTCTTTAAAGATATTTTTTACTCCTTCAGCTTTTACAACCTTATCTTTTTCTTCGTAAAAGACCAAAAGTGGCAGATTTGTTTTTGGAAATTCAAGATTTCTTCCTGAGTAAGCAGCTTTCCAAAGTTCTTTTGGGAGCGTTCTATGAAATTCATTAACCCAAAAAGGATCCCATTCTTGATTCGGTAAACTAAAATAACCAGGAAAATTGAATTTATAGGTACTTTTAAAAAATAATCCTGTCGCTGCTATGAAATACGGAAGCGATAGTTTTGGGGTCCAAGGAGCAATAAGCACTAAATGATCAACTTTTTCCGTCATTTTCTGGTCCTTAGCTGCCATTAATGCGAAAGAACCCCCAGCTGAGAAACCCATCAATATTACTTTTTCGCCTATTTCATTGCCTACAGCAATAGCTTCAGCCGCATCTTCAAGGAAATTTTCAGCTCTTACATTTTTTGTTGAGTCAAATCCTGATCCATGGCCGGCTAGTCTTGATATAAATAAATTAGCCTTCAACTTTCCTGCAACTTTTACTAATACATCTTCTTGCTGATAACCTGTAGCAAAACTCCCGTGAAGATAAACAATTGAATATTCAGTTTTAATTTTTGTACTATCGTTCCATATTATTTTCTTCTTTGCTTTCACATTAGTATTTTTGAAATCGATTTCTTTTTTTTCAATGTAGTCTTCAACATTTTTACCTATAACAATTTCAGGAAAACTTACTTTTATTGTATTGAATAGATAGGGCAAAGTAACTACTACGATGAAAAGGAGGGGGATTACTAAAATAACAGACGTTATAACTAAGACTCGGTATATTTTAAATCTGATCGCTCTAGACATTTATACTTGTATATGAGCAAATTTTATTACCATCTGGATCTCTTACATACGCATAATAAACATTACTATCATTTGGTCGAAATCCTGGATTACCCTCATTCTTTGCTCCAAGAGAAAGAGCAATTTCGTGAAACTTTTCTACTTGCTTTGTAGTCTCGGTTAGAAAAGATATTTGTGTTCCGTTTCCATAAGTAACAGGCTCTCCATTAACTGGTTTGGTAATGTAGAATTCTACATCTTCATTTCCTTCATGGGCGTAACCTATACAAACTTCATCTTCATACATTGAACTCATTCCTAAGACAGCAAGAATTTCATCATAGAAGACTTTGGAAGCGTTTAAATTACTTGATCCAACCATTACGTACCCTTTCATGATAAGTCCTTTCTATGAATATTTTTTCGAAGTTACTTCTTCAAGCATGAGTATCATTTTAGTTTTATACTCTTCATCTGTAGCCGAGTCAGTTTCTAAAACAGAAAAAAAACCTGCTACAACATTAGTTTCTAAATTTATCATCAAAAACTGTCCACCATACCCAGAATGCCCAATCCAATTATTCGATTTCATTGTTTGATTTACATAGTAGACATATTTTTTATCTTTTAAGTGCATATATTTTGGACCTTTATTAGATACAGTTTCGTTAATGAATTTCTCTGAGCCGATAATTCTATTTCTGATTCCTTTACCTCTTCTTGAGAACAAGAGGCCCATTCGCAAGAAATCTCTTGTCATAAGGCAACCTCCACCGGATAACCATGGCATTCCACTTCTATCAGTTGCCATATACAAGCCGTCTTCAAAACCCATGGCTTCGACAGAAGAAAGAAGCCAATCACGCAATTTCCGATCACTTATTCTTTCGATTAATAGTGCAATGACATCACTGTTTGCTGACTTATAATATGCAATATCTGTATTATTTGTCACAGAACCACTCACATCTGTTTCAATTTGATTAAGAAAATCTTCTTGTAAGACTTCATTTGTGCCTTCATCTGGTATTCGCCAGCCACCCACAGTTTCATGCATAAATGATGTTGAATAAGGATCAGTATAATCTTCAGTGAATGCATTAACTGTATTCATGTTTAAAACACTTTGAACAGTTGCCTCGGCGTAACCACTTCCAATATTGGGTAAATAATATGAAATAGGTTTTTCTAATTGTAATTTTCCTTTTTCTAAAAGCTCACCAACAAATAAATTAAGAAACATTTTTGAGATTGACATAATTGTTTGTGGTTGCGAAAAAGAAAAATCCTCCGCGTATTTCTCATAAAGTATTTCTTGTTCTTTTCCTACAATTAGAGAGCAAAATGATTTATGACCAGTCATTTCTTTCACTGATGGCATTTCCTCAATCTCATTTTTGGGATTTTCATTCAGTGCCAAAACATAATCGGACCTTAATAAAATTCCGTATCTATTAATTTTGTGAAGATTTCTATAGCCTGTCCTCCTGTACTCAGGCAGATTCCATTTGGCCTTATTATCACGCAAAGTAACAAGAGTTGGGTTCGGGATATCAGTTAGCTTGTAATTCATTTATTATCTTAGGGTGTATTTTTGATCGATTAAAAATTTCTTCATAGTATTTGCCAATATGAATTACTTTTTCATCCGATTTATTTTTACCAATTAATTGCATTCCCATCGGAAGTCCCTTTTCATTAAAGCCAACAGGGACTGAAATAGTAGGCAGCTGGAACATACTCGCAAATACTGTGACTTCCATCCATCGATGATATGTGTCCATTTGAGTTTCTTGGATACTTTTGGGGAAATCTACTTCTTTATCAAATGGAAATAGTTGGGCAGAAGGCAAAGCGAGAAAGTCGTATTTATCAAAGAGACCGTTAACATAAGAATGATCCTTTAAATAATGATTTATAGCATTGGAAATATCAGCTTCTTTTATTTTTTCTCCTTGTTCATATTCCCATTTGACAGGAAACCCTAACTCTTCAAAATTTTGAATTTGCATAGAAGATAGATCATCAAATGTTATTTTTGATCTAAGATTACACCATACTTCCCATAATTTATCAGGATCTATTTTTATATTGCATTGTTCTATTGATATTTTCTTTTCTGTAGCAGCGAATTGATTTAATGCAATCTCACACAATTCTATAATCCCATTTTCAAAAGTATACTTTTCAACAAAGTTACCCAACCAGCCAATTCTTATATTACTATTTAAATATGTTCCAATTGATCGAAATGATCCTTCAAAGTTATAGGAGTAATGATCCTCATCATCTATACCTGATACTGAATCCAAAAAAATACTCAAGTCCTCCGGAGTTCTAGCAATGCCACCAGGGGTTGTTAATACAGGATATTTACTTTTTTTTCTTTTATCGGGAATGAGCCCAGGACTCGGTCTAAAACCATATAAGTTTGTATAAGCCGCAGGGTTTCTGCAAGACCCCATCATATCAGTCCCATCCGAAAATGGGATAAGGCAACTGGCTACAGCAGCTGATGCTCCGCCGCTGGAGCCGCCTGCTGATAGCCTGAGATTATATGGATTAGAAGTTGATTTAAATAACTTATTTTTTGTATGTGATCCTATTGCTAACTCTGCCATATTTGATTTCCCAATAATAGTGACACCCTGTTGCTTAAGCTTTTTTATAATTAATGAGTCAGTTTGTGGAAATTCATTTTGATACTCAGGTATTCCATAAGTAGTTGGCAGCTCTTTTACGTCAAATAATTCTTTAGTAGCAAATGGAAGCCCAAATAAAATTCGTTTAATTTTAATATCTTGTTTCAGGGAATCTTGTTCTTGAGCTCTTTTTATAATCCAATCACGATCTCTTAATGATACAATGGCGTTGAGTTGGGGATTGAGTTTGTCAATATTTGACAAGTATTCTCGAAAAAGCTCCTCTATTTTTATTTCTTTATTATGAATTAAATCAATTTGCTCCTGTAAAGATAATTGAGTAATCATTTTTGAGGATTTTTATCTAGCTCCAAAAATGCTTGTCTTAACAAGTTCTCTTACATCATCCAATGTAGCAGCTTTCGGATTTGTACCAAAAGCTGTATCAATCATTGACTTTTCAGATATTCTCTCGATACAATCTTCTGGAACTCCAATTTCATTTAAACCTTTTGGGATTTTAATCCTATCTAATATTTTTTCTATATTCTCAATAAACTGACTTGATGAATGTTCAGTATACTGCATAGCCTGAGACATTCTTATTACTTTCTCCTCCATATCAGGAAGATTAAATCTAAGAACAGCAGGTAAAATAATTGCGTTAGTTAAACCGTGGTGAGTATTAAATTCAGCGCCAACCATATGGGCAATCGCATGCACAAGTCCAAGTCCCTTTACGAACGAAATGCCTCCTAAACATGAAGCTACCAACATTGCACCTCGTGTTTCTAGATTATTTGGTTCTTCCACAGCAGTAACAAGTGATTTGGAGATTAAATATAAGCTCTCAAGTGCAGCGCCATCGCATAAAGGATGAAAACCTGGTACGCAATAACCTTCAATAGAGTGTATCATTGCGTCTGCACCAGTCCATGCAGTAAGGTTTGATGGTAAACCCAAAGTTAGTTCAGGATCAAGTATGGCTATAGAGGGTTTGAGGTCTGGATGCATAATACAAAGTTTAATTCCTTGTTTCGTATCCGTAACCATTGCTGTGCTCTCAGTTTCTGCTCCAGTGCCTGCAGTTGTGGGTATTGTTATAAGCGGAGGAAATTTATTATCAGGGCCAATTTTCTGAGGGGTTTTTTCCCATTCAAAATCAAATAACTCAATTTCATTATTGGCAGTTAGACAAATTGACTTTCCGCCATCCATTGCACTACCACCACCAATGGCAATTATCGCATCATGATTATTATTTCTAAATAATTGTTTTCCCTCTGAAATTTCATCATCTCTTGGGTTTGGAGAAATCTTTGAATAAATACCCGAATTTACTTTTGCTTTTTTTAAAATTTCAACCAGCTTATCTATAAATGGAAGATTAACGCTTCCACTATCTGTAACAATTAGAGGATTTCTTATTTGATTTTCATAACAATAATTCCCGATTTCAGCAAATCTACCCGGACCATAAGATATCGGTACTGGAAAACCCCAATCTTGAGGGTTTAAAATTTCCTCTCTGTTTAAATTAAAGAGTGGCATAATTTAATTTTATATTTTCTTAAGACGATGTCATTGATTTTAAAACAATTGAGCGATCTATTTCACCGACAAGCTCACCACTGTTTGTATCAATTACTGGATAAGTTTTATCAGAGTCAGCAATCTGGTTAATTAAATTATCAATTTTTGTGTCACTTGCAATGCAGTCATTACCTTCTGCAAACATAGTCTTAGTCTCTTCACAGCATTCAGTTCTCGCACATTTTCCTGCACTTAAAACCTTATATTTCGGTACATCTTCAGTAAAATCTTTAACATACTGATCAATGGGATTTGCAACAATTTCTTCAGGTGTTCCAACTTGTGAAATCTCCCCATCTTTCATTATAGCAATATGATCACCCATTTTAATTGCTTCTGAAAAATCATGTGTAATAAAAACCATTGTTTTTTGAACCAATTTTTGAATGCTTAACAACTCGTCCTGCATTTCTCTTCTTATAAGAGGATCGAGAGCTGAGAATGGTTCATCGAAAATTAATATTTCAGGGTCAACTGCAAGTGCCCTTGCTAATCCTACTCGTTGCTGCATGCCACCAGATAATTCTCTTGGATAATGTTGATCCCATCCATCTAAACCAACTAAGTTTAGTGTTTCCATAGATTTTTCTAATCTATCTTTTTTCTTTACGCCTCTGATTTCAAGACCGTAACCAATATTTTCAATTACTCTTCGGTGAGGAAAAAGCCCGAAGTGCTGAAACACCATACTCATTCTATTTCTTCTTAATTCTGTTAAATCTCTGTTGCCCATTGTGGTAACATCTTGCCCGTCAATACTAACTTGCCCCGCTGTTGGCTCAATTAATCTAGATAAACACCTAACCAGAGTTGATTTGCCGCTTCCAGATAGTCCCATAACAACGAATGTCTCACCTTTTTGAACTGAGAAGGTCACATCTTTTACAGCGACGACATGTCCAGTTCTTTCCTGTACTTCGCTTCTTGATAGAGTTTTATCCAGATTAGAAAGTACATTTTTTTCGTTAGGTCCAAATACCTTCCAAATATCAGTGCATACTATTTTATCGTTTTTTTCCATTATTTATGAGTGATATATTTGCTGAATGTTATACTATGTTGAGGATTTTTGAATAACTTATTTTAATTTTAAAATTCTAAATTTATTATGGCTTTTACTCAAGATACCTCTGCTTTCTCCTCAAAAAACAATTATCAGAATTTAATTATTCCAGGGATAATATTTGCCGCCTTACTATTTTCTATATGGCTAGTTTTTCAAAGTGAAGACGTTTCTGAATTTCCAGTTTTTGTAACAGACTCTTTTACTTTTACAGCTTGGGTTAATCAGGGAGAGGATTTTCTTAAAGATAATATTAAAGTATATACGAGAGCAGTTGCCGCTTATGTAAAAGAACTTTACTGGATGCTTGAAGATTTTCTTTTAGACTCGTCTTGGGTATTTATTGTAGCATTACTTCTAATACCTTCTCTTGCATTTGGTGGAATTAAACTTGGCTTCCTCGTTCTATTTGGGACTATGTATTGGGGAATGGTTGGACTATGGGATTCTGCAATGGAAACTCTAGCTCTTATGGGGCTATCAGTATTTTTGTCAGTTGTAGTAGGGGTTATACTTGGTATTTTTTGTGCCTTAAGTGATCGATTTGAACGAAACATGAAACCGGCACTTGATGTGATGCAAGTGATGCCAGCTTTTGTGTATCTTATTCCAGCAATGTTTTTCTTTGGTATTGGTGGTGCTCCAGCAATACTTGCAACAATGATTTACTCAATGCCACCAATTATTCGTTTGACAAACTTGGGAATACGTCAAGTTCCAAATGAAACAATAGAGACTGCAACTGCATTTGGTTCAACAAGAAGCCAAGTTCTCTTTAAAGTGCAAATTCCACTCGCATTGCCCAGCATAATGATGGGAGTTAACCAGACAATCATGATGGCTTTAGCTTTAGTTGTTTTAGCAACTTTTATTGGTGCCCAAGGATTAGGCTCAGATATTTGGGTTTCAATCAAAAAACTTGAGGTAGGCGCTGCATTAGAGGGCGGATTTTGTGTTTTATTAATGGCCATTATGTTTGATAGATTTGGGAAAGCAGCCAGTCGAGAGACGGTAACGCTTCCGGTTGATAGTCAGAAGTTCTATCTACTTCCTCAGACATGGGATATTTACCCTTTAGCAAGACAATTTGAGAAGCCGTTACAGTATATTCATTTTGCTATAGCTTTTATATTTTCAAGTATTATTAAAATTTTCTCTTTTGTAATTAATTTTGTAGTTTCATTATTTAATAAAGACTATGGAAAATTAATTGAACAATTCATAAATGCTCATTATTTCATGTTCTCAGGAATTTTTATCTTATTGGGAATCATTTATTATGACTCAAATATTGCTACCATTGGAAGTTTTCCTGATTCATGGAACTTATCAATAAGAGATGAAATAGCAGCAGGGGTTAAGTCATTAACAGTAAACCCAACATTTATTGAAATAACTCGTTCTATCCGAGCTACGGTTGTGATTTATCTTTTAAGACCTCTTGATACCTATCTAACTTATCTCCCTTATTGGTTCACAATCGGCGCATTAGTTTTAATGAGTTGGAAGGCTGTTGGCTTAAGATTTGCAATTGTGACGGCTTTTTTATTAGCTTTTATAGGAGCATGCAATATTTGGACCGAAGCGATGATTACTTTATCTTCAGTTCTAATCTCAGTTCTTTTATGTTTTGTGATAGGGGTTCCAATTGGCATTATCGCTTCGTACAGTAAAAGATTTCAAAATATCAACGAGGTCATTTTAGATGCAATGCAAACACTTCCTTATTTCTGTTATCTCGTTCCTGTTTTGATGTTCTTCGGTGGTGGATCATTTTCTGCATTACTTGCAACAATCATTTATGCGATACCTCCAATTATTCGACTTACTGTCTTAGGCTTGTCACAGGTATCAACAACATATTCAGAGGTATCGAGATCATTTGGAGGCTCAACGTTACAAACATTGAGTAAAATTAAATTCCCTCTTGCAGTACCGAGTTTAGTAATGGGTTTCAATCAAACAGTTATGATGGCTTTTGCAATGCAAATTGTCACACCTTTAATTGGAGGAAAAGGTCTTGGCCTTGAAGTTTTTAATGGCTTAGCTCGCTCTGATACGGGTAGAGCACTCGCAGCAGGTATTGGAATTTGCTTATTAGCAATGATAATTGACCGTATAAGCCTTGCTTACACAAAAAAACAAAGAGATGCCTTAGGTTTATAGATATAATTTTTATATCTTTTTCTTTATTTAAATTTTCAAATAAACTTCATAAACCGGTTTACTAATTGATCTTTTTCAGGCTAAAATTAATCATTAAATAATTAATAAAGGGGAAATTTAATGAACAAATCATTATTTTTAAAAACTTTTACTGCCCTTATATTGTCATCTTTTCTCGTATTTTCAGCGGGTACAGCGCACGCAAAACGCTTAACTGCTGCTGTTGCTGACTGGACTGGAGGAGAGATTACATGTCAGGTTGCAGTGAGCATGTTGGAGCAAGAACTAGGATATCGTGTAGATAGAATAGAATTTGCATCAGGAACCGGTCTTTGGGAAGCTATCGCTGCAGGTGATATTGACTTTGCATGTGAGAGTTGGCCAAGCTATGCAGAAGCTGATGACGTAATGCTCAATGAGCCGTTATATTATGATGGTGCAGTTGTCCAAGAGTACTCAGGAACTGGTGAAGTGATGGCGTTTACAACTGGTATCATTGGTGCATCAGATTATTATGTACCGAAGTATTTTGTTGATGCTAATCCTGACTTTAATGGTTGGGAAGATCTTAATAAGTTCAAAGATCAATTTGCAACAGTTGAAACTGGTTCTAAGGGACGACTTATAGGATGTCCAGTAGCTGGTTGGAACTGTCATGATCAAAAAAGACTTGATATCATGGGAATTGACTTTGAAGCAGTTGAACTTGGAACAGAGGTTGCACTTCTCGCAGAGGCACAAGGTTCTTACGATAGACAAGAACCATTCTTAATGTATCTTTGGGAGCCACACTTTTTCTTTGGTAAAAATGAAATGGTAGGAATTGGTCTTCCTCCTCACCAAGCTTGTGACTCTTTCACTGAGGCAAACAACTGGCAAGATTGTGGTATGGGATCTTGGCCTGCAAGTAACTGGGCTAAAGATTACACTATGAACTATATGAACCCAGCAACAATGCAGAAGCCAGAAAATGCTGAAGCACTTGCATTCTTTAAGAAAATGAAGTTTGCGAACGTCGACCAAGCAAAAATGCTTGTAAGAGTAGGCGATGATGGCTTATCTGTTGAAGAAGCAGTTCAAGAATGGAAAGACAGTACTAACGATTGGCAAGCTTGGCTTCCATAAGTCTTTACTAACAAAATAAAAATTAAGGCCTTGTATAATTATACAAGGCCTTTTTTTTGCTCTATCATTAAGGAGTGAATACTTCGCGCCACCCATATCATTATAGTATTAGTTTTGCATTATTGATTGCAGCAGGATTATGGGGATTATTTTGGATACCCCAAAGAGCGCTCGAGTCTGGTGGCTTAACTGGTGGCTGGGCCACTATTTCACAAATGGTCATCCCTTTTTTAATTCTGCTTCCAGTTGCTTTCTGGAGAAAATATAAAGGCAGTTCATTCGGCCTTGATTATCCTGTTATTGGCCTGTTGTTTGGTGCTGGTATAGCATGTTACGCAAATAGCTTTCTATTAACGGACGTAGTGAGAGCTTTAATCCTATTTTATATTACTCCGGTTTGGACAACTATTTTTGAAATGATATTCCTTAGGCAGCTTCCACGCTACTATAGATACATCACTCTGGTTCTCGCTTTATCCGGAGTTTGGATTGTTTTTGGACAAGATGGATTTATTCCAATTCCGCAAAATTCTGGTGATTGGATAGCACTATTAGGCGGTATATTTATAGCAGCTTCAGCAGTTCGAATGGAAGTTAAAAAACCAGTGGGTATCTTTCCAATTCTTTTTTCATTCTTTTTTTATGGTGGCATATTTACTTTAGTGCAAGCTTACTTTCTTAGAGATGTAATGGGCTCTGCTCCATCTTTAGATTCTTGGCTTACAATGATGCCATGGCTCTTATTAATAGCTATCTTATTTCATCTACCAACTAATGTAGTTATACTAGGAGCACCCAGTAGAATTGGGGCAGGATTATTCTCTATAATCATTCTTTTTGAAATTGTAGTTGGTACGTTTAGCGCTGCAATATTAACTGATGAACTTTTTGGCTGGAGAGAGATATTAGGAAGCTCATTTATTATCTTGGCGGGATTGACAGAGATTATTTTTGCCTCAAACGTAGCAATAAAAAAGAATAAATTATAATTTGTTAAGTACTTTTATGTGCTCAACAGTTGTGCCACAGCAACCTCCGATAATCTGTGCACCTGCGTCTTTCCATTTTTTTGCTTCGACTAAATAATCATTTGGCTGAATTACATTGCTCATGTCATAGTGCGGAAAATTAAATACAGCTACTTCTGGATAAGCCATTATAGGAAGATCATATATTTCCTTGAGCTCTTTTATACTTTCTTCTATTACACTAATATCACAATGCATTATACCAACTGCATCCAATTTATGGTGTTTAACATTGCTGATCATTTTTTTAAAACTATACTCATAGTCAGTAGTAAGAGCGATCAAGCCATCTTTGTTTCTAGAAGAAAACCCAGCCCATACAGGTATACCAACTTTGCTTGCTGAATCAAAAATTATATCAATTCGATCAGGCCTATACATAAGCTCCAATAAAATAAAATCACATCCGTTATCCGCTAAAAAAAATGCCAGCTCATCAAAAGATTTTTGAAAATATTCTGGGGTAAGTTTTTTAATATATTTATCTTTTTCTTCTTGCGATCTAAAAGCATCTTCATACGGTATTTGGTGAGATAAGGAGCCTGCCACAAGTACATCATCTCTACCACATTCTTCTCTTGCCTGGATAGCTGCATTTATTGCAGTTAGATTAATTTCTTCAAATTTATCGTCAACTCCAGCCACTTCTAATATCATTCGATTTGAAGCATAGGTGTTTGTTGTAATTATTTTTGCTCCAGCATTGATGTAATCTTTATGAATTTGTTTTAGAATATCAAACTCAAGCGAGGCAGTTGCGCACCAAGAGTTATCCATTTTAATACCTCTGTTTTCAAGTTCAGATCCGGTGGCTCCATCAAGTAATATAGTTTCCCCTGAACGGAGAACCTCTAAAAATTTTTCATACCTTTGATTCATAGCTTGTTAATTATCAATTAAAGTTTAATTAAGTAAATATATTATTGAAAATGATTTACTTTTTCTCATTTTTTAGTTTATAAGGTCGGATCAATTTGGAGATTGTTTATGTCAAAAGGGATTATTTACACACCCAGAGTTAGAAAGTCACCCTTCTTTGAGGAAACTATAAAATCTGGAGCAACTAATTTCACTACTTACAATCATATGACGATGCCTGTGGGATATACTACACCTGAGCAGGAATATCATTCATTAATTAATGACGTAACTTTATGGGATGTTGCAGCGGAAAGACAAGTTGAAGTTGTTGGAGAAGATGCAGCTAAATTTGTCCAATACATGACACCGAGAAACTTATCAACATTTAAAGATGGTTTTTGTAGATACGCATTTATGACAGATGAAAATGGTGGAATTATCAATGATCCATTAATATTAAAATTCAATGATAACAAATTTTGGCTAAGTATTGCTGACTCAGATGCAATCCTTTGGTGCAAAGGTGTTGCTCTCTCTGGTAAATTTAACGTTAAAATTTCAGAACCTGAAGCATGTCCTTTATCTTTACAAGGGCCAAGATCAAAAGAACTTATTAGAAAAGTAACAAATGATGATCCGATGATAATGGGACTAAAATACTACCAATTTATCGAGACTAATCTTTTTGGAATAGATATCATTATTGCTAGAAGTGGATGGAGCAATCAGTTTGGTTATGAGATATACATCACTCGAGAAATAGATGCGCCAACACTTTGGAACTCTCTAATGGATGCTGGTAAAGAATTTAGAATTGTGCCTAGTTGCCCTAATCAAATAGATAGAATTGAAGCAGGTATGATTTCTCATCAAGGTGACACATCCCTAGAGGAAAACCCTTTAGAGCTCAATCTCCCTAAGTTTTATGATCTTGATCAGGAGGCTGATTTTGTGGGTAAAGAAGCCCTTCTAAAAATAAGAGAGGAAGGCATTAAGAAACAATTCACTGGATTTAAAATTTCGGGAAAAAAAATCGGTTATAATATGGCTAGAATTCCTCTATTTAATAAAAATGGGGAACAGCAAGGATTTGTAACTAGTACTATCTATAGTCCTAATTTTGGATGTAATATTGCCCTTGGATACATTGATATTAATTTAATCAACTCTGAAGATGTGTTTAATATTAATCATGATGGTGAAGAAAGAGAAGTTGAGGTTGTACCGTTACCATTTAGTTCAAGACTAGAAAAAATGGAATAATGTTTTCAAAGAATATAATTAATAAATTTTTATTTATATCAATTATATTACTTGCAATTGTCGCAGGCTGGGCAGTCTCAGAATTATTTAACAAAGACCGTACGTCTCCCTCTAACAATATTCTTTTAAATTTTCAAGCAGTCGACCATATGGGAAATAATGTATCTACAACAAGTTACGATGGCTTCAGTAAAGTTTTCTTTTTTGGCTTCACGCACTGTCCAGATATTTGTCCTATAAGTGCAAACCTGATGAGCAATGCCATTGAGCAATTAAATAGAGAAAACTTTTCAACTGAGAAAATAAAATTTTTCTTTGTTACTGTTGATCCAGCAAGAGATAGTCCAGAAAGATTAAGTGAATTTTTGATCAATTTTGGCAATGATTTCATTGGTCTAACAGGAAGTCATGAATCACTAATGCCAATCTGGAAGGATTTTTTCGTACATGTAGAGCCAGCGACAACGTCAGAGCATCAAAATCACTTAAGTGCCTCCAAACAAACTGAAGCTGGAGAAGAAAATTCGAACTATATGGTACAGCATACTGCTTTTTATTATATTTTTGATGACACAAATACACTCCAAAGCATTTTACCTTTTGGATCAAGTATTGATAAAATGGTTGAAGATATTAAGAAATTGTAAAAATGAAAAAAATAATATTTATATTATTTCCTATAATCATTTTTTCTTGTTCTGAAAGTAATAAACAATTGTATGAAAATTTAGCTATTGAAAAAGCTAATGAGAAAAATTGTGACCCAAATGTTGAATTACTTTTAACCTATGAAAAAACAGAACTATGGTCATCTTATCATAATAAAGATCAAAAACTTTTATGTGTGTTTACTTGTGTAAATGAAGTATGTATGTTCTCAACTGAAAGAGATTAGTATGACTAGAAAATTCTTAGTCATGATAATATTTTTAAGTCTATTTAAAGTTTCACATGCACATCAGTTTCAAGAAAAGCATATAAATATTAATCATCCTCATATTAAATTTACAATCACATCTGGACCAGCAGCTGGATATATGAAAATTGTTAATATGGGGTATGAAATTGACCGCTTGGTAGGTATAGAGGTAACTTTTGCAGACGCGGAATTACATTTCACCGAAGTCAAAGATGGTATCGCAAAGATGACTAAAGTTGATCATATCGAGCTTCCGGCTCAAAAAGCTAAATCACTAAAGCCAGGAAACCATCATATTATGTTCTCAAACTTTAAAATAGATCTAATCGAAGGGATGAATTTAGAGGGAATTTTGATATTTGAATTTGCGGGTCAAATCAGTGTATTATTTGAAGTTGAGAAGCAAAATAGCAATTTAGATTTTACCGAGCATTAAATATGGAATCATTAAGGTTTGAATATATCGTTACACTTATTTCGTTGTCATTTTTAGTAGTGCTTGCTTGGTATTACTTATTTCTGATGTCTGCGCAGCCTTCAATGGACATGATGATGCAAAATGAAAATTCAATGAATATGTCAATGGAAGCCATGTCAGATAAAGAAATGGAAATGGGGTCTATGTCAGGTGAAGTAACGGGAATGGAAAGTATGCTAGATCATGAAATGCAGATGGACATTGATACAGAAGGAGTTATGTCAATGAATTCCATGAAAATGAATGAGTCTGTATCATCTATTAACTTTTTGATGATGCCGATGACTGGTCAATGGACAGTCAATGATTTTATTGTGATGTTTGTAATGTGGAGCATAATGATGTTTGCCATGATGCTGCCTTCCACATTTATATTTTTAAATGTCTTTAGACTTATTAGATCAAATATGCAATTGACCTCAAGTCCATTTTTAGAAATGATAGTTATATCATCTACATATTTTTTAATTTGGATTATCTTTTCACTTTTGGCTTGTTCACTTCAATACATACTGCACAATAATGGAATTGTAGACATGATGGGCACTCTTCAAAACAAATTTCTGGCCGGAATGGTTTTAATCGGCGCAGGAGCCTTTCAATTTACGAATCTGAAAGATGCTTGCTTAGAAAAGTGCAGGAACCCCCTTTCGTTTATAATGTCAGGACCAATCAAAGGGTATGCAAGTGTAGCATATGTTGGTTTGCAGCATGGAGTTTTTTGCCTCGGATGTTGCTGGGTATTAATGTTATTATTGTTTGTGAACGGCGTGATGAATCTACTGTGGGTTGCTGTATTAACAATCGTTGTTTTAATTGAAAAAATGCTCCCATATGAGAAACTTAGCGCTAGATTTCTGGGCCTTCTTCTAGTAGGTTGGGGTGCATACTTAATATTTATTTAATTTTATGACTGTAAATCCATTAAACTTACACTGGGAAATAAAAGGAAACTTTTTACTTAATTGCAATTGTGATGTTTTTTGTAATTGCCCCATGTCGCTCGGAAAGGCTGTTCCTAATTCACCTAACGGTAAATGTTTTTCATGGTGGGGCATTAATATTGAGGAAGGTTATGCGGAAGAAAAATGGTCTGGGTTTAACCCTATAAAGAGAGAAGTCAAAGGCATAATGGACCTGAGTGGATTGAATGTTGCCATACTTTTAGAGGTTCCGGGTCCTCTGGGTTCAGGCGGTTGGACTGCAGGTCTATATATTGATGAAAAAGCTTCCGATGATGCAGCAGATGCCTTAGCAGTTATATTTTCAGGTCAAGCAGGCGGACAGACAGGTTGGTTTAGACATATGATAGCAAATTTTCTTGGAGTTAAAAGATGTTCTATTTCTTACAAAGAAACTGATGAAGGGTGGTCATTTACGATACCTGAAATTCTTGATGGGCGCATTGAGCATGAAGCGGGTAAAGAACGTGGCGAAGTTGTGAAAGTTTCAAATTTAAAATATTGGGTTGCACCAGAGATAATAGTTTGTAAAGGATCGAAAAGAAGTCGGATTAGAGATCACGGTCGTAATTGGGATTTCACTGGGGGAAGTGCAGAATACTGTGCCGTTGACTGGGCAGGCCCTTAATTCATGAAGAATAAAGCAAAAGTTGTCGTCATAGGTGGCGGTGTAGTTGGAGTAAGTACGTTATACCATCTCGCAAAAAAAGGATGGTCAGATGTCGTATTATGTGAACGTAAAGAGTTAACTTCAGGTTCAACCTGGCATGCGGCTGGTCTCATGCCTTTATTTAATATGAGTTATTCGGTTGGACAAATTCATAAATACTCTGTCAAATTTTATCAGGAGCTTGAAAAAGAAACAGGACAAGATGTTGGCTTTAGAGAGGTTAGCAATATACGACTGGCTGAGAACCAAGATCGGATGGATGAATACAGGCAATATGCTGGTGTTGCTGAAACTATTGGAGTTAAAGTAAATTTTCTAACACCTGAAGAAATTCAAAAGGCTTGGCCGTTGTGTTCTATTGATGGACTTGTTGGTGCAATACAACATCCTGAAGATGGTTATATTCAACCAAATGATTTAACACAAGCCCTTGCAAAAGGAGCGAGAGCACTTGGAGCAGAAATTTATAGACAAACAGCAGTAACGGCCCTCGAGCAACTGCCAGATGATAGTTGGATCGTAACAACGGACAAGGGAGAAATTAAGTGTGATGTTGTAGTTTCATGTTCAGGAAATTTTGTAAGACAAACAGGCGAGATGGTTGGTTTAGATATACCTGTAATCCCTGTAGAGCATCAGTACATTGTAACAGAAGCGCACCCAAAAATTTTAGAGAGACAAAAAGAAGGCCTTCCTGAAATGGGAGTCTTAAGAGGTTCAGATGGTGCATGGTATATGCGAGAAGAAGCAGGAGGTCTTATCTTAGGTCCATATGAAAAAGGAGCTCCAGCTTGTTATGTAGATGGTCCTAGCAAAGATTGTGAATATGAATTATTTCAAGAGGATCTAGATCGACTAGGCCCACATATTGAGCATGCAATAAATCGAGTCCCAATTTTTGGTGAGGCTGGAATTAAAAAAGTTTACAATGGAGCAATTTGTTATACGCCAGATGGAAGTCCTATTATAGGCCCTGCATGGGATAGAAAAAATCTTTATCTAAATGATGGCCATTCATTCGGTGTTACAGCAGCAGGGGGTGCTGGATGGCAAATAGCAGAATGGATCGTAGACGGCGAACCTACAATTGACATGCTTGGTGTTGAGCCAAGAAGGTTTGGTGATTATGCCTCGAAAGCTTATTTAATTAAAAAAAATGAAGAGGCTTACGCTAATGTATTTACTATTCATTATCCTGATGAAGAGAGACCTGCCGGCAGACCATTAAGACAAGCGCCATGTTATGATCGATTAAAAAACCTTGGGGCTGTATTTGGACAGAAATTTGGCTGGGAAAGAGCCAATTGGTTTGCACCTGAAGGAGTTCCTCAAGAGGATGATTGGTCATTTAGACGCTCTGCGTGGTTTGAACACATTGGCAATGAATGTAAGAATGTTTCGGAAAACGTAGGATTGCTTGACATGAGTGCCTTTGCAAAATGTAGAATTAGTGGACCAGGTGCTGAAGAGTTTCTTGATAATCTAGTCGCTAATAAACTTCCTAAAAAAATTGGCAGAACAAATTTATGTCATGCACTAAATACAAAAGGTGGAGTTCATTCGGAATTTACAATAATGAGAGAGTCTGCAGACAGTTTTTACTGTGTTTCAGCAGGTGCATGGCAAAGATTAGATCATGATTGGATCAAAAAGCATATGCCAGAAGATAGAAGTGTTAAATTTGAAAATATCACTAATCAAATGGGGGTATTGGTTATTGCAGGCCCTAAGTCTAGGGAGTTGCTGGAGCGTGTTTCCTCTGATGATTTCAGCAATGAAGCTTTTCCATGGTTATCAGGTAAAAATATTAAAATTGGCAGTGCTGAAACATTGGCAATAAGAGTTAACTTTGTGGGTGAACTTGGATGGGAAATACACTCGCCGATTGAGGTTCAAAATCATATTTTTGATGCATTAATGGATGCAGGACAAAATCTGGGAATAAAACCTTTTGGAATCAGAGCCATGGACTCATTAAGATTAGAAAAATCTTATAAGCTAATCGGTACAGAGTTATCAATTGAGTATGCTGGATACGAGTCGGGCATTGATCGGTTCATTCATCCAAATAAAGGTCAATTTATTGGAAGAGATGCTCTTGTACAATGGAGGGAAAAAGGCTTTGAAAATTCTTTTGTCACATTAGAAGTACATGGAGTTACAGATGCTGATGTATTAGGTAACAATCCTATCTACAGTAATGGAAAGGTAGTAGGCAGAGCAACAGGTGGCAATTATGGATTTAGAGTGAACAAATCACTTGCTCTTGCAATGGTGAATCCTGCTCAGTCAGAAGTTGGTACAAAATTACAAATTGATATATTAGGCAATATGCACGATGTGACAGTTATACCAGAGAGCCCGTATGATCCTAAAAATGACAAAATAAGAGCTTAAATAAATATTTTGTGTCTAGTGCAATCACTTTCTACAAGAAAATTTGTTCAGAAGAGCAAGTAGAATATAATCATAAACAAGAACTCTTAATTTATGAACTTGATAAGTTCTTAAGTTATAAGAAAAAGAGTTTTATTCTTAAAATATTTGATACACCAAGCAATGGAAAAAAGAAATGCTTTTATATTCATGGAGGTGTAGGCATTGGCAAGACTCTCATTATGGATCTTTTCAGTGAGTCAGTAAAAAATAAACAAAGAATTCATTTTCATAAATTCATGATCGAAGTTCATGACGAATTACATTCTTTAAGAAGTCAGAATAAAGCCAAAGAATTTTTAATTGCCCAGCTCGCAAAAAAAATTAAAGATAAATATGAATTTATTTTTTTTGATGAATTCCAAGTAACTAATATTGCTGATGCCATGATACTTGGCCATCTATTTAATGAGTTATTTAAAAATAATGTTTGTGTAATACTTACATCAAATAGCAAGCCTGAAGACTTATATAAAGACGGTTTGCAAAGAGAGTTGTTTCTTCCTTTTATAAAAATAGTAAAAGATAATTCAATTATTCATCACTTAGATATAGATACAGATTACAGAACGAAAAATCTAAATAATAAAGAGACCTTTTTTATTGCCAATTCCTCAGTGAGTAGTCTTAAAATAAAAGATATATATGAAAAAATGATTGAAGGTTACACACCTAATGACAAAATTGTATCCATAAAAAAGAGAGACTTTGTCATAAGAAGACTAGCAAATCGCATTGCCTGGTTTCAGTTTGAGCAAATTTGCGGAGGGCATATTGGTGCCGAGGACTACCTTGAGATGATTAAGTATATAGATAAAATTATAATTGAGAATGTACCAATTTTTAGCAATGCCAACGCAAATATGCAGGAGAGGTTT
Source organism: uncultured Pelagibacteraceae bacterium (assembly GCA_902526565.1). Taxonomy (GTDB): domain Bacteria; phylum Pseudomonadota; class Alphaproteobacteria; order Pelagibacterales; family AG-422-B15; genus CACNXQ01. Next base: position 1,663 of record CABZLP010000010.1, on the reverse strand, counting down.
ATCAACCTGATTGATGTACTTTATGATAACCAAATTCAAATTATTATTAGTTCTGATAAAGAAATTGAAAAGTTGGGAAGTGCGTTTTACCTTAAAGATAAATTTCAAAGGACAGTAAGTAGATTAATTGAAATGAGATCTAACTAGAAATAAATTTATATGAAGATAGCAGTTATAGGCGCAGGAATTGTTGGCATCTCTTCTGCTAATTGGCTACAGAAATATGGACAAGATGTAACGTTATTTGACATGAATGACCCTGGTAGTCAAGCAAGCTTTGGGAATGCAGGGACCTATGCAAGGTATGCTAATATTCCTACCAACTCCTCGTCATTTTTTTATCTTTTCCCATATCTTCTTTTAAATAAAAACAGTCCTCTTTTTATAAGATTTAAAAGACTCAATAAGACTTTGCCTTTTATTCTTAATTATTTATACAACTGCAGAAATAGCAATGTAAACGTAACAGTAAAGAATTTAACCAAGCTTCTTTCTAAAATGGATGACGGATATGAAGAATTATTTAAAGAGGCTGGCGTAGAACCTTATTTATCTAGAAACTCAATTATGTACGGATGGTCAACAAGATTATTTTTTAATTCAGCAAAAAAAGATTTTAGTAAACATGCACAGAATTAGACATGATGACACAATCTAAAATTGGCTTGATCGGCTCACTTACAAGTGCTTGAAGAGGAACAGAATTAATAGGTAAAGTAAAGCCTGCCATGTCGGCTAATACAGATGAATGTCCTGCGGGTACTAATCCAACCTTATCTACCTTAACAGAACCTTTTGTTGTTTGAAGTCCCACGACTTTTCCATTTGAAATATCAATTCCTTTTACCTCACAATTTTGAATTATATCGACACCAAGATTTTCCGCAGCTCTTGCATATCCCCAGGCAACAGCGTCATGTCTTGCCGTACCTGCACGCCTTTGAAGTAACGCGCCCAACACGGGATATCTACCATGCATATTCATGTGAGGAATTTTTTTTGCAACTTGTTCCTGGTTCAGAATCTCAGCATCTATTCCGTTCAAGTAATTTGAATATCCTCTTCTAGTAATTTCTTGCATATCATGGACTGAATGGGCTAGATGAAACAGTCCACGTTGAGAAAACATTACATTAAAATTTAGTTCACTTGAAAGACCTTCCCATAAATTAACTGCATGATTGTAAAGTGCTGCACTTTCATCCCATAAATAGTTAGATCGTATAATTGTTGTATTTCGACCAGTATTACCACCACCAATCCAGCCTTTTTCAAGAACAGCAATATTTTTTACACCAAATTCTTTGGCTAGATAATAAGCTGTACCAAGTCCATGACCTCCACCACCTACAATAATAACATCATATTCGGGTTTAAGCTCTGGACTGCTCCATGCCTTTTCCCAATTCTCATGGTATGAAAATGAGTTACGAACTAAATTGTAAAAAGAATATTTCATATTTAAAGTCTCTCCAGCGAGTAAGGCGCTAAATCAATATCAGTTTTATTTGCACAAATTTTTTGGGCTATCAGTTTTCCTGATATGCCTCCTAATGACCATCCAATGTGCTGATGACCAAAACAATAATAAATATAAGGGTTTTTTGAAGATTGTCCAATAACAGGAAGTGAATCAGGAACGGAAGGTCTAAAGCCAACCCAG
>CABZLP010000009.1 GCA_902526565.1 uncultured Pelagibacteraceae bacterium | reverse complement strand
CTCTTTTTTGATCATATTCATCTTTGGTTGAAAAAAAATCATTAACGTATTTTACATCTTCCCTATAAAGCTTCTTTTTAAATCTTTGTTTTTCTTCAAGAAATATAGGTTCTATTTTTAAAATATAATTAGAGTCCTCATGAATAGAGTTTAATAAGTAATCTTCAAATGCGTCACGATTTTCAAATAATTTCTTTGATATAATTAATGAAGCAAGATTTTTAGCAATGGTTGAAATAATATCAGTATCTTGTCCTGTAAGTATTATTGAATTAGGCAATTGAGATTTAAATATTTTATATAAAGCTCTAACTTCACTTGAATACAGATTTCTATTATTTTTCATTTATTTTACTTGATACTTCTTTCCAGATAATGTCCTGGATTAGATTAATATCTTGATTTGCATCAATTAATATAAATTTTTTTTTATTTGACCTAGCTATAGCTTTAAAAGCTTTACGAATTTTATTGTGAAAGCCTAAAGACATATTCTCGTAACGTGTTTCGGTATTTGATTTTCTTTTAGACCTTTTTAGGCCAATTATTGGGTTAATATCTAATATAAAGGTTAAGCCAGGTGTTAAATTATTAGTTATTATTTTATCAAGCTTTTTAATAAGATCTACATCAACATTTTTCCCATATCCTTGATAAACTAAAGTAGATTCCTTAAATCTATCACATAAAACCCATTTATTTTTTTTTAAGCTTGGGGCTATTATCTTATCTATATGATCTTTACGGGCCGCGTATAAAAGTAAAGTTTCTACTACCCCACTCCATTTATTATTTTTGCCTTTAACAAGTAAGTTTCTGATTATCTCAGCTTCAATTGTACCACCGGGTTCCCTCGTGGTGATAACATCTCCATATTTAGCAAGATTTTTTGCTAGCAGTTTAATTTGTGTCGACTTACCTGATCCTTCCCCACCTTCAAATGATATAAATCGTGGCTTGATCACAAATTAAATAAATAGATTTACCAGTGAGATGTAAATATAGGAGAAAAATCTTGAAAAAATATTACTTCTATTTACATCGTTTACAGATACTACATCAAAATATTCAGGATCTTCATTTGGTATATCAACTTTTATTTTTCCAATAATATCGCCTGAAGTTATTGGAAATTTGATATCTTCAAATAATTCAATTTCATAATGTAATTCTTTCTCTTTTGTTTTTGGAACTGTCAGAACTATATCGTTTACTGCGCCAATTAAAGAACTGCTTTCATTAGAGCCAGGAATATTTATACTTGCAAATTCTGTAAAATCTTCAAAAAGTCTAATATTCTCGAATTCTCTAAACGACCATGTAATAAGTCTAGACGAGCCCTGAGATCTTTTTTGCCTACTGCTAAATCCGTTTGTAACAGATATTACGCGTCTATCACCGTCTATTGCAGATGCTGCAAGTCCATAACCCGAAACAGATAAATGCCCTGTTTTTAATCCATCAACACCCATATTTTTATACAAAAGAGAATTCCTATTTTTTTGCTTTATATTTGACCATTCAAATTCAGTTTCAGCAAACATATGATAATATTCAGGGTAATTATTAATCAAATATTGAGATAAGATTGCAAGGTCATACGCGGTAGAAAAATTATTTTTGTCATGCATGCCTGTTGAATTGGTAAATTTTGTATTGTTCATCCCAATATCTATAGCCTTTTCAGTCATCATTTTAGCAAAAGATTCTTCTGTTCCAGCAATATTTTCTGCAACTACTATGCATGCGTCATTACCAGACTGGACTATAATGCCACGTAATAGGTCTTCCACTCTTATGTTTTTGTCAACTTCAACAAACATTGATGAGCCTTCTCTTTCTTTCCATGCTTTTTCTGATACTAAAAAAGTATCATCAAGTGATAATGTGCCGTTAGACAATTTTTCAAAAACTATCAATGTTGTCATAATTTTTGTCATTGATGCTGGATAGGTTTTTTTATCTTTATTCTTTTCAAATAATACTTTTCCAGTAGTTGCATCAATAACTACTGCGGTTTCAGCATCGGTGTCTATGTACGAAGCAAATACAAATACTGAGTTTAGCAAGAGAATTGATAAGACTGTTAAAATGAATCTATGCATAGAATATTATTATATTAAATATATTGATAAATCTTCATATTTTTTAAATGTGTCATCATTAAGATCTATTAATAATGACTCTACATCGCTATAGGGTCCAATTAATACCTTGTATTCCGTATTGCCTGACAGGTTTTGCTTTTCAAAAATCCTAACATCATAGTTTGATAGATCTCTCTTGATTTTTTGAGCACTCTCTTTGAATGCAAAGCTAGCTATATTAATAAAAATCTTATTATATAAATTTTTATTATTAATATTTTTATTATTAGCAGATAAATCATTTTTTTCTTTTTCAATTATAACAACACTTGATACTGGAGCTTCTACAACTTTTTTTTCTTCATCGTAAGTATATGCTTTAGATAGAACAAAACTTTCGTTTGAATCTATAAGAGATATCTTGACTAAGTCGCCATTTCGATTCATGCCTAGTTTTTTAAAAACAGCTTCAGATAAACTGACTACTTTAATCGAAGAAAATGCTTCTCGATGATTTACTCTTACCAATGCAGATTTACCATTATTAAGGTTCGTAACTTCAATAATTGATGGTAATGGCAATGATCTATGTGCTCCTGATAATGTATCATTATGATAGTATTCTCCATTTTTAGTTTTACTGCCATTTTTTAAACTTGTTTCCAATTGTGCTAAGCCAATTTCCTCAAATTTTTTATAATCATGAGGGTAAAACCACTTACCATTCACCTGATATGGTTCTTCTATTAATTTCTCAATTATTTTAATAGTATTTTTGTTATTACCGTCTTCAATTACGAGCGGGATAACATTTGCTATTGTGCAATTAGTAAGAATTAAGAAAATTATTAGTAAAAAAATTTTCATTAATAATATTCAATCATATCAGACAATATGCCAACTGATAATCCGAAGAAGAGAGATCTGTTCCATTTCATAATAACTTTAAAATTTTCGTAAACCAAAAACTTTCGGCCTTCAATATCCTCTGGATAAACTAAGTATGCCTGAATATCTCGAAGTGGTAATTTTTCCCCATTCTTTTTCAATATACCTAAAGCAGCCCATTCACTAAGAGATTTTGATATATTGATTTCTTTGGCAGACGTTGTAATAATATCATCTGGAATAGTTTTTGTAGTCATTACCTCTCTGCCCCAAGTTAAATCATCATTCCAGCCAGACTCTTTCAAATAATTTGATGATGAAGCAAATACATCTGGCAAGGTAGCCCAAATGTCTTTTTTGCCATCTTTATCAAAATCTGTTGCGTAATTTAAAAAGCTAGATGGCATAAACTGATTTTGCCCCATGGCCCCTGCCCATGAACCCATCATTTCATCGCCAGTAATGTGGCCTTGGTCAATGATTGTTAATGCGTTTATTAGTTCATCTGTAAAAAACTCTCTTCTTCTTAGATCATGTGACAATGTCGATAAAGAACGTATTACATTAAATGAACCAGTATACGTTCCAAAACTTGTTTCTATGCCCCATAAGGCTAATATAAAGCGGGGCTGTACACCAAACTCATTGTATATTCTCAAAAGTAAATCTTCATGCTCACTGTATAACTTTTTGCCTTTAAGCATTCTACTTTTCGGTGTCGTATTCTTTAGATATTCATCTAGCGTAAGTGTAAACTCAGGTTGAGATCTATCGAGTTCTAAAACTCGTTCGTTGATTACAATGTCTCTTAATGATAAATCAACGGTTTCCTGTGATATCCCCACTTTAACAGCAATATTTTTGATGTTTTCAAGCCATTCAATAAAGCTATAGTCCTCATCTGCTTGCAAAGACGACAGATTAATTATAGTAAAGATCATTATAATTGATGAAAATTTAAATTTTAAACTCATATCTACCTATTAATAGCATAATTTTTATGAAAGATATAAAATCACTTGTAGATTTAATTGGTAATACGCCAATAGTTCAAGCTAAAAATATAGATGCAGGCAAATGTAATCTCTTCTTAAAGATGGAAAATATGAATCCTGGTTCTTCTATAAAAGACCGCGTTGCGCTCCAAATAATAAATGATGCAGAAAAGAATGGAGATTTGATAAAGGGGTCAACAGTTGTCGAGGCTACAGCTGGTAATACCGGCCTTGGATTAGCACTAATAGCTTTGTTAAAGGGTTATAAAGCGAAAGTTATAATATTAGATAAGATGAATCAAAATAAGATTTTTCATTTAAAATCCCTTGGTGCTGAGGTAATGCTTGCAAAAAGTGATGTAGGACCTGATAGCCCAGAACATTATGTAAATATGGCTAAAAGAGTTGCCGCTGAAACTGAAAACTCATTTATGGCTAATCAATTTACCAACAAATCTAATCCTTTAGCTCATCAATTGACTACGGCTCCAGAGATATTCAAACAAATGGACGGAGATGTAGATGCAATTGTTTGTGGCGTTGGCACTGGAGGGACTATTTCCGGTATTGGTAAATTTTTTGAGGAGAATAATCCTAAAACCGAAATGGTTCTTGCTGATCCTGAAGGTTCAATTGTCAAAGATGCAGTTGAAAAAAAACCTTTAAAAAATGCTGATTATAAGTGGTTGGTTGAAGGTATTGGAGAAGATTTTCTTCCCGATACACTAGATCTAAAATACATTAAAAAAGCTTACTCTGTGAGCAATGAAGAAGCTTTTCAAACAATTCGTACACTTGCATTAAAAGAGGGCATATTAGGTGGATCATCGAGCGGAACTCTCATTTGTGCCGCATTAAAGTATTGTCATGAACAAAAAGAAAAGAAAAATGTTGTAACATTTGTTTGTGATAATGGTGAAAAATATTTAAATACGGCGTATAATAGTGAATGGTTAAAAGAAAAAAATCTGATTTAAAAAAAATCAATCAGTTCGACACATTGTCTGTGCATGCAGGCATTAAAAGCGATCCACTCACCGGCGCTGTTATGACTCCAATATACGCGACTTCAACATTTGCTCAAGATACACCAGGGAAAGATAAGGGGTATGAATATTCAAGATCTCAAAATCCAACACGTGAAGTTTTAGAGGCTTCACTAGCTGAGCTAGAAAACGGACACAAAGCATTTGCATTTGCATCGGGTGTTGCTGCCCAAACAGCAGTCATAGATCTCCTAAAACCTGGAGACCATGTAATTGCGTTTGATGATTTATATGGTGGAACTTTTCGACTGTTTAATGAAATTAAATCTAAATCATCAAATATAGATTTCACATTTGTGGATCTAAACACAAATTTTAGTAAACATATTCAAAAAAATACGAAGATGATTTGGGTAGAAACACCTACTAACCCACTTTTGAAAATTGCTGATTTAAAGCGTATTTCTCGCATAGCAAAGAAACATAAGATTATGACTGTTTGTGATAATACTTTCGCAACGCCAATAAATCAAAGACCATTAGATTTCGGTATAGATATAGTTAATCATTCAACTACCAAGTACATAAATGGGCACTCTGATATTATTGGTGGTTCACTTGTCATAGGCAAAAATAAAACATTAGAAAAGAAACTTGCATTGATACAAAACTCTACAGGAGCAGTACCAAGTCCGTTTGATTGCTTTTTAATTCTAAGAGGGATTAAGACTCTTTCGCTTAGAATAAAAAAACATAATGAAAATGGAATTAAAGTTGCAAGGTTCTTAAAAGGTCATAAAAAACTCTCTGATGTTACCTACCCCGGCTTAACAAATCATAAGCAAAGCGATATAGCTAAAAAACAAATGAATGGTTTTGGTGGAATGATAACATTTATTCATAAGGGTAAAATGTCAGATATCTCAAAGTTCATGAAAAGACTTAAGATATTCACTATTGCAGAAAGCCTAGGTGGAGTTGAATCACTTATAGAGTCTCCTGCATTAATGACACATGCTTATTTAGAAGATAAGTCATACAACCAAGTGCCCAAAAAATTAGTTAGACTTTCTGTTGGAATTGAAGATTCAGAAGATTTAATTAATGATCTAATGCAAGCTTTAAAATAATTAAAGTGAACTCAAAACAGCATTTACAATTGAAGACAGTCGTGAATTTGATGTATCGGACCTGCTAGTTATGACAACAGGAGATCTACCTCCTGTAACAAAGCCCCCTGCCGTACAATTCATATAATTAACCATAATCTTTACTAATGAATTACCTGTTTCAACATTTGGCACGACAATTACATTTGCATTGCCAGCAACACTATTATTGATTCCTTTAATTTTAGCTGCGTCAGATGATATTGCGTTATCAAATGCAAATGGGCCATGTATGTCTGTAGTTGGGTGCTCTATTCTAGACCAATCAACTAGATCTTTTGCGTCAACTGAACTCTGCATTTGTGATAAAACTTCTTCAGTTGCAGATAGAATAGCTATTTTTGGGACAAAATTTGGAAGTTTTGAAGTAAATTCAATAACGTTATTAATAATATGTTTTTTCGTTTCAACATTAGGATTTATATTCAATGCGCCATCTGTGACAATTAAAGGACTTCTGACGTCATCTGGAAAAGTCATAAACCATATATGACTCAGTCGCCTACCTTTCACTAGGAGTTTATATTCCGATCTAATATACTCTGACATCAAAACATCTGTATGCAAATGACCCTTAACGATTAAATAAGGGTCTTCTATGCGATCACTAGCTAATCTGCATGCGATCTTTGACGACTCTTCTTCAGTAGATGAATTAATAATTTCAGGCTGCAAATGCCAGTTTAAATCATTTAATAATGCGGCAATAATGTCTTTATTTCCTATTAGGATAGGTTCTAAAATACCCATTTCAAAAGACTCTTTAATAGGTTGGAGCGATGCTTTGTTAATAGGATTTACAATTAATGAGTCTTTTTTTATATTTTTATCAATTAAATCAATGTTTTGTATCATTTTTTTAAAGTATTTTTTAAATTAAAGCAACACTTAAAAATAAATGTCTTAAGTATTGATATTATTTCATATTTTTAAAATAATTTAATAAATAAGCGCCAATTATTATTATTAATAAGATTGCAGAGAATGAATAAAAAATCATTGATAGATCTTGGAATAATGAAACAAAAAAACTGACCATGATATCTAAAATATCAAAGTTAATGCCCAGTAAAGTAAATAAAAGAAAGAAACAGTAACAAGGCCGCCTATTAACCAGTCTAACATATTACTATACTTAACACATAAAGGCTTATATTTATACATTTATGCAAAAAGACTATGAATTAATTATATATGGCGCAACAGGATTTACTGGCCGTTTGGTTGTAGAGTATTTGGACAAAAATTATTCTGATATCAATTGGGCAATTGCTGGCAGAAATGAGGAAAAACTAGATAAGATATCAAGTAGTACCGCCTATAAACCTAAATATTTCATTGCTGATTGTGAAGATATATCCGGTTTAAATAAAATTGCCGCTCAAACAAATGTCATAGCTTCTTTGGCGGGTCCTTTTAATCGATACAGTGATAGATTGGTAGGATGTTGTGTGAAAAATAATACCCATTATGTAGATATTACCGGTGAAAATATATGGGTTAGAGATTTAATTGATAAACATCATGAAGAAGCAGAAAAAAAAGGAATTAAGATCATTCCTTCATGTGGCTATGATTCAATTCCATCAGATATGGGATGCTTTTATTTACAACGATCTCTTGGTGAAAACTTATTGTCTATTGATGGTTATCATCGTGGAGGTGGTGGTGTAAGCGGTGGAACAATTGAAAGTGCTTTTACAATGAAAAATTATAAAACAAACTACTCAATCGGACACCCTTTCCTATTAAATAGTAAAGGTTTCATAGAAAAACAAAATAAAGAAGCTAGTAAAGACACATTTAAAATAAAGTACATAGACAGCATTAAATCATGGTCTGCGCCTTTTGTTATGTCTATTGCTAACACAAGAGTTGTCAGGAGGAGTGTTGAATTACATGAACTTAATCAGTCAGGTTATGGATCGGACTTTACTTATAAAGAGTTTATGAATGTTAAAAAGTATTCTTCTGCCCTAATGGTATCAATTGGATTAGTAGTGCTAGGATTAATGATCGTGAGTCCAATAAGTTCTTTGTTTAGAAAATTATTTACAAAGCCAGGTAATGGACCTGATAAAAAAACGCGTGATAACGGATGGTTTGAAAGTATATTTATTGGCAAAAATACTAATAATGAATTTTATAAGTTGAGAATTTATGGTGATGGAGACCCAGGCTATAAAACTACAGCTAAATTCATATGTGAGTCTGCATTATGCTTAGTGAAATCCAATGGATATTTAGAAAATACAAACAAAGGAGGCGTCTTAACTACTGCAACTGGACTTGGAGAACATCTTATAAATCGACTTAAAGAAGCGGATATTCTTTTTGAGGGTCCAAATAAGATAATTAAAACAAGGACTTAATATCTAACCCAATTTGGGTGTTATAATTAGTAAAATACATAATTTTCGTGCATAATAGTATTTGTAATTTCTGACGTTTTATAGAAAAATAATCTCTGGAGTATTTAGAAAAATGGTTCAAAATGACGCTGGCATCTTTGTTATGGATAGAAAACAATCTACAAATATAAGCAGTGAAATTGATAATGAAACTGTTAAAAAAATAAGAGAATTGTCAAAGTTAAGAAAAAGCATTGAACTTGATTTAAAAGCTATTGCAACAACAACAAAGATTTCAACAAATCAATTAAAAAATATAGAATCTGGTAAATTTGATAAATTACCTCCTAACCCAATGAGAAATTCATTTATTGATCAATATTGTTCAGTAATTGAAAAAGCAAATAAAAATTAATTCTATTAAGGATAATTTCTTTTCAAAAGCTTGTTATATAGATAAGCAAATATAACTAACATAAACGCTCCAACGGCTACTGGAAACAATACAAAAAATATTCCCTGACCTGTTAGAATGACGATAATGGGATTAGCGCCTGCTGGTGGATGTATAGTCTTAGTAATGATCATTACAAAGATTGCCAATCCTACAGCTAATCCCAGCGCTAGAAAGTGATCGCCTATTATATATAAAATAATAACACCTGATAAAGCAGATAGTATATGTCCAAGTAAAATATTAGTTGGTTTTGCTAATGGACTCTCGTGCACAGCCATGACTAAAACCATAGAAGCGCCGAATGGTGGTATCAGCCAAATTGTGCCCTCAAATGAATTTTCAAGAAAAGCTAGAAAACTTATGAAAATTAGTGCTCCAAGTGCACTCAATAATGCATTGATTATTTTGTTATTATTCATTAATGATAACTATGATGATTAAGCTATACATTACAACATTTATATATTTTATTATTATTGATTTAATAGGCATCAGTTTATTTGTTAGAAAAGTTTATGAAAAAAACCTGCCAAAAGATGTCAAAATAGATTTCAACATACCGGTAGCATTGATTTTTTATTTTATTTTTGTATTTGGTTTAGTTTATTTTGTCATAGCCCCAAATAAAGATAATGGTGTGTCATCAATTATCATGCCTTCAATTATTTATGGCCTCGTTACATACGCGACTTATGCACTAACTGTAAAAGCTGTATTTAATACACTTAATACACAAATAATTGTGTTTGATATAATATGGGGAATAGCGCTTTGCCTTTCAATATCAGTCCTCACTATTTATACTGTTTCTAAATTTGAGTTTCTCAATTAAAGATTGTCATATATTTTAATTCAAATAAATTAAAAATTCCTGGAGAGGTGGCTGAGTGGTCGAAAGCATCAGTCTTGAAAACTGACGAGGGAGTAATTCCTCCGTGGGTTCGAATCCCACCCTCTCCGCCATAAACTTCAAGTAAAATTATTTAGTAATAATTATTTATCGTTGATCAGTCTGATAATTTGGGCTCTTCCAAGTTTGCAACTCTATGCGCGTTAAAGGTTTAGAGCCTAATATTTCATCACTAATTTTCTCAGCAATCATTATTGTTGGCGCGTTTGTATTGCCATTTGGAGCAAAAGGCATGATAGAAGCGTCAACAACTCGTAGACTAGTGATGCCGTGAACCTTACCTGAATTATCCACTACTGCATATTTGTCTGTTTTTAAACCCATACGCGCTGTACAAGCTAAATGCCATTGACTAGTCGTATGCGAATTCAGTTTAGCATCAAGGTCAGCATCTGACTTGCAATTATCACCTGGAAAAATCTCTTCACCCTTTAATTTAGAAAATGATGGTTGATCTAATAATTCGCGAACTAAATAAATTCCTTTACGCATTAACTCCCTATCACGTTTATCTTTTAGATAATTAACTAAAATACGAGGTGGATCAGCAGGGTTATTTGAACGTAATTCAATCCTACCGCGACTATGTGTACGCATTAAACCGACGTGCACCTGAAACGCATGCTCCTTTAATGGCTGCCATGAATTATCTTCCATCGCGATTGGTGAAATACATAATTGTAGATCTGGATACTCAACTCCTGGCCCAGACCTAATACATGCAACTGAATCAAAATGATTGGATGCACATATGCCTTCTTTAGTTAATAGCCATTGAATGCCAGCGCCTATACTGTTTAGTCTTTTAGTCTTTGGCCATAATGTAACTGGCTTTAAGCATTTATATTTTATCATAAAATCAGGATGATCCTGAAGGTTTTGCCCAACACCAGGCATGTCAACTACAAGATTAATACCCATTGATTGCAAATGATCCTTTGGACCAATTCCTGACAGCATTAGTACATGCGGAGATCCAACCGCACCAGCACAAAGAATGACTTCTTTCTTTGATTTTACATTAAATATTTTATTTTTATTATTTTTAAAACAAACTCCTGTTGCCTTGTTATTTTCAAGAATTAACTTGCACACTAGTGCTTTTGTAATAATGGTTAAATTTTCTCGATCACGCACCGGGTCAAGATATCCACGAGTTGTGCTCCATCTTTCTCCTTTGAATACAGTCCGGTCAAAAATACCAAAACCTTCCTGGCAATATCCACTAACGTCATCTGTTTCTTTGTATCCTGCTTCTTTTCCTGCTTTAATGAAGGCAATGGAAAGTGGATCTTTGGGCACGCTTCTATGTACTTTTAAAGGTCCAGTATCACCTCTAAAATCATCCCCACCTCCGCTATAGGACTCCATTTTTTTAAAATAAGGCAAGACATCTGCGTAACCCCAGCCGTCACAACCCATTTGTCTCCACCCTTCATAGTCCAATGAATTTCCTCGAATAAATACCATGCCATTTATTGATGAAGATCCACCAAGAGTTTTGCCGCGATCATGTTGCAGCTGTCTCCCTGCAAGCTCTGGTTCTGGTTCGCCTTTAAATGCCCAATTATGCTTTGTACTTTTTAGGTTTAATAAGACGGCACCAGGCATTTTCAATGTTATGGACTTATCTTCCCTGCCAGCCTCAAGAAGAAGAACACGGTTATTTGGATTTTTTGACAATCTATTTGCTAACACACACCCAGCTGAGCCAGCGCCAACTATGATATAATCATATTCAGTGTCTATATTTTTCATTGTAAATTGGTTTTTTAATGTTCATCAGTGCTTTTTAACTAGTGCATAGTAAGCTATTATTCAAATAAAAATCTATTAAATGAAGGAAAATAATTTTCTTGCAATAACATATATCATGCTTGGAATGACAGCATTTGCATTGCAGGATACTGTCATAAGATTGCTTGCTGTTGATATTTCAATTCTACAGGTAATGTTTGCTCGTAGTGTTGTTGCATTAATTCTCTTAACTCTCTTTTTAAAAATTACTAAAAAAGACATTATATTAAAAACTGAGTTTCCTAAATTATCGATCTTTAGAACAGTAATGTTTATTTTAGCTTTTGTTTTCTATTATATAGGTCTTCATTATTTGACTTTTGCTGAGGCTACAGCACTATTTTTTACAGCGCCATTTTTCATTACGATATTTTCAGGAATATTTTTGAGAGAAAAGATAGGATTAATAAGGTGGGCAATCATTGTTTATGGTTTTATTGGTGTATTGTTCATTGTCTCACCCGACATTAATTCATTCAATATATACATGATCTACCCTATTCTTTGTGCTGCGGGTTATTCTGCAAACATGATAATTATTAAATACACATCTGAAAAAGATAATGTTTATACTCAAACATTGCATGTTTATATCGCCACGATAATTATTTGCCCTATAATTACATTTTCAGGAGTATTTTTAGACTTTGGTAATTCGAATAGTGAAGTTTTAAATTTTCTTTTTAGAGATTGGTTTTTTAACGATCCAAAGTCTTTATTCATGATATTTGTTGTAGGAGTGTCTGTAATATTTGGATTTATTTTTCTCTTTAATGCATATAGACATGGAAGGCCTTACATTATAGCTCCGTTTGAGTATATATTTTTGATATGGGCTGTTATATTGGGTTGGTTTATATGGAGTGAAACAGTAGACCTTAAAACTTGGACTGGTATTGCAATAATTGTTTCTGCTGGAATATTTATTTTATACAGAGAAAAAGTAAAAGACCAAAATATTACTAGTGATCAACCAATCAGATAATTAGTCTCTAAAATTTACAAATTGTAAGGGTAGCTCAAGTTTCAATTCATTAATCTTAGACATCACATCTTGTAAATTATCTTTTTTAGCACCGCTAATTCTCAACTCATTACCTTGAATTTTTGCTTGGACCTTTAATTTTGTATCTTTAATCATTTTGGTAATCTTCTTACCCATTTCTTGATCAATCCCTTCGAGTAAATCGTACTTCTGTCTTATGGTATTTCCTGAAGCGTTTTCGGAGGATTTAAGTTTTACTGCTTTTGGGTCAATCTTTCTTTTTATTAAGTGCGATGTAAGTATTTCTATTACTTGTTTTGCCTTCATATCATCTTCTGTTAAGAGAGTTACGATATTGTCTGAACGTTCTAATTTTGATATAGATGCTTTAAAATCATATCTTTGAGTTATTTCTTTCATTGCATTAGATACTGCATTATCAATTTCTTGCATTTCTAAGCGACTAACGACATCAAAACTTGGCATAATTATATAACCTCATTTTCATAAAATTTTTTTATTTCTTCATCACTGTAGCCAATTTCTCTCATAATATCATTATTATCTTGACCAATTTCAGGTGCCTTTTTTATTTCTGTTTTATCATCAGAACTGAATCTAGGTGCAGGTGCTGGCTGAATTACTCCATCCACATCAATAAAGTTGTTTCTATCAATCATATGGGGATGATCTTTGGCTTCATTTATTGACAACACAGGCGCATAACATACATCAGAACCCTCAAATAATTTATTCCATTCACTTATATTTTTAGTTTTAAAAGTAGTTTCTAATTTTTCTTTTAACTTCGGCCACTCGTTCATGTCCAATTGATTACTAAAATCACTCTGAAGTTCTAATTTTTCAATCAGCAGCTGATAAAATTGAGGTTCAAGTGATCCAAGAGATATAAATTTATGATCTTTTGTTTCATAGACTTGATAAAATGGAGCCCCCCCATCAAGTAAATTCATCCCTCTCTTATTAACATCCCAAAGGCCTGATTGCGATAAACTGTAAAAAATTGACGTAAGAGTTGAAACGCCATCTATCATAGCTGCATCAACTACCTGCCCTTTGCCTGTTTTTGAAGCTGATAACAATGCAGCACAAACTCCAAAAGCTAAAAACATAGTTCCCCCTCCATAATCACCAATAAGATTTAAAGGTACTGTTGGTTTCTCAATAATTCCTATTGAATGTAGCGCGCCAGCCAATGCAATGTAATTAATATCATGACCAGCAGCTTTGGATAGCGGACCCGTTTGCCCCCAGCCAGTAATCCTTCCGTATACCAATTTTGGATTTATTTTCATACAGTCACTAGGTCCCACACCAAGTTTTTCAGTAACACCTGGTCTAAAACCTTCTATTAATGCATCAGCACTTTTAATAAGGCTATTAAATATATCGAGAGATTCTTTATTTTTAAGATTTAAACTAAAAGATTTTTTATTTCTTCCTGTAATATCATATTTTGGCTTTGTATGAGGTAATGCTGTTTTTTTTCGATCAATTCTTATGACCTCGGCACCTAGATCTGCAAATAACATTCCACATAATGGACCTGGGCCTATTCCAGATAATTCAATTATTCTATATCCACTAAGTACACCCATACCATTGATTATAGCGAGGCCAATTTTTTTGCAAAGCTAAAAGCTTTATATATTCTCTGTTTATCAGAGATTTTACTAAAATTATAGACAAGTGTTTGGTCAGTTCTTAATTTAATATCAAATTTGTTAAGATTTATAAAATCAATCAATTTGTTGCTCTTATCAAATTTATTATTTCTAAATTTAATAGTTAGACCTTTCTTGCCAAGATCAAATTTTTCTACACTTAATTGTTTACACAAAATTCTTAATTCAGTGATTTTGAATAAGTGATTGACCTCATTAGGCATTAATCCAAATCTATCTTCCATTTCTTTCTTAAATTCAGTCAGTTCACTATTAGTATTTAAATATGCTAATTTTCTATAAAAGAATAATCGTGTATTTAAGTTTGGTATGTATTTTTCAGGAATTAAAACATTTAAACCTAAATTGAGCTGTGGAGACCAGTCATTATCAATTGAATCGCTATCATTTTTCAGTTCAATTATTTTGTCTTTTAAAAGACGATGATATAACTCTAATCCAATTTCTTTTATATGACCTGATTGTGCGTCACCAATTATATTGCCAGAACCTCTCATATCAAGATCATGACTTGCTAAATTAAAGCTAGATCCCCTGCTATTAAATTTTTTCAGCAAAGAAAGTCTTTTAAATGAATTTTCAGTAATACCGTTAATGTCTTTCACGGTATAATAACAGAAAGCCTCAATATTTGACCGACCAATCCTCCCTCTTAATTGATAAAGTTGTGATAATCCAAACTTATCTGCATTATGAATAATCATAGTATTAGTTTTTTGTAAATCTAAACCCGACTCAACAATCGTTGTGCATAACAATAATTGAAATTCATTATTGTAAAAATCAATCATGGTATTCTTAAGTTTTTTGGGAGGCATTTGTCCATGTGCAATCTTATATTTTAACTCAGGCATTGCTTTTTTTAGAAAATCATCAACTTCTTTCAGTTCTTTAATTCGAGGACATACGTAGTAAATTTGTCCATTTCTATTAAGTTCTTTTTGAATGGCATCTGTAAGATCTTTTTCATTAAAATTGATTATTTCTGTAGCTATAGATTGCCTATTTAATGGTGCAGTGGAAATAATGGATAAATCTCTTAATCCCACCAAAGACATTTGAAGGGTTCTTGGGATCGGTGTTGCGGTAAGAGATAATACATGAATGTCTGATCGCAAATTCTTTATTTTTTCTTTTTGAGAGACACCAAAATGTTGCTCTTCATCTATAATCAGCATGCCCAAATTTTTAAATTTAATTTTATTACCTAGTAGTGCATGTGTACCAACAACTATATCAAGCTCGCCATTATTTATTTTTTCTAAAGTTGAATTTGTTTCTGAGGCTGTAACTAATCTTGATAACTGACCTATTTTAATTGGAAAATTTTTAAATCTTTTAATAAAGTTTTCGTAATGTTGCTGACACAGGAGTGTCGTTGGAACAATGATTGCAACTTGAGCACCATTTAGTGCTACATTGAACGCGCCTCTAAGTGCAACCTCTGTTTTGCCAAACCCCACATCGCCACATATCAATCGGTCCATAGGAGCACCATGACTTAGATCCGCTAAAATATCTGAAGTAGCATTAACTTGATCCTCTGTATCTTGGAACTCAAATTCATTTATAAAATTAGAATAGTAAGGTTCTTGTATCCTATATTTTTTTCCTTTCTTTAATGATCTTTTAGCAGCAACGACTATTAATTCCTCTGCTATTTCCTTAATTTTATTTTTTGCACTAGCCTTTCTAAATTGCCAATGTGAATTACCCAACTTATCAAGTTGCACATACTCGTTGTTGCCACCGTATTTACTCAATAATTCTATATTTTCGACGGGAACATAAAGTTTATCATCATTAAAATAATTTAATTCAATACAATCATGGCTATTCCCAAGAACTTCTAATTTCTTTAAACCACGAAATTTACCAATTCCATGATTTGCGTGTACTATTAAGTCATTGTCCTCAAAACTACTTAGGTCCGATAAAAAAGTGTCGGCTTTAATTGATCTCTTTCCCTGATTAAAAGCAAATTCATTAAATGGCCGAATAATTGCTCTGCTAATTTTTTGAATAGTTTTTTGAGTCTTTAAATCAAATTCCTCAAACTTGTCTATATCGTTTCCAAATAAATTTATTCTTATTGGTTTTACAAATTCTGATGGAAAGATATCAATAACATCTCCTTTAACAGAAAATTCTCCCGGTTCACGTATTGAACTTACTCTGACATATCCATTGGTTGACAAATAATTGAGTGTGAATTCGTAATCGAATTTATTATCTAAATTAATATTTAAGTTTGACAGTTTTGATCGTGTAATTAGTGCTTCTGATGGCATTACAGTAAAGTATAATCTTTAAGAAGAGTGAATACTCTATTATTTAAAGATTCTGGAATTTCTTTTTTATTTAATGCATATTGATAAATATCGTTATCATCCATTTCAAGTATTGCTTCAAGCATTGCAAGCTCATCTTCATTAAATAGAGATAGGTACTTATGTGCAAATTTTCCCAAAATAAGATCCATTTCCTTGGATCCACGATGAGTAGACTTGTACAATAGTTTCTTTTGAAATGTTGATAAATCTTCCATATTTTTTAATTTATTTGATACATTAGATATATGAGGCCTAAAATCTTATACAAGCTTTTTTCAAATATAATATCACTTAAAGGCATTGGACCAAAAAATGCTAAGGTTATAGAAAGGTTATGTGGCAAATATGTTATAGATCTCTTATTTCATAAGCCATCTACATACATCGATAGAAGAAACAGTCCAAAAATAATTGATCTTGAAGAAGGTAAAATTGCAACAATCGTAGTTACGATAGATAGTCATTCACCTTCATTTAATAAAAGGATGCCCTATCGCATTAATTGCACCGACGATACTGGAGCTATCTCAATCGTATATTTTAACTTGCGGGGCCCCTATCTAAAAAAAATATTTCCGGTAGGAAGGCAGAAAGTAATTAGTGGCAAATTTGAAAAATTTAATGAAAACTTCCAGATAACGCATCCCCAACATGTAGTAGACTTAGAAAATTTAGATAGTGTCAAAAAAATTGAGTGTATTTATCCACTTACTGCTGGATTGACATCAAAAACTATACAAAAATCTATAAATTCAGCTTTAACTAATCTTGATCCTCTTCCAGAATGGATACCTAATGATAAAATTAAAACAAATAATTGGCCGAATTGGAATGAAGCTATTAAAAAAATACACAACCCTGTCAATACATCAGACTCGGTTAATTCTCTTTTTCTTGAAAGATTAGTTTTTGATGAGCTGTTAGCTCAGCAACTAACTATACGTCTTATAAAAAACAAAATAAGTCATACTCAGGGCATAGTTATAAGAAGAAATAATAAATTAATAAAAAAATTGGAAGAAAATCTTGATTTCAGTCTCACTAGTGATCAATTGAAAACTATAGAAGAGATATCAAGTGATCAATCAAAGCCGAATAAAATGCTTAGACTGTTACAAGGAGATGTTGGGAGCGGCAAAACAATTGTAGCATTGTTTGCCATGATGCAATGTTTAGAAAATAACAAAAGATCTATACTCATGGCACCAACAGAGATACTTGCTGAGCAACATTTCAATACAATAGTAAAAATCGTTAACTCAATGGATCTAACATGTTCTTTGATAACATCTTCAACAAAAGATAGTCATAATTTTAACGCGGATATTTTGATTGGTACTCACGCTCTATTTCAAGAAAAAGTATCTTTTGTTAGTATTGGCTTAGTTGTGATTGATGAACAGCATAAATTTGGTGTTCACCAAAGAATCTTACTGAATGAAAAAGCAGGAAACGAATGTGATGTATTACTCATGACAGCAACTCCCATTCCAAGAACGTTAGAACTTGCGGCTTATGGAGACACTGATATTTCTAAAATTATGGAAAAACCAAAAAATAGGAAAGAAATTAATACTAAATCAATAAATATAAATAAAGTCGAAGATCTGAAGAACAGTCTTAATAAAATAATTAATAAAGGTGAAAAAATCTATTGGGTTTGCCCTTTAGTGGATGAGTCTGAAAAACTTCAATTACAATCTGTAAATGAAAGACTAAAAGATCTTAGAAATTATTATAGCGATTATTCAGTAGAAATTGTACACGGACAAATGAAGCAAGAAGATAAGAATTCAATTATGCAAAAATTTAAATCTGGAAAAGTTAATATATTAGTAGCTACTTCAGTAATAGAAGTCGGTATAGACGACCCTGATGCTACTGTAATTATAATTGAAAATGCAGAAAGATTTGGTCTTTCACAGCTTCATCAATTACGAGGGAGAGTCGGAAGAGGAGAGAAAACCTCAACCTGCATTTTATTGTTTAACGGTCCTCTTACTGAAAATGCTAAAAGAAGAATAAAAATTATGAAAGAAACCAACGATGGATTCAAAATTGCTGAGGAAGACCTGGATATAAGGGGTGCAGGAGAAATTCTTGGATCCAAGCAGAGTGGTGTACCAAACTTTAAATTGTCAAACCTCGATAAACATAAACACCTCTTAGAAGAAGCGAGGGAAACAGCAATAAAAACCATTAAAGATGATCCTGAATTAAAAACACCACTTGGAAAAGCGCAAAGAATACTGCTTCATTTGTTTAGAAATGATGTCGCAATTGATTATCTTAAAACAGGATAATTATTTTGTTGGAGGAATAACCATTCCTGCAGAAACAACTAATTTTATTGCATCTTCAACAGACATATCAAGTTCTACAGCGTCTTCCTTGGGTATAAAGAGTAAAAAACCTGATGTTGGATTTGGTGTTGTCGGAACGAATACATTGACCATATCGATCCTTTTACGATCTTTTATTTCACCCTTAGTTTCACCAGTCATGAAGCCTATCGCATAGATGTCTTTCCTTGGATACTCAATTAAAACAACTTTTTGATAAGCTGCATCTGCATTAGAAAATGTTTCAGTGATTTGCTTTATCGCTTTGTAAACATTGCCTGCAAATGGTATTCTGGTAATAAGATTATCAAAGTAACCAAGTATTGCTTTTCCAAATAAGGTTGAAAAAATCAATCCAATTAAAATAAAAGATAAAAAAGCAATAATTAGTTCTAAACCAGGTATTTCGTACCCAATTATTTCTGGAAGCAGCCCATTGGGATTAAATCTTTGAGGTACCAATCCTGCAATAAACTCGACTATAAATATAGTTATGTATATTGTAGCCCCAATTGGCGCAGAGATTAATAATCCAGTAAAGAAATATCTTTTTATAAAATTTACGAAGCTAT
This sequence comes from uncultured Pelagibacteraceae bacterium, assembly GCA_902526565.1. Classification (GTDB taxonomy): domain Bacteria; phylum Pseudomonadota; class Alphaproteobacteria; order Pelagibacterales; family AG-422-B15; genus CACNXQ01. Next base: position 11,552 of record CABZLP010000009.1, on the reverse strand, counting down.
TTCCTTTTTTCTTATCTAATTCTGACATAAGCTTATTCTTGGGATAATACAATATCACAGTTTTTTAATTAGGGTAATTAATAATGGCTATATTTGCAGAGTATACGAATTATGACGGTATTGGATTAATTGAGTTAATAAAGAAAAAAGAGATTTCTCCTATCGATCCCTTAGACTCAGCAATTGACCTCATTGAAAGATTAAATCCAAAGCTCAATGCTGTTCACAGGACCATGTATCACTATGCATTTGAATCTATAAATAGGAATAGTGATCTCAAAGGACAATTTGCAGGTGTGCCAATGCTATTAAAAGATATGGACAGTTCACTTGCTAATTACAACATGATGCAAGGAAGCAAATACCTAAAAAATACTAAAATGAACTATGATAATGAATTAACCAGACAGTTTCGAAGCACTGGGGCATTAATATGCGGCAAATCAGCAACACCAGAGTATGGATTAATGATCACTACAGAGCCACTTGAATTTGGACCAACAAGAAACCCTTGGAACCAAAATTTAACTACTGGAGGCTCCTCTGGTGGCGCGGCTTCAGGTGTAGCAGCAAGAATGGTTCCTTTTGCACACGCGAGTGACGGAGGAGGATCAATTAGAATTCCTGCAGCATCTTGCGGATTAATTGGATTAAAACCAAATAGAGCACGAACTTCATTTGGACCTTCACATGGTGACAAATGGGGAGGATTAACTCATTCAGGTATAGTTTCTAGAACAGTACGTGATACTGCTCATATGTATGATGCAATTTTTGAAAACAGTGTAGGAGATCCCTATTCTGTTCATTATGAAAAGGGATCATTAATTAAATCTTTGGATGATAGGAAAAAATTAAAAATAGGATTCAATCTAAAAAGTCCAGTAGGCATAGATCCATCAAAAGATGCTACAGAGGCTATAAAATATAACGCAAAACTCTGTGAAGATTTAGGGCATGATGTTGAAGAAATGAATTTTACTTATGATGGCCGTTTAGCCTCAAGGGCATTCACTGTCATTATAACATCTCATGTAAGTCAAATGTTCAATGAGTTAAAAGATGTTGTCGGCAGAAAATATAGATCGCACGAAGTAGAAACTGCTACAAGATTATTTGATTATTTAGGTAAAAGTTTTAGAGCAAGCGATTATACTTGGGCCCGATATACTATGCAGTCAATCGCACGTTCCGTAATGCAAGCGACTAATAAATATGATGTTGTTTTAACCCCTATTATTTCACAGCATCCACCTGAAATTGGAAAAATTAGACCTGATAAACAATCAAAAATAATTAGTGAAATTATAATGAAGTTAAAACTCGGTTTTGTGTTCAGAATTAAACCATTACGCGATGCTATTTTGAATGGTCTTGCGCCTCAAAGTCTTTGGTATGCACCAGATGCACTCCTTCAAAATATCACCGGCCAACCATCAATTTCTATTCCAACCTATTGGTCAGATGATAATATTCCCTTAGGAGTTCAATTTGCATCAAGATATGCTGATGAACATACTCTTATATCATTAGCAGCTCAACTTGAAGAAGCAGCGCCATGGATACAGAGAATACCAAATCTATAAATTTTTTCTTTCGATCTGATCATTAAAGCAAAATGTTAACGAAAAGATGCTTATAACATGAATGCTGGCAATAGCTTTTTGCATTAATACATTTTGTACCAAAAGCTCTTCATTAAGTCGTGGACTGCCAGCGTTTAATTGATAAATCACGTATATTGCTGTGGAAATAAGAAAAATAATATTAACTATAGTATATTTATTATCTGCATCACTTAAGAAAAAGGCAATAACAAAGAAAGCTGATGCTGGGATGAGCCATCTAAATGCATTAATAGCAAAAAATGCGTGTGCTTCTCTGTATAAATCGTGTGGTGTAAGCGCTACACCAGCGAAGAAAACCATTCCTATAAAAAATAATACAGCCGCTATGTATGCACATACATATGATGTTTTATTTTCTCTAAACAAAGATGGAATAAAAAAACTTGATATACCTACCAACAAGAAGCAAAAAAGAGCTGTGTTAAAGAAAAAAGATGAAATGCTATTAATGTCTCCCGCAAATGTAATATACCCGCCTAATTCACTTAAAAAATTATGACTAAATGAGTACCCAACTTGATTGGGGTTATGAATATTGCCACCAGGAAAAAAGAAAGAAGCAATTATGACTGAGGTAACAAAAAAAATTGATACGAAGCGAATAACATAAACTGTCCAAAATTTAGTCATCTATTGACCGTCCTTAATGAGTCTGTTGAGTCCAAAAGTAAATATAATTATTGTTGATATCATTAGAGTTATCATGACTTTCTGAAGTACTACATTAAATATTAAAAAATCCATTGTATAAACTTCAAGAAATCGAACGCGATCATTTAATGCATCAATAGGTTGAAAATCACCAAGATAATAAGAATAAATGCCTACTGCAACAAACAGTAAAATCCCACCTGATGCATAAAAATTAGACAGTGGGCTAAATATGAAAGCAAAAATATAAAAAAAGATTGCTATGGTATAAAGATTAAATGCTGCAGTCGTTGTGAATATATGAGCATCAAAATAAATATCTCCTGGAGTTAAGGCAACACCAACAAAAAATATACATGCTGGGAACATAAAAAATGTTCCTAAACAAGCAAAAATAAATGAAGCTTTATTGTCTCTAAATAGCTTTGGAATAAATAAAAATGCTACACCCTGAAGTAAAAGCATATACATGGCTGTATTCCAAAAAAAGGAGGAGAAGAAATTAAGATCTCCTGACATTGTTTTATGAAAACCAAGTTCACTTAAGAAGTTTTTATGAAGAGAATATCCAACTTGATCAAGCTCTATATGATTTCCACCAGGATAAAGCAGCATTGCAATAACAACAGCTATTACATAATAAACAGAAGCAATCCGAAGAACATCTACACACCAGAATTTAGTCATTTATCAAACGTCTATATCCAAATGTAAAAATTAAAATGCTTACCATTGATATCAGAGTAATAATTTTTTGCCAAACCACAGAAATGATAAAACGGTTGTAGTCAATAAAATCACCAACATTTTCTAACTCAAATGGATTAAAATCTGGTGGAGGTTCACTTGTTTCAAAGATTGTGTACAGAGCGACATTTATAAAATAGATAAAAGCAACAATTGTATATTTATTGCTGATTTTGCTAAGTAAAAAAGCGATAGTCATGAATAGCACACCTATTGTTTGCGCATTAAATGCAAAAATAACAAACCAAACATGCTCTTCGAAGTAAATGTCAGCAGGTGTCAATCCTACACCAATAAAAGATAGTCCCGCTATAACAAATAATGCTGCTGCAATGATTGAGAGAATATAACTTTTTTTATTATCCTTAAATAATTTCGGGACGAAAATATGTGTTACTGCACAAAGCCCTAATACCAATAAAGAACTGTTAAATAAAAAGCTTGAAAGATAGTTTTGCGTCCCATCTTTCGTAAATGTGATTCCCAAGTCACTAAAAAAATTTTCAGAAAATGAGTATATTTCAAGTTGAGGGTTAAACAGAGTTCCCCCAGGAAACAATGCCATGGCTATCGCATTTGTAACGATAAAATAGAGAACCATGAATCTTAGCGCAAAGACAGGAATATAGCCAAAATTTAACATTGAAACTTAACTACTGAAACTTGATATGAATATAAAGGCCACAAAAGCAGCGACCATTATGTACATTATTTTATTGTCTAGATTCATGAACGAAATATAATGTTTATTACATGGAAAATCCAGCCAGATATACAAATTATAAAGATTTTTTTCCCTACTATTTACGTGAGCATAGTAAGAAAAATACACGCATTCTTCATTATATTGGAACAGGATTAGGCCAAATAATACTTTGGAGTGCAATTATTACTCAAAGTTGGTTGTATATTCCGCTCGCACTAGTGTGCGGGTATACGTTTGCATGGATAGGACATTTCTTTATTGAGCATAACAAACCTGCGACATTTAAATATCCATGGTGGTCTCAAATTGGTGACCATCATATGACATGGCTCATGTTAACAGGCAGATTGAAAAAGAAGCTTAATGAAGCAGGAGTCTCAGGAAGTTAAATACTAACAACCGTTCCTAAAAAGAAAATAAATAAAATTGTTTGAGAGAATAACCACAAGCTTCCTCTAACTGACGTATCTATAAAATATATATGCCATACAGAATGGATAACTCTTTATAAAAAGTATACCCATGCACAAATTATTAAAAAAGTGTTTGATAGATCAAGAATGAGTATTACACCAACTAAAAAATAAAAAATAATAGTGAATTCAAACAAATTGCTAATATTATTTTTTAATAATCTAAGTTTTAGTGGAGCATCCTCATAGGGCTCCCTAGGAATACCACTCTCTTCCCACTCTTTAGATTTCCTTGTTAAATCAACTGAGGCAATGGTGTGTAATAAGCCTACTACAAATGTTAAAGCAATTAATCCAAAAACTGGGAAAAGAATATTTTCAAACATCACATCATGACAGAGCAAGCTCTATATGCCATCCAACCAAGAAGGAATGTTGATGGCAGCCAAAATAGTGTCCTGACAGGAATTGCAATTCCCGGAATCACTTTATTATAAAATATGTGTGTAACCGTATGCGCAACTCTCAGCCAAAAGAACCAGGTAGCCAACAGTACAAAATAAGCATCAACATTGCCTGTTACATAGATCATAATGCACACGACATAGAAAAAGATCGGAAATTCAAATAAATTAGTCAGATTTCTCTGACTGTTTTGAATAGTTTCACCACCATTATCAAATGTGGGAATTTTAAAGTCTTCTTCTTTACTTTTTTTATCGATAATAATGGATTTAAGCCTCAGAGTAGTCCCAAAGGCAAATACCGCTAAAGAGAGCCACAACATATTGATGACAGGTTCGAAAATTAATTCAGGCGACATAACAAACTCCTTGATTGAAATAAGAATCCAGTAAATTATATATATATCTATATTTTAAACCATATTTAATGAAAGGAGGTGGTCTATGTCTATCAGTAGTATAGAGGAGCTTTGCTCGAGTAGTGAGATTCCATGTGATTGTAGATATGGAAACCTCCACTTTTTGAGTGGAGCTCCGTTTTAACTACAGTAAGCCCCCATTAACTTGGGGGCTTATTTTTATATCTTTAGATTAGGTTTAAATTTTCTTGCCATATTTTTATCATTGATCGCAATGTATGAAAATTCCCCCACTGCCACATCAACTTCCTTTTGATTCATTTCAGATCTTTTTGCAGTAATTTTAAAAATCATTTTGGATTGCTTAACACCTACGATAGATCCATAAACATTAATAAATTTACCAACATGCATCGGGTTTTTATATTTAACTTTTGACTCAACAAGCACTGCATTGCCCTTTGATACCAATTGAGTCATATAAATTCCTGCGTGCGCCATTTGTTTAACTACCCAAGCTCCGTGTGCTGTACCGTAAGGATTGCTGTCAGGGGGTTGACAAATATTTCTAATAATCAGCTTATCCATAATTTTTTCTATAATAGTTTATTAAATATATCGCTGACAAACAACCAACTATATTTGCAACCCCTTCCATCATCACAAAATCGCGAAAAGGAATAAAAAAATGTATAAACTCGATAAAAACACTTGTGATCAGAGCCAGGCTAATCCCAAATAGAAAATCATTGTTTTTATTGTTAGACAATTGTGCCAGGGCGCCAAGTATGAAAAATGAGATAAAGTGTATTCCATAATCACTAATTAAATTTGCCACTTCTCTTACTGTAGAGTCAACAGGCGCAGGTCGCACATATGAGTAATAAAGATAAAATAAATAAAAAAAGAAGATTAGTCGCAGAGGATTTGCTAAAATGCTCATGAACGTACTATAAGTTTATATATAAAATGAGCAATATATTAATCATAGGAGCTAATCGAGGTCTTGGGCTTGAGTTTGTAAAGCAATACAACAATACAAACCATAATATAATTGCAACTACTCGAAATAAAGATAACTCAACAGAGTTGAATGAAATTAATAATATCGATATCGCTGAACTTGACTTAACTTCTGATGCAAGCGTGAATAATTTTGTAACAAGTATCGAGTCTCAAAAAATTGACATACTCATTCACAACGCAGGTATTTTTAGTGATGAGCAATTAAAAGAAGATCTTGATACAGATGCATGGATGAATGAAATGAGAATTAATGCTGTGATACCCATAATTCTTGCACGAAAATTAAAGAACAACTTAAAAATGGGATCTGATAAGAAAGTCGTTTTTATATCCAGTCAAATGGGAAGTATTGATGACAATTACTCTGGTAGATTTTATTTTTATCGCTCATCAAAATCAGCTCTTAATTCTGCGGCAAGAAGCTTATCAATAGATTGGAAAGAAGATGGTATATCTGTCCTCATTTTGCACCCAGGATGGGTAAAAACCGATATGGGTGGCACAAGTGCCAAATTAGAGATACCTGAGAGCATTACCCGAATGATCAATGTTATAAATGAACTAAATCTTGATAACTCTGGCTCATTTTTAAATTATGAAGGAAAAAAACTCGAATGGTAAAAGATCACGCGCACGATAAACCTGATTTCTATGATGATCTTGAAAAGACTTATGAAAATATTTGGGATCAACTCATAATTGGTAAATCAAAGTCAAAATCTGAATTACATCAAGGGTATATTTCAACATTCAATGAATCATTTCCATCGGTTAGAACAGTTGTCTTAAGGCATGTTGATAAGAAAAATAATACCATAAGCTTTCATACAGATATCCGATCCAGTAAAATTAATGAAATCAAAAAAAACAATGCAGTAACCATGCTGTTTTACGATCATGGCAAAAAGATACAAATTAAAGTTTCAGGAAAAGCTGAAATCAATCATAAAAACGATAAAGCAAAAATTGCCTGGGATAACTCAAGGTCATTTAGCAAGAAATGTTATGTTGTTGAAAAGGCACCTGGGACCCCCTCAGATGAACCAACCTCAGGATACTTGCCAGAGCATGAAAACGAACTTCCAGACGATGATCTTTTACAAAACGGTTATAACAACTTTACTTTAGTGGAAATTCAAATTCACTCGATTGAGTGGCTTTATTTGCATCGTCAAGGTCATCGCCGAGCATTGTTTACATCCACAAGTGGCAGTTTAAACAAAGAATGGCTTACTCCGTAATATGTCAATTTTAAGCGTCATATTATTTTCAGCAATATTACATGCGTCTTGGAATGCTTTCATAAAAAATAAAGGTAATGGATTTGCGAAGATGGTTATCTTAGCAACGATTATTGCTGTGTTTATGGTGCCTTTATTATTTTACGTTGGCCTGCCCTCTTCTACTGCAGCAATATATTTATTTTTTGGAGTCATTGCCCATACAATGTACATGCACTCATTAACAAGAGCATATGCTATAGAGGATTTTTCGGTCGCTTATCCATTTGCAAGGGGTCTTGCACCCTTACTAACAATTTTGATTTTAATATTTATCTTAAACAAGACAATTTCATTAAATGAAATCATAGCAATTGGAATAATCATATCAGGTATTTTTGTCCTTTTTATCGGTAAAAGTTTCAGCTTAGATTATAAAAACGTATTGGCCTTATTATATTTTCCAGTATCTATAACGTTTTATACTTTAGTTGACTCATACGCAGTCAAAACAGTCGAAAGTTCAATGCAGTATATTGTATGGCTATTTTTTTTGATGCCTATTCCAATTCTGCTTTATTCTATAAGCAATCAACGTAATTTATTGATAACAACATTCACAGAAAACAAGTTTCCACTGATTATTGCTGCAATTGGCTCTGTAACTTCGTACTCACTTGTTCTTTGGGCATATACACAAGCACCAATTCACTACGTGGCTTCAATAAGAGAGAGCAGTATAATATTTGCCTCACTAATCGGATTATTATTTTTTAAAGAACAGGGGTTAAAGAGAAGGCTTGCTGCAGCTATTATTTTGTTTATAGGAGTTTTCTTATTAGAATACGTATCTCAGTAGAAAATTTCTATTTTTAAGCCAAGAGAATACCATGCTGCACGTACTGTTCTTATTGAATCGTATTCAAAACCATTGTTTTACTGTCTGAGAAACTCTCAAAGATTAAAATTCAATCTATAATCATAATTGCCCTAGGAGCAGGTCTTCTAAGACTGTCCTAGAGCGATTATATGAAATTAATTAGAACCTAAAAGACGATTCTAAAAATGCGAAGTTAATATCTTCGTATCCACCAGGGATTATTACATAATGGATTGATAGAACTATTGCCACAGAAATCAAAAGACCACTGATCATTTTAAGGAAATCTTTACCAATAATTGGAAAAACATAGCCAAGTTTGTAATCGGCTGCTGATGTTGCGATAGCTAATTCTCGACCACACAAAATTCCCACAAAGACCCATGTGGTTGACATTGGGATATCGTTATATTGCTTAAAATAAAGCAATATAAAGGCGTAAACGCCATCAATGATTGTAGCAGATCTTACGAAACGAGTTCCAGTTTTATCCAATACAATTTTTTGAATACGTCCTCCCTTTTCATAAAATATATAAAATAACAATGCAGAACAAAGAAGCATAATTGCAACTAACATTGTCAAAGGTAGATCTCTAGGTAAAAATACAGCAATGTTAGCCATATCGTGTGATAACCACGTATACCAGAGGAAACCTGTTGTCATCCACTGAAAGACTCTCCATCGTTTAATATTTTCAACCTTATCAAATTTTTCATTAATGTATCTTGAGAGAACAATCCATATCGTATAAGCAATGATTGCAGCTAATCCATAACCCATCACAGATTTGATTAAAACTTTTTCCAAAATTACAGTTGATGCAAAAGCAGATAGTACTAAAAATGTCGTAGATACTGGAACACCAAATCTAGTTAATAGCAAAAGAAATCCTGGAGCAGCTGCGTGATACCACTTAATTTCCTGAAATGGTATTTTATTCAATCTACCGTATGAGATGTCATCATACATGTACCATCCATAAAATAGTGTTAAGCTTAATACTGATGCAGCTGCGCCTGCAAGTATATACCATTTAAACTTTTCTGAATTTGATGCAATAAAAGTTCCAAGCGTTTGCACGCTGTCATTAGCAACCACAGAATAAGCTGCTAAAGAGAAACCGATAATCATATAAACGTCAGATATTTCCATAGTCTCTTCTCTCTTTAATTAAATAATGAATTTAAACAAGTAATTGCTTGTATCTGATTTGGACATTCTTTTTCGATTTTTATATTTTTCATAATAAAAATTGAAATTTAGAAATTAAAAGAATCATCAACCATGATTTGATTCGTTTGAAAATCTCAAGAACTTACGAACTAATATATAAAATTTTATGTAGATAATTTTCGCTATTTATTCTGATTGATCTGATAGTATTTTAAGATAATGTAAAATATTCATAAAATTTTATAAGTTACTGTTTTACATAATATAACTTGAACTTAATATATTGATGTGTTATAGTTTTTATATGTTGAATAAATTATTGAATAACAAATCTGAGCTCGAAAAGAAGTTAGATAACATTAATCACATCATGGAACTTATAAGAACAGTGGTTCCTCTGCTGCTATTAGTCTTGAACACAATCATTATATTAAAGATATTTGAATTTATTTAGTCTCATTAGGGCTAAGTACACCCAATACGACATCACAAACAAGATCAGAGCTAATATTGCTAGATAAGGTATATGCCATGGTGGGGCTGGGAAGAAATCCAACAACGTATTGGCTGCAGGCGTTATCATTAAATACCAGTAATTAACATCAGCAAAATAACTAACGAGATAAAGGTTTAGCAAGTAAATCAATGGTAATAAGGAAACAGCAAAAAATAAGACTCTAATTACTGAACTCCAGGTCAATTCCACTTTGGTACAGATACATGCATAAAATACAGTCATAAAAAGCAATCCATGACCAAAGTAATATGTAATGAATTCAGCATCTGGATAGGTATAATCAACATCAGGTGTTACCATAGCTAACAGATTTCCAGTTAGTCCAAAAAAGTACGCAACTTCAAAAAAGAATTTAATTTTATAGAAAATATAAATTCCCATCGATAATGCCGCAATATGACAAATGTGTATTGGAAATACCTCATAGACAGAATGATCATAAAAAACAACTCTGTAAAAAGGTTTTGCTAATTCATGGATAACTAATACAGCTCCTAAGATGATTAAGATTATTTCAGTAATTGATTTATTGTTAATCAGTCTTACCAATGCAGGAAATAGAAATGAAATTGCAAAAATTGATGTAATTGAAATTAGATGATGAAAACCAAATAATGTAAATTCTGACGTCATATCTTTAATAGATTCAGGACTTTAAATTATTCTAAATAATAAATCGAAATCAATAAATAAGTATAAGAATTTAAATAATTCACATTTTTGAAACATTTAAATATGTTATTTAATGTATTGTTTAGTAGCTATGATCTATTTTTTTTAAAAAAGAAGAATGGTCTAACCTAAGTAATATTGATGGCCCATTTAATGCTTCATCGGGCGTACGGTGCAATATGCCTTCACGATAGCCTCTGAACACTGCAACATCCCATTGACGTATGTGTCTTAAGGCTGATGTATCTTTTACTATATGCTCATTAGGCTCACCGCTTTCAAAAGCAGTTCGATCTGCGGCCATATCAGGTATCCACTCAGTCCCTCTCCCAGCATAAGTTACAAGCAACCGTTTTGGAACATTGTCTACATGATATCGACTGCATCCACGCTTAGTACCAAGCCAAAATGCAACATCTTTAATGTTCTCAAGTTCACAAAATGACTTGCATACGTCTTCCATATCACTAAGCCATTGTTTGAAAAATTCATTGGCTCTCAACTCTGGAGAAAGAGTATTTACAAGCAGCTTTGCTATATCTGATTTTGCAAAGAGTTTACGGACAGCTCCTGATACTTGAAAAGGCTTCTGCATTAACTCATTGAAGAACTCATCCCCACCAGTAAGGGGATTTCTCTCAACAATCCCGAGCTTGTATTGAGACTTATTGAAGTTTTTTAGAGACTCAAGATTGTCAGTTAAAAAAATTCCCTCTGGATTTCTCATTGACTGCCTTATCTTGATAAACTCCTAGCAACTTTCAAATGATGATGCCATATCGCTTATAAGATCAAAATACAGATCTTTTCCAGGCTCTAGTTCAGCTCCTAACGGATCAAGAACTGCAGCCTTCACGCCTGTGTCACTAGCAATTGTTTCAGCAATCGTTGGATTAAACTGAGGCTCAGAGAATAGGCAGTTAACGCCCTCGTGTTCAATGACCTCTCTAATGTCAGCGAGTTGTTTTGCACCTGGCAATACTTCAGGATTTACTGTGAGTGCACCGATTACTTCGATTCCAAAGCGTTGCTCAAAATATTGGTAAGCATCGTGGAATACAACATAAGTGGCATCCTTATTTATCTTGCCTCT
>CABZLP010000008.1 GCA_902526565.1 uncultured Pelagibacteraceae bacterium | reverse complement strand
TGGAGTGCAGGAGCAAAAATGATGCAACCTGCTAATGGCACAATGACTTGGGCATGTGGTCTCGCAATTGTTAAAGGCGCAGACCTTGATAAAGCATACGCAATGATTAACGGTGCCACAAGTGCTGAAACATCCGCTTACTTATTAAGTGAGTGGGGTTATGGACACAGTAATAAAGCTGGCTTTAGCACACTTACAGCTGAGGAATTAGCTGAGCGTGGTGTTGCATCAAATCCTATAGAACATTTAAATAATGGAATGTTCTCAGTGATGCCAACTGACGAAGTTACTGACTATATGGAAGCTCAGTGGGCTGAAATGGTAGCTGGTGGTTAATTCACTACTAATTAACTAAATTAAAATAGCCTGTTCTCTTTTGAGAATAGGCTATTTTTTATTCAGTAAGGAAATATCATTTAAATTTATACTGATAAAGCACTTACCATCTTGAAAAGACTGATTATCAAAATATTGTGATGATACAGTTATAATTTTTTCTATTTCTTTAGTTTCAACATAAAATTTTGTCATTTCGCCTAGATAAGATGTTTGCTTGATTTTACCTTCTAAGCAAATATCCCAGTCTGATTTTTCTTTGTCAATCATCATTGTCTCTGGACGAACACTGCAAATAACATCTGAAGCATTTTCACTTATCTTGAGATTATTTTTAATTTTAAACGAGCCAAGATCTTCGATGTTAACATTGATATACTCTCCCTCCTTTGTCTCTGTCTTAGCTTTTAAAAAATTAGTTTCCCCAATAAAGTCACTAACAAATATATTTTGAGGATTTTTATATAATTCGTTTGGAGATGACATTTGCTGAATTTTACCTTCACTCATTACTGCAACTCGGTCAGACATACTAATGGCCTCTTGCTGGTCATGCGTTACAAACACAAAAGTTATTCCAATCTCCTTTTGAAGAGTTCTTAGTTCGAGTTGCATTTCATCACGTAACTTTTTATCTAATGCACCAAGTGGCTCATCCAGCAATAATACTTTGGGTTGTCTAACTAAAGCCCTTGCTAATGCCACTCTTTGTCTTTGACCTCCAGATAGTTGGCTACTATAGCGTTCCTCATATCCTTCTAATTTAACCAACGACAAAACATCCTTGACTCTTTTGAAAATTTCATCGTTTGTTAAGCCAAGTTTTCTAAGACCAAACTGAACATTTTTCTCTACGTTTATGTGCGGAAAAATTGCGTAGTTCTGAAAAACCATATTTGTAGGTCTTTTGTCAGGAGGTAATGCTGTTATATCACTGCCATCAAGTAATAAGTTTCCACTAGTTGGATACTCAAAACCGGCTAATAATCTCAATAAGGTTGTTTTGCCGCAACCAGACGGGCCAAGTAGAGAAAAAAACTCTCCCTCTTTGATTTCAAAGGATACATTATCTACTGCCTTTACATTTCCAAAATGCTTAGAAATTCCGTTTATCTGTATAAATGACTCATTCATGTATTTTTATTCCGAATTCAGCTTTGTCTTTTCCTTGACCAAGGTTTCTCAACCAGAATGCTAACAAAACTATAAAAGTAGTAAACACAATTATAACTGCTCCTAAAGCCAATACATGAGGTAGTTTCTGAATAAATCTCATTTGAGCCCACATATACATTGGCAATGTAGCATCGCTTCCAGTTAAGAAGAATGCCAGAACAAATTCATCAAATGAAATTATAAAACTCAATAAAAGTGAAGCTATTATGCCTGGTAAGTATAATGGAAGAGATACTCGGTAAAATGTCCCCCAAGCGTTTTCCCCAAGGTCTCTTGAGGCTTCCTCAAGTGAGAAATCAAATCCTTCTATACGAGCGATTAAAATAAGCATTGCAAATGGAGTACAAAAAAGAATATGTCCTAAAGTTACTGGCACAAGTCCTAATTTAAAACCGAGGCTCAACCAAATAACAAGTATTGCAACCGCTAAAATAATTTCAGGAATTAAAAAAGGAATCATAATAGCCCCATAAGAAATATTTTGCCCTCTGAATTTATAACGTGCGAATGCTTTGGCTGCAAAAAGTGCAATTGTTGTACTGACGACACTGGCAACTATACCTACTTTGATACTGGCCCAAAGAGCTTTATGTAAGTTTGTTTTTGCCCACATTTCTTCATAATGCTCTGTTGTAAATCCTGAAAGTGGAAATGACATATAATTTGCGTCGTTAAAACTGAAAATGGGCAAGAATAAAACAGGAATATATAGAAATGCAAAATACAATAATGTGTAGACTAACAATGTATTGTTCTTTTGTTCCACTTATGAAATCCTTTGAGTAAGCTTTTTTGTTGTATATGAAACAACCATTGTCACTATTGCTACAGTAATAAGCATAATAGTTGCAGAGGCGGCACCAAGTGGAAGATTGTTTACTTTTCCAAAGTAAGCTTGAATCATATTTGATAGCATTCTCCCATCAGTTCCCCCAAGTAAAGCAGGGGTTACATAATCTCCAACAGTTGGAATAAAGATAATTAGTATGGCACCAATTATTCCAGGAAGGGATAATGGAAGAGTAATTTTCCAAAAAGTTTCTAACCTTGACAATCCTAAGTCTCTGGCAGCTTCAATTAGAGAAAAATCTATTTTATCCAACGAAACATACAAAGGTAGTAAAGCAAATGCTGCCCATGCATGGGTAAGCGTTATGATAACTGCGGTCTCAGAATACATTAAAAAAGTGAGAGGTTCACTAAGCAGTCCTGCATTAATCAAAGAAGAATTAATAACTCCTTTAGTTCCAAGTATAATTTTCCAAGAAAAAACCCTCAAAAGATAGGATGTCCAGAACGGTAAAGTAAGTAAAACAAGCCATAACATTTTATTTTTCTTTACATAAAAAGCTATGTAATAACAGACAGGATATGCAGTAAGAAGGGTTACGAAAGTTACAATAAACGAAATCTTCACTGATTTTATAAGAAGTGAAACAAGCAAATTACTTTGAAAAAAATCAATGTACCTTGTGATAGTAAAAGAGTAGTCAATTTCTGTGAAACTGGTTTGAGTAAAAAAACTAAAACTTAACATTAGCCCTAAAGGTATAAGCATAGCTAAAGTAACTAGGATCAATGCAGGAGAAAGTAGTGAGTAAGCTTTTGCAGGATCACTCCTCGCATAAAATGACTTCCAGACTTGCAACATAAGAAAATTTTAATTTATATAAATAATAGATGCAATTTATATTTCTTTTTTACTTTTATCTGTAAAATTTGAATACCATAGATACATTCTTAAGTACCATAATCTTAAAAAACCTAGTGGTATTTTTGGAGAGAGTCCTTGATAGACTTTTGAAATATTAGTTTCTCCGCTATTGGATTCGTAGATCATCTCAGCCAACTTCTTTCCACAATAAACTGTAGTGTTGTTACCATTTGCCTGATAGCCATATGAAAATAACACTGACTTGTCGTCATCCAATGCGCCAAATGCAGGTACAAAATCTCTAGTCATAACAACTGTTCCTCTCCAGTAGTGATCAATATCAATATTATTCCAACTAGGAAAAACGCCTCTAAATTTTTGAGTCATAAATTCTCTCATTTTTAGTGCACTTGCATCATCACCATAAGTATCACCTCTTGTGCCAAACAACATTCTGTTAGAAGGCATCCTTCTATAATAATATAAAATTTCTCTAGAATTACATATGGGATTTAATGTTTTGTAGTTTTGTAACTTAAATTCATCATTACTCATTTCTCTTGTAACAATAATATTTGATAGGACTGGCATCATTCGATTTGCAAAACTTGGATGAAGTGACTCATCTGTGTAACCATTAGTCGCTACAACAACTTTATTTGCAGTAATTGATCCACCATCTGTTATTAACTTATGGGATCCATTTCTTTCCCATTTTTTTACTCTTGAAAAACTATGTAATTTTGCGCCTGCATCTACAGTTGCTGATGCAAAGCCTCGCATAAACGACATGGGATTCATTGCAAATCCAGCCTCTGTAAAAACTGCTCCAAATTGTTCAGTTGATTGATGTCCAACTTCATCAAATTCTTCTTTAGGTATCCATTTTGTATTAATACCAAAATACTCTTTCAGTTCATTTCCCCATTCCTTTAATTCTTCACTGCTGCCTGGATGGTGAGCAACATCAAGGTTGCCATCACCTACTTTTTCACAATCAATATTATTTTCTGATATGATAGATGCAAGAAGATCAACACCTTCAATTTGAGATGAAAAAAATTTCTTTGTCTCTTCCATACCGAACTTTTTTATTAATTGTGTGGTAGATAACTTTGTAGCTGGTAGACAGCAAAAACCCGCATTCCTTGCGCTACTTGCAAAACCATAGTGCCCAGATTCTAACACTCTTACATCTCCACCATAATTTTTTGCAATATGATAAGCCGTACTAATGCCCGTAAAGCCACCTCCAATGACACATACATCACATGATTGATCTCCAACTAATTCTGGATACTTATTTTGGTCAATGCTGCTGACCTCTTCCCAATAGCTTTCTACTGGTTTATTAACGTCGTAAATATCCTTGTTGTATAGCTGTTTCATACGAAATTTGTCTTACATTATGGTAGTCTCATATTGGTAAAATACCAATCATAAAAATACGTGACGGCAGACTCATTCTGTGAGAGCACTCCAGGACTAAATGAATGAGACAACAAACCATTTTGATTATTTTCAATAATGGTAGTGTCATGTGCGGTTGTTACGTCCCATATGTGAGTAAGGTTTTCTTCATTAAAATCTTTGCCTTCTTCAGCTTCCTCATTGACTAACCAAATCAATTCAACTTCAGACTGCAAAATTGATAATGGTTTAAATATAAACATAACTCCAAAATCATTTGTAAAGTAACAACAGCTAAAAGGATTAAAGCTTACTTGGGATAAACCGCCATCAAATTCTTTAAACTGACCCATAAGTTTAGAGGCGGGTTTGCCATCTTTAGTTTGTGATAAATTTCCATTTCCAATGGGTGTACGGTCTACGTATCGATTTAATCCCTTACTTAATCCTTCTTCAGTTTCTAAATATGTTTTTGAGGGAATTCCTTTTATGTTACAATCCTCAATCCATGGTTGAATCTTTTTTAAATATTCTTGTGTTTCTTTTTCTGGGGCCGTTCCAAGACCAGCACCCATTGTGAATACCCAGTCTTTTTCATGTACTGAGCATAGCTCTGGATGTGCTGGACCACAGTGATAGCATTCTTGGAAATTTTCTAGGACAAGTTTGAAATTAGCTTTAGTAGGATATTTTCGTCTAGCAGCAATCTTTGCCTTTTCAGGATTATGAAAATTTACAAGCTCAGTCAATGGAGCAATAAACTCATTGAAATCCATTGGTTCATCCATTGAAAGATTTATGAATATCAAGCCTTGATAGATATTCATATGACAAGGCTTTAAACCCCAATCTTCCATTTTAAAATCATCTGGCATGTAGCGTGCTGACTTTAATTCTCCCTCTGCAGAGAAACTCCATGCATGATATGGACAAACTAACAGTTTTTTTGTTCCTTCTTCTTCTAAACATATTCTTGAACCACGATGAGAACAAACGTTGTAAAAAGCTCTAACTTGACTATCCCTTCCACGTATTAGAATTATTGACTCTTTTTCTGCTTTAAATAAAAAATAATCTCCAGGATTTGGAATGCGGCTAATATGATCAACCATCAGCCACTGTTTGAAATAAATTTTTTTCATTTCATCAGAGAATATTTCTTCGTCAGTATAAAACTCTTGCGGAAGAGTCTTTCCTTCTTCATATCTTTCTTTAAGTTGATTAAAAAAGGTCATTAATTTGAAGTTGCTGACCAGAGACCTTCTTTTTTGATATCATCAGTTGCTAACTCTATGCCTTTACGCAAAATAGAAACAAGGTCATCAATTTGTTCCTTCGTGATAATTAATGACGGTGACATGACGCATGTACTAAATAATGGTCGTACAATTAAACCAAGTTGCTGGCAATGTTCATTAATCCTAGAGCCAATCTCATAGGACAAATTCAGTGGATCTTTTTTATCTTTATTGCCCACACATTCTACTGCAGCCATTAGACCTTCACCTCTAACTTCACCAACAATTGGCAAATCAGTAAGCGCTCTCAATTTTGCTTGAAAATAAGGGCCAACATCTTTTACGTGATCAAGTAAGTTTGTTTTTTCAATGTAGTCTAAAGTTGCAGTTGCGGCGGCCATACTAACAGGATGACCTGAGTCTGTGAAGCCGTTTGAAAAAAATTACTTTCTCTTTATTATCTAATTTGGACATCAATCGCTCTGATATAACAACTGCTCCACAAGGCACATATCCAGATGTAATCCCCTTAGCCAAAAGAATAATATCTGGTGTAAAATCAAAATAATTTTCTGAAGCAAAAATGTGACCAAGTCTTCCAAAGCCAGTGACGATTTCGTCAGAAATATACAACACATCATGTTTTTTACAAATTTCATGTGTCTTCTTATGATAACCTTTTGGTGGGACAATCACGCCACCTGAAGCTAAGATAGGTTCAGCAATGAAAGCAGCTACCTTGTCCGCGCCAATTTCAATTATTTTGTTTTCTAATTCTTGAACTTTTAGATCACAGAATTCTTCGTCAGTAAGATCATCAGGTTTACGAAAAGGATTAGGAGATGAAATATGATGAACAATATTACTTGCGAAATCAAAATTATTTTTATCTCTTTCCTTGCCTGAACAAGAAGCTCCTAAAAATGTACTGCCATGGTAAGCATCGTTTCTTGATATAATTTGTTTTTTTTCTTTTCGGCCAAGAATATTATTATAGAACATTACAAATCGTAATGCTGAGTCCACAGCAGACGATCCCCCAGACGTAAAAAAAATTCTCTTTAAATCACCTGGTGCGTATTGAACAAGTCTTGATGCATAATCGCGAGCTATTTCTGTTGACTCAGTAAACGGACTTGCATATGGCATTTTAGTAATTTGATCATAAACTGCATCTGCAATTTCTTTAACGCCATGACCGACATTGACATTCCACATGCCTCCAGGTCCATCAATCAGTTTTTTTCCTGTCTTGTCATATAAGTAAATTCCCTCAGACTTATCAATAAATGTACGATCATCTTCACCTCTGTATTCTAAGTATTGCCACGGATGAAGGATTCTATCATCTAGAGTATTCTTTAAATCGTTTTTAGCAGATTGTGATGTTGATTTAGGCATGAATCATTATAACCTAAATTGAACAGCTGTTCAATAATTGAATTATTTTAAAGTACTTATTTTTTGGCTATTCGTATAGATCTGCAGGTACCTTATTTCTTCTTTCAGGGTTAAAAAATTGCCTTTTAACTACCTTACATCGTGCCCATATTTTTCGGTATTCAAGTTCCTCAGGGTGATAAATTTCTGCAAATATGTTTTCTTTTATTTTTATTCCGTACGGTCTCTTGAGTGAAGCAAGTGCAATATTTTTTTTCATAATAGGAGACCATAAGGCTGCGGTTACAATTCCAATATCTTCTTTTTTGCTGTTATATATTACAGAACCATGTGCTGGCTTATCTCCATCTATATCCAAACCTACTAAACATCTTTCAGTAGTATTTTCTTCTTTTTCTTTTTTAAGTGCTTTCTTTCCAACAAAATATGAGTTTTTGTTTAAGTGCACAAGCCATCCCATTCCAATTTCATAAGGTGACCTCATTCTGGTAGGCCTTAATGAGTCTTCTGCGGCCATAAAGTCTGTATTGGTTTGAATAAATCCAGCTTCAATCCTAGTCATTTCGAGTGCATGCATTCCAAAAGGTCTTAATTTTAATTCTTTACCAGCAATTTCAATATTGTCCCACGTCGTTTCTGCATTTTTTGGATCAGTCCACAATTCATAACCCAAATCACCTGTAAATCCTGTACGTGATATTAAAATATCGAGACCATCAATCTTATATTCTCTCATTTCAAAAGGTTTTAATGTTTCAAGATCTATTGCTCCAAATTTTTTCAAAGTTGAACAGGATGTTGGCCCTTGAATTGCTAGTGCAGCAATTGTATCTGTCACATCAGTAATTGTAACATCAAAACCAAAAGCTGAGTCATTAAGCCAGTTATATATTTTAACAGCACAGCAAAGCATAAATTTTGTTGAAGAAAATTTGAAAATAGTACCATCGTCAATCACCTTTCCATCTTCATTACACCAGATAATATAAGCTACTGTATTGTCCTTCATTTCTGATAAATCTCTAGTAACTAAGTAATCAACAAATTGATGCGCATGAACTCCTGTAATTTCATATTTGCCCATAGGAGTTAGATCCATTACTGATGTTCCATTTCTTGCTGCTGTATATTCAAGCTCGGTAGTAGAGTATTCTGTAGGCACAGTATATCCATTCCAGTTATAATATTTGTTCGTTCGCGAAGCCAAACTGGTTCTTGAATGAAAAGGTGTTTTCTTTAACGCTGAATATCTAAGATCTTGTGACATTTAAAAATCATCCAAGACTGCTTTAGCTGCATTTTTGCCTGAAATGCCGGTTAAACCGCCACCAGGGTGTGTCCCTGCACCGCACATAAATAGACCATCCAGATGTGTTTTATACTGTGAGGCTCCTGGGATTGGGCGCATCATAAAAAGCTGATCAATTTGAATCTCACCATGATGCCAGTGCCCTCCTGATACATTATATTCTGCTTCAATATCGTCAGGGGTTAGTAATTTCTTACGCTCAATGCATTCATTAATATTAGGAGCATATTTGCTAATTATTCTGATAATAGATTCAACGTAACTTTCTTTTATATTTTCCCACCCTTGATGAGTTTTATATGGTGCATATTGTACTTGAATATCTAACTTTGGGTTTTGATTAGAGGCTTTTTTCACACATATCTCAAGTGTTGGCTCTGGTGAAAGCTTATCAAACTTACTGGGGTTAAATGTTTCTTCAATGTAATCAATAGATGGTGCAATAACCATTCTGCTGTCTAAATCAATGTCGTCACAATTGTTAAAACTAGGGAGCTTATCCAACTCTAAAATAAGTTTGGCAACTCTTCCTTTGGAGCGATGATGTTTTATTTTCCTCTTTACGTCAGTATCAAGGTTTTGAGATCCGAGCAGTGAAAAGTATGTTGAACGTGGATCTGCATTGGAGATAATTTTCTTAGCATACATTTTTTCACCATTGTTTAGCTCAACACCTACAGCGCAGTCATTTTCAATAATACAATTTTTAACAGAGGCTGAAGTTTTTATTTTTACATTATTACTTTTGCATTTTTCAATTAAATGTTTAGTGAATTGATCATTGCCGCCCTCTATTTGAAATATACCACCGAATAAAGAATTGTTATGGATAGCCATTCTATACAATAAGTTTATTAGAGAGCCTGGTGAACGCGGGCCTAAATTAGAACCTATAACTGAGTCATGCGCTATCAATCCTTGAAGTAATGTATTTTCAAAATTGTCTTCAAGTTCATCAGCTATATTTAGGCCAATCATTCTAGCAAACTCATTAAAATTTTTCTTGCCTAATAACCTGACATTCAATCCAAGCTTAAAGAGTTTAAAATAGTCAGAAAAACTATTGTTCATTATTCGCGGAGGAGATGCCATCATGAAAGAACCTAAAGTTTTTGAGAATTTTGACATTTTTTCATGAAAATCATTAAAGCGGTCAGCATCATGAGAAGAAAATGTTGAGATAGATTTATGATCAATGTGTTGATTGCCCACTAGTCGTATGTGTTGTCCAGTTTCAGATAAGGCAATTGTGGTCTTTGGTATATAGTTTATTTGCATTCCGCCAATCGAGCTTGAAACAGCAGATGTTACTGGAGGTACATAGTTGGTAATATCATTATTGACCAGACCACCACATTCTTTTCGGGCTTCACAGATTAACACTCTTTTGTTTTTTCTAGCGAGGACGTTTGCGCATACCAATCCATTATGACCTCCACCAATTATGATGGCATCAAAACTCGAATTGCCAGACATTAATAATAATTTCCTTTTTGTGGAACGTTCATGTCTAATAGAACTTCACGAGCTGCGTTAGCTCCTGGCGCACCCATTACACCTCCACCTGGATGTGTTGAAGAGCTACATATATACATATTTTTTAATGGAGTCCGATACTGCGCATATCCAGGAACTGGCCTATTAAACATTAATTGGTCCATGGTCAACTCTCCTTGAAAAATATTACCTTCTGTCAAACCAACCTCATTTTCTAATTCTAGAGGTGTACGTACCTCATAATGATTAATTAGGTCTTTAAAGTTAGGAGAAAACTCAGCAATACAATCAACTATGTGTCTTCCAAATTCTTGCTTTCTCTCTTCATTCCATCCACCATTTGCAAGATTAAATGGTACGTACTGGATAAATACAGACATATAATGTTTACCTGGCTCAGCCATTGTAGGGTCACTTTTTGATGGGATGCACATATCAACATATGGATTACGAGACCATTCTCCCCTTTTCCAATCATCGTAAGCTCCTTCCATCTCTTCTATCGTTTCTGTGAAATGCATGTCTCCGCCACCACCTGGATCACCTTCAGGAATACAAGGAAAGTCTGGTAAGCCATCTAATGCAATATTTAATTTACCAGATGAACCCCTTATCTTAAAATTTTTAACACTTCGCACAAAATCATCTGGAAGGTCCTTCTCTTCAGTAATCTTTAAAAAAGTTCTTCTGACATCAAGGTTGGAAACTATTTTCTTAGCGTAGTATTCATCTCCATTTTGTGTAGCAACACCAATTGCTTTTCCATTTTTTGTAATAACATTTGTTACTTCGCTACTTGGTTTTACTTCTCCTCCATGATCTTTTAAACAACCCATCATTGCCTCAGTAATAGATCCCATTCCACCTCGTGCATATCCCCATGAACCAACTGATCCATCGACCTCACCCATGTAGTGGTGCAACAGTACATAAGCTGATCCTGGTGAGCATGGGCCTAGAGCAGTTCCAATAATTGCGCTACCAGCAAGGTGAGCTTTGGTAATTTCACTTTCAAAATATTCTTCTAAGTAATCTCTGATGCTCATCGTATAGAAGCGAATTGTGTCGTAAATCTCTTTTTCTCCCAGTCCACCTAATTCATCTTTTGCAGCAAAATGCTTTGCAAACTCCAGTGCACCGAATAGGTCTTTTGGCTTAAACGACGTTAAGTCAGGAGGCGTCATTTTAAGAAGAGGCTTAATAATTTTACATTGCCTTAGAACATCACGGCTATATCTTTCGTAAGCTTCTGCATCTTTATGAGAATGACGTCTAATTGAGTTGATGGTCATATCATGATCATGGTAATGAGTATAATAATCTCCATTTTTCATCATCGTTGCACTGCCTTCATAAGGAATAATTTGAAGTCCATATTTATAAAGTTCCAAGTCACGCATGATCTCAGGTCTTAATAAACTACAAACATAGGAACAATTTGAATATTTCCATCCAGGGTACAGTTCTCGGCTCACCGCAGCACCGCCAATCCAATCATTTTTTTCTAAAACGACGACATCAAGACCAGCTTTAGCCATATAACTAGCTGCTGTTAAGCCATTATGGCCGGCACCTACAACGATTACATCATGAGTATTTTTTGGCATAAAATGAGCGAATATTGAATTTATATGATACCCATATTGAATGATTATTCAATACAAAACTACCATTATGATTAAACTTTGTGTATGGTTCTTTTATGAATATAAATCCCAAAAAAATTAGTAATCCCCAACTGAAAGAACAGGAATTTTCAATCAATCATCAAAAACTAATTGACGCAACAATTGAAACTATAGCCAAAAGAGGTCTCGCAGATACGACGATTGCGCAAGTAGCTAAGAAAGCAATGGTATCACAAGGTTATGCAAATTTTAGATTTAAATCTAAAGAAAATCTTTTGCTTAGTTCACTGAAATTTCTATCAGATGAATATAAAAATTCTTGGCAAAAAATATTCGAAGATAATAACTTAGATCCTGTTGGAAGAATAATTAAAATAATTGAAAATGATTTTAGTAGTAAAATTGCAAGTAGAAATAAAATTGCAGTCTGGGTATCGTTTTATAGTGAAGTAAAATTTCGTCCTTCTTATTTAACAATCTGTCAAAAGCAAGATGAAATATATTCATCTCAGATGGAAAAGTTAATTAAAGAATTAAATTTTTTAACTGATCAGACTTTTCTGACGCCAAGGGAGATAAGTGAGACTTATCTTTCAATGGTAGACGGATTATGGCAAAGAATTTTATTTGATCCTAAAATATACTCGCATGTATTTTGTAAAGGACTAATAAAAAAATACTTTAAAAATATTTATACAGATGAAAAACGGTTTGTGTGATCTCAACTTTTCAATCTATACTAGGCAGTAATTATAAAACTTATATTGTTTTATTTTTATGTGCTCTTATTATTGGCATAAAACTTGGAACCCTTATTCCCTTGCTATCATTAATACTTGAGTCAAGGGGTTTCAGTAATACACAAATTGGATTGAATGTTGTAGCTCAACCATTGGCGGTAATTTTATTTGTTAGAATTACACCAATCATTATTCATACAATTGGGTTATCTAGATCAATTGTCATTGCTCAAATAGTTACAATTATTTTATATTTTACCTTTCCTATATTTGAAAGTTTAACTGCGTGGTTCATTATACGTTTCCTTATTGGATTTGCTGGTGCACTTGCATGGAATGCTTTTGATACTTGGATGTTATCGATGGCTAATGATTCAAATCGTGGTAAAATAGTCACAATATACAATACGGTATTTATAATTGGGTTAGCGATAGGTCCTCTTGTTATATCTTTAACAGGTATCGAAGGATGGCTTCCATTTATTGTAATTGCGGCAATGTCATTTATAGCAATTATCCCACTGATAACACTAGATATAGCAGATCAAGAATTACCTGAGAAAAAATCTCTTCCAATTTTAGCAACAATTATAGCCGCACCAACTATTTTTGGAGCAGCAATACTCTGTGGATTGGACGATGTTATGTTCGTATCATTTTTTCCAATCTTTATGATTAAGAACCAGTTTTCACAAGACATTGCTCTTCAGTTTGTCACTATTACCTTAGTTGGTGGTGTCATATGTCAACCACTAATTGGTATTTTACTTGATAGGATGAATAAGAGACTACTCATGAATATTGCTGTCTTCTGTACTTTTATTTGTCCAATAATTATAGGTGTTTTCTTAGGAAACTTCTATTTAGTGGCATTAAGTTGCTTTGTTTGGGGAGGAGCAGCTAGTGGTATATTCTCAATATCACTTACAATGTTAGGGGAAAGATATACCGCTTCACAGGTTGCAGGTGCAACGGCAATATTAGTTATGGTTTTTGAGTGTGGTTCATTAATTGGTCCACTAATTGGAGGAAGAGTCATGGATATTTTTGGTCCTTTTGGTTTTATATATACAATTGTATTTTTTACTTTTATTTTCTTAATGATTTCAATTTATAGAACTATAAGAAACTAGAAATGACAGAAAATATTAAAAGAGCAACCATAGAATACTCTGATATGATCGGAGAGGTTTTTAATTTGTATCGAGTCTTTTATAACCAGGAGTCAAATGTTGAAATTGCACAAAAATATATTAAGCAGAGGCTTGAGAATAATGAGTCAATCATCTTTTTTCAGGAAGAAGGGGGTAATTGTGCAGGTTTCACACAATTATATCCAACTTTTGACTCAGTGAATGTGAGAAAAAAAATTGTTCTATACGACTTGTTTGTAAGAGAAGAATTTAGAAGAAAAGGTATAGCTAAGTCTTTAATGGATGCTGCTAAAAATTATGCAACTGAGAATAAGTTTGGCTCCATAGAGCTTTCAACAAATAAAGCTAATATACCTGGCCAATCTCTATATGAGTCACTTGGATATGTCAGGGACAATGAGTTCTATAGTTACGATTTAGAAATATGATTATGTGTTTGATCTAAAGATTTTTTTAGTTTTTCACATAATTCATCCACATGAGAGTTATTAAAGATTAGAGGTGGACAGAAAATCATACCGTCTCTGACAGCTCTCATTACTAAGCCATTATCTATACAGTAATCTCTACATATTGTTCCAACAACACCCGTATCTTCAAACATTTCCATCTTTTCTTTGTCTTTAACTAATTCAACAGCTCCTATAAAACTTTTCATCCTGACTTCTCCTACTAACGGATGTTTTTCAATCTCGCGCATTTGTTGCTCTAGATAAATCGATACTTGTCGTGATTGCTCAATAAGATTTTCTTCCTTAATAACTCTAAGATTTTCAAGACTTACAGCGCACGCTACTGGATGACCTGAATATGTATACCCATGATAAAACTCTCCACCTTCATTGATAATTGTATCACTAACACGGTCTCCAATCATGATGCCTGATAGTGGTATGTAGCCTGAAGTTATGCCTTTGGCCATTGTGATGATATCGGGTTTGATATTATACGTGTCAGATCCGAACCAGTTACCTGTTCTTCCAAATCCACAAATAACTTCATCAACTACAAGAAGAATATCATACTGATTACATATCTCTTGAACTCTAGGCCAGTAAGAGTCTGGTGGAATGATTACACCCCCAGCACCTTGAATTGGCTCACCAATAAATGCTGCCACATTATCAGCGCCTATTTCATTGATCTTTTCTTCAATTTTATTTGCAGCAAAAATTCCAAAATCCTCATGAGACATCTCGTTTCCGTATTTATACCAATAAGGTGGCAAGACATGTTCAAAACCTGGCATCATATCGCCTTGCGCATGCATTGCAGTCATCCCTCCAAGGCTCATGCCTGTCATTGTACTGCCATGATAAGCAAACTCTCTGCTTATAAAAGTTTTCTTATGTAACTTACCTTTAAGGTCCCAATATCTTCTCACCATTCTTACAACTGTGTCGTTGGCTTCTGAACCACTTGACGAAAAGAATGCATGATTCAAATCATGAGGACTTAATTCTGCTAATTCTCTTGCTAGCTCGATTGATGGGGGCGTCGCGGTTTTAAAAAAAGAATTATAATATGGAAGCTCTTGCATTTGCTTATACGCAACTTCAGCAAGATTTTTTCTGCCATAGCCAACATTAACACACCAAAGTCCAGACATTGCATCCAATAGCTGCTTATCATCAGATGTAGTCAGGTGTACACCGTCTGCCTTTGTTACAATGATACTTCCCTCTTCAGCAAGTGACTTGTAGTCAGTAAAGGGATGAAGGTGGTGTTTGGTATCAATCTCCTGCCATTGTTTAGTAGTTCTATTAAGATATGCCATAATTTTATTTAAATGCCTGAATACCTGTTAAATTTCTTCCCATTATCAATGTGTGAACATCGTGTGTTCCTTCATAAGTTTTCACAGTTTCTAAGTTAACCATGTGTCTCATGACATGATACTCATCTGAAATACCGTTCCCACCTAAAATATCTCTGGCGTTACGACATATTTCCAAACTTTTAGAAACATTATTTCTTTTGATTAAGCTTACCATATTGCTGTCAGATTGACCTTTATCCATAAGGCGTCCGACTCTTAATGCAGCCTCCAACCCTAACGCAATTTCCGTTTGCATATCTACTAATTTAGACTGAACTAACTGTGTCCCCGCGATAGGCTTTCCAAACATTTTTCTATCTAGAGCATATTGTCTTGCAGTTGCCAGACAAAATTCAGCTGCTCCAATTGCACCCCATGAAATTCCATAACGAGCACTATTTAAACATTGAAAAGGTCCACTTAAACCTGTTGTTTTAGCTAAAATTTTATCTTCAGGGCAAAATACATTTTCCATGATTACTTGTCCTGTTGCGGATGCTCTTAGCGATAATTTGCCTTCTATCTTCGGTGTAGAGAGACCTTTTGACTCCCTATCAACAATGAAACCTCTAATTACATTTTCTTCATCCTTAGCCCAAATAATTATTACATCAGCATAAGGCGCATTACTGATCCATGTTTTTGTTCCATTCAGTTCATATCCACCTTTTACTTTTACCGCTTTAGTTTTCATGGCGCCTGGATCACTACCAGCATCTGGTTCGGTTAATCCAAAACTACCTATCAATTCTCCTTTTGCTAGTTTCGGTAGATAATGTTCTTTTTGTTCATCGCTTCCGAATTTATGTATAGGGTACATTACCAAACTAGTTTGCACTGACATGATAGATCGATACGCGCTGTCGATTTTTTCTATCTCACGAGTAATTAGTCCGTAGGAGACATAATTACTCCCCGCACATCCATAACCATCTAAATACGATCCGAGAAGACCCAGTTCTCCCATTTCAGTAAAGATTTCCCTACTAAAATTCTCATTTCTATTGTCATCAATTATTCTTGGAAGCAATTTTTCTTTACAGTATGCTCGCACTGATGATTGCAATATTTTTTCTTCAGCTGAAAGCTGATCATCTAAATTAAGAACGTCATCCCAAGCAGAGAGAGAGTTTATTTCAGTTTCTTTATTTTGAATATTAATAACCATTAAAATTGTTATATGATATTATGGTAATACTAGTAAACTACTTTCTTTTATGGATACCCAAAATAAGCCACTTATTGCAGTTTTTGCAGATGTTATTAAGAAAGAGGAGTTGCACCGAACTTACCACGCATCTGGAACCAATTATATTAAAGCTGTTTCTGAAGCTACTAGCTGTATACCAATAATACTTCCTGCATTTGGATCAAGTGTAGATTATAGAGACACACTTCGTAAATTTGATGGAGTTTTATTAACTGGTAGCCTCTCAAATGTTTATCCAGAGTTTTATAATAAAGATAAAATTGTTGAACCATTAGATATTGAGAGAGATAAGACAGTGCTGCCAATGATTGATTTTATATTTCAAAATGAGATCCCCATGCTTGCAATATGTAGGGGTTTTCAAGAAGTTAATGTTGCTTTGGGAGGATCACTGTTTGCTGACATTCATGATGTACCAGGAAGAATGGATCACCGATGCCCAGAATCTGATGATCCTGATATACAATTTTCTAAGCAACATGAAGTCTATTTAAAAGAAAATGGAAAATTTGAAAAATTAGCGGGCACTCCGACGATCGAGGTGAATTCACTACATACGCAAGGAATTGATGAATTAGCAAATGAATTAGTTGCCGAAGGAGTTGCTAAGGACGAAACAGTGGAGGCAATAAGTTTGTCTGGCTATAGTGGATATTTTTTTGGCGTGCAATGGCATCCTGAATATACTGCAACAACTGACGATTTTTCAAAAAAGTTATTTGCAAGCTTTAGCGAATCTGTTGAAAAAAATAGTTTAAAGAAGATTAAATGAAAAAGTTGCTATAAATTACAGTACCGACTGTGAGTATAGCTAAAATAAAAACTATAGATTGACGCAAAAAATTTTTTTGACTTAGAAAATTAAAAATTAGACTTCCCGCCCAGCACCATACTGAGTGGGAAACTGATTGTATTAAAAAAAATGTTGAGGCTATAATTAAAACTTCGAGTGTCCATTTTGAAGTTGAGCTTATACTTCCAAAAGAAGTGAATTGAGTGTAGGCAGCGATCACCATGGCCCAACCTTTGGGATTAAGAGGGTGCACTAAGATACCATTAAAAAAATTGGGTACTTTACTTTCTGAGTCTATGTTAGAATTTGGCTTTAAATTTAGAAACATTATCTTATAAGACAGCCAGCAAATGTATCCCGTCCCAACTATTTTTATGACATTTATTACAAATGGGTTTGAATTTAATAAGGTTAAAAAACCTATGCCGAGTCCAATTGTTAAAAAAAGTTTTCCGACAGTAACACCAGCAACAAATGGCAATGATTTAAGTAGTCCATGTTGAGCGCCAGAACTCATCAATAATAAATTAGCAGGACCAGGTGTTGTAACCATTATTAATGCAAATATAAAAAAGGCTGGGTAAAGTGGGAGTGTCATAACCCTCTATTTTTGGCTATTGCTGTCGCCATTCCAATGGCTGCTAATAAACTATCACATGAAGCAACAAACTTTTTTGCAATATCCAATCCAGTTCCATGGTCAGGACTGGTTCTTACAAAGGACAGTCCAGCTGTATAATTAATAGTGTTATGAAAATCAATAACCTTTATTGGTATTAAAGCCTGATCATGATACATGCAGATAAATAAATCAAAGTTCTTAATATTTGAAACTCTAAATAATGAGTCTGCAGGATAAGGTCCAGAAACATTTATACCTTTTTTCTTACACGAATTTATTGCGGGAATTATTTTTATGATCTCTTCTTTTCCTAAAATACCCCCATCACCCGAATGAGGGTTAAGACCGCTAACGGCAATTTTTGGTTTACGAACGCCAAAATCCTTTATTAAAGTTTTGTTTACATTGATGATTGAGCTAGTAATATTTTTTTTATTTATTTTTCTCGCAACATCTTTTAAAGCAACATGTGTTGTGACTGGAGTAACTTTCATTTTCTTGTTTAGCAAAAACATCATTTCATTTGATTTTTTATCTTTTTTTGCAAGGTATTCTGTATGCCCTTTAAATCTCCTAAGTTTTTTGGCAATAACTTCTTTATTGATTGGGTTTGTAACAATTCCAGAGATTACTTTTTGTTTTGCAAAATCTATGGCTATATCAATTGACTGTAATATTGCACTAGCATTACTGTAATTTCTTTTACCGAGCTGGGTCTTTGCATCAATCTTTATGGGAATAATCGGCAAATATTTTTTATTTACACTTAAAGCCTCTGAAGGATTATCAATTATTTGAACTTTTAAACCTACTTTCATTTTTTTTATAACTCTACTTACATAGGCTGGGTCATGAATTAAAAAAAATCTTAGGTTTGTATTTTTTTTTATCCAAGCCTTGATAGTTATTTCTGTGCTAATACCTGACGGGTCTCCCATAGTGACTGCAATTAAATTCTTATTTTTACTCATTAAAAAATTCCTAGAAACTTTTTCTTAAATTTGTGTTCACACTCATTGAGCTGGCTTCTATACTTGTCAGATCGAAGTTTGACGTTATTAGCAACATCAATCAACCAGTTTTGATTTTTATAGGATTTCTTTTTGTACCCTCCGTGTCCTTCATGGTATGCTAAATATTGACTATAAGCATCACTTTTGCTTATCCCATTAATTTTATTAGACTTATTTATGTACCAGCCCGTAAAGTCTATGGCATCTGCAAAATTAACTCGCGATGCTAAAGGTTTATTATTTTCAGTTCTATACCAATCCCAGGTTGCATCAATTGCTTGAGTATAACCAAATGCACTAGATTTTCTTTTCCAAGGTATAACACCTAAAATCTTGGTTCTCTCCGGCTTAACTCTATTTTGAAATGCAGATTCTTGTCTTAAAATTGACATTTGAACATGAATGGGTGCACCCCATTTTTCATATGATCTGTTTGCCAATCGATACCATGAGGATTTTTGTTCAAAGATAGAGCAAATATTCTCTTGTTTTGCAGGCGGCTTACTTGCACAACTGAATAATATAAAAAAACTAATTAGTATTAGAATGAATACTCTCATTTATTTACTCATTTACTTTAAAAGTTTTAAATAATACCTTTCTCGAACATCAAATGAAACAAATAAATCAACCTATTATCATCAGCTATGTATTCATTTTTTTATTAGCATTAATCTGGGGAGTAAACTTCCTGTTTATTAAAATCGCAGTCTTAGAAATAAGCCCCGTTAATAATGTTTTCCTAAGATTAATTTTGGCATCAACAATACTTTATTTCTATATGAGATATACAGGAAATAGACTTCAATTAAGAATTAATTTTCTTTTTTTTTATTTTGTTATTGGAGCATTAGGTAATGCAATTCCATTTTTTTTAATTTCAACGGCGGAAATTAATATTGATGCAGGTATAGCAGGTGTTCTCATGTCCCCTATGCCACTAATAACCTTAGCGCTATCGGCAATTATTTTGAGAGATGAAAAAATTAATTTTCTTAAATCGATTAGTTTTATGACAGCTTTTCTTGGCCTACTTATACTCTTTGGTTTTGAAAATTTGAATCAACTTGGAGGTGATAATAAAATTGAATTTTATAGTCAAATTGCAGCATTAGTTGGTGCATGTTCTTATGCGCTAAATGCCGTTATATCTAAGCTTGTTCCAAAAATAAATTTTATTTCACTTGCAACTGGGGTGACAATAGCGGCAACATTATTGATGTTGCCCTTTTCTATTTTCTATCAGCCTTTCTGGTTAGAAAGTTATAGTTCGCCAACCGTCGTATCATTATTAATACAAGGTATATTTGCTACAGCGATAGCCAGTTTACTTTTTTTTAAAGTCATTGAAACAAGAGGACCCGTCTTTTTATCACTAATTAATTTTCTAGTACCTTTAATAGCTTATTTTTCTGGAGTTATATTTCTGGGAGAAATCATAAGAGTGAATGTACTAGTTTCCCTCTCTATGATATTATTTGCTTTGTATCTCAATCATATTTCTAACAGATAAAAAGATGTTAAATATAAAAGATATTTCAGTAAATTTTGGGGGCATCCAAGCTGTTAATAAAGCCAGTATGCAGATCGAGACTGGAAAAATTACTGGTCTCATAGGACCCAACGGAGCAGGAAAAACAACATTATTCAACATCATAGCTGGCAATATCAAACCAACCATGGGTAAAGTCATGTTGGAAGAACATGATATTACGTCCCTCCCTTCTCACGAACTATTTGAAAGAGGTGTATTAAGAACCTTTCAATTGGCGCATGAATTTTCAAATATGACTGTACTTGAAAATTTGATGGTGGTTCCTGCAATGCAGACAGGTGAAAAGATTTTAAATACATGGTTTCAGAGAAAAAGAATAGAAAATGAAGAAAAAGAAATTAAAGAAAAAGCTCTTGAGGTAATAAACTTTCTAAAGCTTGATCATTTAACA
This sequence comes from uncultured Pelagibacteraceae bacterium, assembly GCA_902526565.1. GTDB lineage: Bacteria > Pseudomonadota > Alphaproteobacteria > Pelagibacterales > AG-422-B15 > CACNXQ01. Next base: position 11,945 of record CABZLP010000008.1, on the reverse strand, counting down.
TATGAACTGGCAGGTAATTTATCAGGTGGACAAAAAAAATTATTAGAATTAGGTCGAACAATGATGGTCGATGCTAAAATTGTATTACTCGATGAAGTTGGTGCAGGTGTAAATAGAACTCTTTTAAATGATATAATAGATATAATAAAAAAATTAAATCGTGAAAAAAATTATACTTTTTTTATGATTGAACATGACATGAACTTTTTGTCGAAACTTTGTGATAAAGTGATTGTTATGACTGAAGGATCTGTTCTCGTTGAAGGAGGAATAGATGAAATCAAAAAAAATGAAAAAGTCATAGAAGCCTATCTTGGACGAGGACAGATAACGTGAGCAAATTTTTAAGTTGTACTAACATGACCGGTGGATATGGAGGAGAGGACATACTCCACAGTTGTAATATTGAGGTCAACGAAAAAGAAATAGTCGTTATTGTGGGACCAAATGGTGCTGGCAAATCTACTGCCATGAAAGCAATGTTAGGCATGATAAATCTCAAGAGTGGGGATATAATCCTTGACGGAAACGATATTTCAAATCTCTCACCTCAAAAAAGAGTTGCAGCAGGAATTGCTTTTGTTCCCCAATCGATGAATATCTTTAGTGAACTGACTGTAGAAGAGAATTTAGAGATGGGCGGATTTTTAAGAGATGGAAACATACAAAAGATAATTGATGAGATATACGAATTATTTCCAGCAATGAAAGAAAAACGTAGTCAACTTGCAGGAGAACTTTCTGGTGGTCAAAGGCAACAAGTTGCTGTTAGTCGTGCATTAATGACTCAGCCTAAAATATTGATGCTAGATGAGCCGACAGCAGGTGTATCTCCAATTGTAATGGATGAAATATTTGATCGTATTATCCAAATAAAAGAAACGGGTGTGGCGGTAGTCATTGTTGAGCAAAATGCCAAGCAAGCACTGAAAATAGCAGATTTTGGTCATGTTTTGGTAAATGGCGAAAATAGATTTTATGGTAAAGGGAATGAATTATTAACTGATCCTGAAGTCAGAAAGAGTTTTCTGGGAGGTTGATATGGATAATTTTGAATTAATAAATGCATTAGTCCTTATATCAAATTTTGTCCTTATCCCCGCTCTATCTTATGGAAGCCAACTTGCCTTAGCTACTCTCAGCTTAACAATAATATATGGCGTATTAAGATTTTCTAATTTTGCTCAAGCTGACTGGATGTCGTTTGGAACAATGACAACAATATTATTCACATGGTATTTACAGAGTTTAGGGATAACTGGTGGCTTCTTACCAACTGCACTAATAGCGCTACCATTTGCAATTATAATAACAGCACTCTTTTGTCTTTTAATAGACAGATCTGTTTATAGCTTCTATCGAAAGAAGAAAAGTCCACCAATTGTTTTAATGATTGTATCAGTGGGAATTATGTTTATTTTACAGGCGATTGTAAGATTTATAATTGGTCCAAATGATAGAAAATTTTTTGATGGAGAAAAATTCATTATCCATGCCCTTGATTTCAAAGATTACTTTGGACTTTCTGAAGGACTTACAATTAAATCTACCCAGCTAATCACCCTTATAGTGGCTATCATCGCGATGGTGAGTTTATTTTATTTCCTTCAGCGAACCAAAATGGGGAAATCAATGCGAGCCTATTCAAATAACGAGGACCTCGCATTATTATCTGGAATAAATCCTGAAAGAGTAGTTTTAATTACTTGGGTTATTGCATCAACACTTATTACAACTGCAGGTGTTCTTTATGGACTCGATAAAAGCTTCAAACCATTTACATATTTTAATTTATTACTACCAATGTTTGCTGCGGCAATTGTTGGTGGTATAGGATCGCCTATTGGTGCTGTTATTGGTGGATACGTCATAGCTTTTTCTGAAATTACATTAACCTATGCATATAAAAAGTTCTTCATTTACTTGTTACCAGAAAGTTTAGAACCGTCAGGTTTAATGCAGGTACTCTCCACAGATTATAAGTTTGCAATTTCATTCATTATCTTAGTGATTGTATTGATTGTTCGTCCAACAGGAATTGTAAGAGGTAAAATTATATGAGAGATGATTTAAGAGCACCTCTTGCGTTTACTTTTATGTTGATACTGCTTGCTTTAGTTGGCTTTACTCAATCTTGGTCTGTTTCTCTAAGTATAATTAACTTGTGTCTCATTTCTTCAATAATGGCTATTGGAGTAAATTTGCAGTGGGGATATGGTGGGCTCTTTAATGCTGGAGTTATGGGTTTCACCGCTTTAGGAGGGCTTACCGCAGTACTAGTCTCTTATGATCCAGTCTATGAAGCGTGGGATAAAGCCGGCATAGGTATTTTGATCAGCGCAATTATCTTAATTGTAAGTGTCACTTTGATTTTGTTTACATATAGAAATATATCCAGCCCCCAATTTAGGAATACATCAATTATTTTGATTATAATTGCTGCCATTCTTGGAATAAACAATTTCTATGGACCATCTATTGATATTATTGAGTCAATAAATCCTGCTAAGACAGGTTTTTTAGGAGGATTAGGTCTACCAATTGTTTTTTCATGGGTCATTGCTGCATTTGTAGCAGGATTAGTTGCATGGATAATTGGAAGGCTAACTTTAAGACTTAGATCAGACTATCTTGCAATAGCCACATTAGGTATATCTGAGATTGTAATAGCAATTGTTAAACATGAAGATTGGCTATCAAGAGGCGTTAAGAATGTTTCTGGACTCGATCGACCTGTACCATATGAAATAGAGCTTCAACAATCAGCTTGGTTCATCAATCTTGTAGAGAGAATAAATTATGAAACCCTGGATAATGTGCAAACAATTTCGTCAAGGCAAGATCTGCTCAATGATTTAATTGTTGTTAGTTCGGGTGTATTTGTAAAATTATGTTATGCAGGTCTATTCTTATCAGTTCTCTTATTAATTTTTTATCTAAGCCATCTTGCGCTTAACTCTCCATGGGGAAGAATGTTAAGAGCGATCAGAGATAATGAAGTAGCTGCAAGCGCAATGGGTAAAAATATTTTCGCACAACATTTACAAATATTCATAATTGGTTCAGCCATAATTGGAATTGCAGGAGCGATGCTTACAACGCTTGATGGTCAATTTACTCCAGGATCTTATAGGCCATTAAGATTTACATTTATTATCTGGCTTATGGTTATAGTTGGGGGATCGGGGAATAATTTAGGATCAATATTTGGTGGATTTTTTGTTTGGTTTATTTGGATTGAAGCAGAACCTTTATCAATAGGATTTATGAATCTTCTCGCAAGTGGCTTCGAATATGATAATCCAATAAGAATGCACCTACTAGGTAGTGCGGCTCATCTTCGATTATTCATCATGGGTCTTTTACTTTTACTCGCACTTAGGTTTATGCCAAGAGGAGTAATACCTGAGAGAATACAAAAAAAATAGGGGCCTAAAAAGGCCCCTATTAAATTGAAGTGGTAAGAAATTATCGAACTTGAATGGTATTGAATTCACCATTTCCTATTTCTAACTCTTTATAAGATCCAGAGGCTTCTCCAACATCAGAGAATTCAACATTTGTTGCTCCCTGATAATTGACTTCACCACCGTCTTTAAGAATTTCAAGAGCTTTACCTAATTCACCAGGGAAAATCTCAGTTCCGGGGGCATTGGCCACTCCCATTACATTATTCGCAATTGAAGATCTATCTGCAGAGTTTCCAGCCTGAATTGCTAGCATGATTAATGCTGCAGCATCATAAGACTCAGGCTCGAAAGGTCCATCTCCTGGAATTCCATTTGAAGATGCCATTGCTTTAAACATATTTGCACCTTCAGACTCAGAGCCCGGCAATGTACCAAATGTGCCTGTGAGATCACCATCAACATTCTCAATGAGACTGTCTCCAATCATTCCATCTGCAAGGATAAATCTTGAGAAAGCACCTGTCTCCATTGAGCTCTGTATAATTCCTCTACCACCTTGGTCGACGTAACCCAAGACAGCAACCTCTATTGCACCTGATGCAGATAGAGTTGAAACTTCAGCTGAGTAATCACCCTTTCCATCTTCATGAGGAACCTCAGCCGTTACAGAACCTCCCATAGCCTTGAATGCATTTACAAAACTATCAGATAGGCCCTTTCCATAGTCATTATTTGTATAAGTAACCGCCAACTCACTTATTCCTCTATCCATAACAACCTGTGCTAGAACTTGTCCTTGTCTCGCATCTGAAGGAGCTGTTCTAAAGAAATAGCCTTTATCATCTATGTCTGTTAATGCTGGTGAAGTTGCTGATGGAGAAATTATCGTAACCCCATTTGGTACTGCAACGTTATTTGCAATTGCCGTAGTCACACCTGAGCAATCCGCACCCATTATTGCTGCAACATTATCTGAAGTAACCAATCTTTCAGCTGCAGAAGTTGCTGCACCTGCGTCTACACATGTAGAGTCAGCGCGCACTGAACTAACACTTACTCCACCCAATAGAAGTCCTGAGTCACTTACTTCTTTCATTGCAAGTTCTGCTGAACTAGCCATTGTTGGAGTTAAGGATTCAATAGGTCCTGTAAAACCGAGAATTACTCCTATTTTTATTTCGTCAGTTGAAGCCTGGTCTGACTGTCTGTCACAACCATAAAATATTCCTAAGGCTAAGATTATCCCTAAGAAACTGAATATTATTTTTTTCATTATATTTCTCCCAATTTAAGAAGGATTATGCTAACAAATGAGTAGTCATCGTTCAACTTTGATTTTATTTTTTAAATGACTATAGTCTAAAAAAATGACTATTTTCTCAGATATATTCTCTAATACTGTTTTAATTATTCTCGCATTTTTAATCCTAATACTTTTAATTTATCTATTCTCCAGCTTCGAGAAGGGTAATTTAGATGAATATCGTCATGGCTCAGAGTACGAATTTGTAAAATTGTCTCAAGGTATAACCGCTTATAAGGACATTGGCGATAAGAATGACCCAGCAATAATAGTTATTCATGGAGCAACTTTACCGTCCGAAGGTTTCATAGGTTTTTGCAGCGGGTTAAGCGCTAAGGGATATAGGGTAATCTGTTATGATCAATATGGAAGAGGGTATTCAGACAGGCCAATAAAAAACTATAATATGCAGCTCTATACTGAACAACTCAAGGAGCTTCTTGATTTTCTCGATATAAAAGATGCAATTTTATATGGGTCTTCGATGGGAGCTCTAATTGCAATCAATTTTTCTAATAATTACTCAGAACGAATTTTAGCGATAGGTCTCCAAGTTCCTCTTGTTCATAGCAATAGTAAGGTCCTTGGTTTAATAAAAGTTCCTGTTGTAGGAAATTTATTTCTTAGAACTTTTGGTATTCCATTTGCAAAAAATAGAGCTGAACAATGGGCTCACGAAAACGAAGGGCAAGAAGAATTTATTAACCGATATATAACACAATTGTCTTTGCCGGGCACGGAATATTCTCTGCTCTCTTCCATTCGTAATATAGCCAATAAAGATTTTCTTCCAGACTATAAAGTATTTTCAGAGTTAAATATTCCTATCCACATAGCATATGCAAGTGATGATGATGAAATCGATCCTAAAACTGTTAATGATGTATTAAAGTTAATTCCTAATGCTGATACTTTTGTTTTTACTGGTGGCCATGGTGGCGGTGGTGTAATTGTAAATAAACTGATAGATTTATTTTCAGATTTTCTATCAAAAAAACTAAACTAATAGAAGTCTATCAATTTGAGTTGTATAATTTTGTGTACAATTTTTTCTTTTTTGTTTCCAGCTTCCAAGTCTACACTCTGATGCCATTTGAATGGTATCACGTCCATATCGATAGTTAATTGAATCTATTGCTGACATAAGATTTGAATTTTGATTGTAGTTTTTTTCAAATAAAGTCTCCTGAATTTCAGACTCATCACACAAGCCGCTAAGTAGTACGCCCGCTTTTTTATACTGGTATTTATTTTTGAAAATTTTCTTCGTGAGAGTCAAAGCAGTCTCAATAATAGTGATGCTGTCATGTGTTGGGTAAGGCAATGTTCTAGACGCACCATTTGAGTAATAGGTACTTTTCTTATCAAAAGGGTTGGTCCTTAAAAAAACGGAAATACAAGATGCAGCAAGGCTTTCAGAACGAATTCTTTCTGTTGCCCTCCGCGCGAAGGTGGTGACAGCTTGTTCAACATCTTCTAAATTTGTTAGCAACTTTCCAAATGATCTGGTGGTACAACAGCTCTTTCTTGTAATTGAATTTTCTTCAATAGACATGCAAGAAATTCCTCTCAGTTCTGTAATTGTTTTTAGGCCATTAACACTCATTGCTTTACGTACCCACGAGTCACTACAGTTCTTTAATAACTTTGCATTGTATATGCCATGATTAATAAGTTTCTTCGATAAACGTCGACCTACTCCCCAAATATCACCTACTTCAGTTGACTCTAAAACTTGATCAATATCTTCATGACCTACTAAAGAGCAAACACCATTTAAAGACTCATCTTTTTTTGCCTTATGGTTCGCAACTTTTGATAGAGTTTTTGTTGACGCTATGCCTATGCTAACTGGGATACCTGTATGCTGTAAAATAGTCTTTCTCAACTGATGTGCGTATTCTTCATAGTCAATCGATAGACTGCTTAACTCTACAAACGCTTCATCAATTGAATAAATCTCTGTATGAGGAGATGAATATGAAATGATATTCATTACACGGCGCGACATATCAGCGTACAATGTATAATTAGAGGAAAAAACAAATACATTTTCCTTTTCTACAATATCTTTGACTTTGAAGAGTGGTACACCCATTTTGATACCAAGTGCTTTTGCTTCTTTTGAACGAGATATAATGCAACCATCATTATTGGATAATGCTACAACTGGTCTATTGTTAAGCTTGGGATTAAAAACTCTCTCACAAGAAACATAAAATGCGTTGCAGTCAATTAATGCGAAAACTTTATTATTCATACTTTATCTATTTTATGGACTTAAATTGTGAATAACGTTCGTACATACTCCCCATATGGTAAAATCCATTTCTTCAGAGACTAAGACATCTTTATAGTTCTTATTAGACGATGATAAATTGACTTGCTTATTCTTAAATCTGAGAATCTTTACACTTAACTCTCCATCCAGGACAGCGATAATAATTGACTCATTTCGAGGCTTAATGCTTCGGTCAACAATCAATAAATCTCCAGGATAAATCCCCGAACCCACCATTGAGTCTCCTCGTGCACGAACAATAAAAGTTGCATTTGGATGAGGAATAAGCTCTTCATTCAAATCAATTGTCCCTTCAGTAAAATCCCTTGCTGGAGAAGGAAAACCGCACTCTACGGCCTCTTTGTAAAATGTTAAAAGCATGAAATACGTCTAATTATGTTCTTGTTTTGTTCTTATTATTGCATTACTCAATATAAGAGTCAACACTACTTAAAAAGATTTATGAAAAAAATTGCTTCCTAAAAAAATCAACCACATCTTGATGTGATTGTTTACGGGCTGTCCAGTTTCCTCCAGCATGAGCGCCTAAGAGATTGGGTGTTTCTTTGATCAAGCGAAGCCGTTCTTCCTTATTGTCCAAGTAAAAAGTATTATTATTTTCATCAGTATAAACCTGACGTCCATCTTTCTTTAAATCAATAAACATATCTTTTAACTTGATGGCATAAGGAATGAATTCAACGGGATCAATTGAGTCAAAGGAATGATGTGCATTGGGATAAACTGTTAACTCAACATCACGAGCTGGTTTCATATAATCAATAAGTTTTTTACATAAGCTTAGAGGCGTATAATCATCGTCTTCACCAAATAGAATATGCATTGGAGCATTAGACCAACGATTATCTTCAGGTTTAAGTAATGCACCAGGGTACAGTGGTAAATATGCAGAAAATTTTTCATCCCCTGAGGTTAATGTATCTATTATTGGCTGCCACGCTGAATAAAGAGCAGTGCTGCCACCTAAACTCCATCCCATGATGCCAATCTTATCTTTATCAATATCTGGATGTTTATTTAAAAGTGCAAGTGCACGAAATGAATCTGTTATCATGGTAGCCAGAGTAATTTGTGTTTGATTTTCTACGATTGAAATTACTCCCCTAGACTCAAAATGATGAATTCTGAAAACAGCAAAGCCTGCTTCTAATAGGTTAACCATGTGTGTGTGATGACCTTCTCTCAAACCTGCGCTTCCATGAATCGGAACAATTACTGGGCATGGCAATGTAGCATTTTCAGGAAAAATCAAAGTTCCCCATACGTCTTGTTTAGGTTCCATATCATTACCATTCAGCAAATCATAAAATTCATAAGGATTCGATGATTTGAAGAAAAAAACTCCAGATTTTTTTTTGTGAAAAGGATTGTTTTGTTCGGTCATGACTGGTGCAATGTATTACCAAAAAAAACTTAATTCAAATTTATTATTAAATAAAAACGGGTCCGATGGAAGGAATAACTAGGGGAAACCCTCGGACCCGTTTTTTAATTACGAACTAGACTTAGTCTCTAATTGAGTAGGCAATGACACCTGTCTCAGCTACGTCTGTTCCTTCTTTTTCTGCTTCTTCACTTATCCTTATACCTATTGTGGCTTTCATGATTGCCCAAATAATAAAGGACACCACAAAAACAAACACACAAATAGATGCTGTGCCAAGGAGTTGAGTTCCAAAGCTAGTATCAGGATTTGTAATTGGTACAGCAAGAGTACCCCAGACACCTGCAATCAAGTGAACCGGTATAGCTCCTACAACGTCATCAATTTTTAATGACACCAAGAGTTCAGTACCTGCAAATACTAGCGCGCCACCAATTCCACCTATGATGATTGCCATCAACGGAGAAGGCATTAATGGTTCTGCAGTAATTGCTACAAGACCACCGAGTGCACCGTTTAACATCATTACAACGTCAGTTTTGCCTCTTGCCAATCTTGTTATGGCTGCACAGACCAATACACCAGCACATGCTGCTAGGTTTGTGTTGATATAAATTGTTGCCACAGCTGTTGCATCATCAAATGAACCTAGAGCTAGCTGTGATCCACCGTTAAAACCGAACCAGCCCAACCACAAGATGAATACACCAAGTGTTGCTAGAGGTATTGAGGAATTTGCAAATGGAACTAACTTTCCATTATCAAATCTTCCAAGTCTTGGACCTAGTACAATTGCACCAGCTAATGCCGCTGCACCACCTGCACCATGCACAAGAGTTGATCCAGCGAAGTCTGAGAATCCAGCAGCAGATAACCATCCACCACCCCATTGCCAACCCATCTCGATTGGATAGATAATTCCTGTTAATATTGCTACGAACAAAAAGAAAGGCCAAATTTTTATTCTTTCAGCCAAAGTTCCTGAAACAATTGAAGCTGTTGTTGCACAGAATACCATCTGGAAAAACCAATCAGATCCATCAGAATAACCAGTCGCTACCGCTGAACCATCGCTCCATGAAGTAAACGTTCCAATATATCCACCTTCTGGAATACCGTATGCAAGGTTATAACCTACCAACCAGAACATGATCCCAGCTATAGAATACAAACCAATATTTTTTGCAGCAATTGTCGAAACACTTTTAGATGTAACCAGACCGGATTCTAACATACAGAATCCAGCGGCCATCCACATCACCAAAAATCCACTTATTAGAAATAATAATGTGTTCAATGCATAAGCTGTTTCGTCATCGACGGCTGCAAATGCATTGGCAGATAATAGTGATGAAAACAATACTGTATAAAGTAGTACTTTTTTTAACATGTATTTTCTCCCTATATTTAATTTTATAAGGGCATCTTTTATCAATTAAGGGCTTTCACAATTACTGATGCTTGCCAAATTGACAAAGTGTGAATATCTTTTAACTAAATATCTAAGTAGCTGTTTTAATTGCGCTATTTATTAATATTTCTCCAGGCATCTATGGCCAGAAAGACCATTGCAATCATCATGCTAAGGTAAATAATATAAGAGAAACCGAATCCGTAAGCTGTTAAATAAGCCCAACTAAAAAGACTGCCTACTACTAACGATACAATGGATGGGATCAGATATTTCATCTATAAGAACTTTAGGATAAATAATCCAAATAAATCGGCGATGACCAAGCCCGATGTTCATCTATTTCAGAACAAGTCTCGATGTCTCTTGGATGCCTCCAGTCTTGAGTGCAAAGCTTAAACTTTATACAATTCCCATCTGTATCAAATTCACAAACACCGCCTTTAACATTAATTTGTGGAGTGGGTACTTCTATGGCTCTTACATAATAACTTACATCTTTTTGATCTATCGAAAAATCCTCATCCGTGAATTTAAAAGAACAACCTAATTCATTTGGATCGCAATAATGGGTATACCAAGGATCTTGGATTCGTCCTTCAATAGGTTGATCTACATACTCTTGCGGTAATACTTTAATTACTTCAATTCTATGAATAAATTTTCTGTCGTCTGAAGGATTATAACATTCATTAAAACACAGCTCGTCTACTCTTTCTTCTCCCAATGCAATGTATGCATCCTCTGGACACCCTGGTTTCTGAAGAAACGAGCCCATAGCTTTAACTTCAAATTCAGGTTTAGTATCTGTTTTAATTGAAGAACCCATAGAGACTTTTTTATTCTCACTGATTAAATTAAACCAAAGTAGCATACGGGTGCCACTTGTTGCGTAAGTTTCTTTTCTTTTTAATGCATCCCAAATTTCCTCTTTAGACCGTCCCTCAGAGTGAACAGCTGCCAGTCCACCTGTCGTAAAGAAACCTCTTTGCCTTTCCCACTCAACAGTATTAAAGCCAACGATTAGATCAGGAATATCATAAACTTGCGGCTGCGAAGGGGAGATAAAGGAGTCACCAATTGGATCAGAATTTCGACCAATCGGACTTGTGCTTTCAGGGAAATAATATGGACTCATATGTAAAATCTTATCTAAGAATTCGCTCGGGGGTCCGCTTCCATCTATATTGTTACCAAATAGTTCTTTATACCCACTGCCAGGCGCAGCAGAATGGTTATCACTAGAACCTATAAACCCATATCTAAATCTATGTTTTGACCCATCGTCTTTAAATTTTGTTAACGCTAATCCATACTGAGCGCTACCACCAGGAACATGATTCATCGGAGGACTAAAGCAATCTAAACACTGACCGGATATATTTCGATCAAATTCTGTAAACTTTGGAACAACGTTGTACCCTGATCTACCTCTATCTACTGATGCTTGTTCAGTCGCTTCTCGTCTCTCACTGCATTCTAAATCTGACTCTCCATCAGCTATACATCTCTCATAGATTACTTTACCTGCTTGCCAACATTGTGGAATATAATTATTGGATGGTTCTGGGCAAGTTTGCGTCCCGATATCAATGACCTCATCTGGTCCATTCTGATTTTTGAGCGTAAAAGTTCCTTGATCTAAATCAATTTCACCCATCGGAAACGTAAATGGTCTAATTATTTCCTCGCCATCTCTTACAACATTGACTCCTCTCCATGAGCGGTACTCCTCAGCGTTACCATGCCCAGAATAAGTTTCTAATAATTCAAACATTTTAGGGTACTTTTTTGAAATCTCTAAGCCCCTGTCTAGAGTATATCCAGCAGGAGTATAAAGTCCCCAGGACTGCCCGTGCGGTATAACCATGTAGTCACTATCATATTCCTCAAGCCTATTTACTAAGTCTAATGGAGTTACTGCTTCTTCATGACAGTTCATTGGTAAATCTTTAGAAAGTACACCTCGCTCACAATTTTTTATTTTTCCTGTTTCTGTGAAGTATCGATTCATGTCATTATATCTTTTGAAGTTTTCAAAATCTACGAATGGAAAAAATACATTTGGTACTAAAGGTCTAGAAGTCATTGCTTGTCGAGTTACAGATAAAGATGCAATAGCTCTAGTTGGAACC
>CABZLP010000007.1 GCA_902526565.1 uncultured Pelagibacteraceae bacterium | reverse complement strand
GTTACGGTAAAGGATGGCTTTGCAAAGAATTTCTTGATACCTGAGAAAAAAGCAATTATTGCCAATAAAAAGAATAAAGCTGATTTAGAAACTCGTATCACTCAAATAAACTCTAATAATGATAAAAAATTAGCTGAAGCAAATAAACTTAAAGAGAAGTTAGATGGAAAGAAAATTTTTATAGAAATGGAAGCAAACGATGATGGTAGCCTCTATGGTTCAGTTAATCAAAAAACGATAAGTGAAAGTATATTTTCTTTACTGAAAATAAAGATTTCACCTGACTCAGTGATTCTTTATCCAATAAAAGAATTAGGTGAAACTGAGATACACATAGTTTTATATGAGGATATTAAGGCTTATCTTCGTCTAGAAATTACAAAAAAGACTTAATAACAATTCTTTACCAATTTCAAAGATTTAAAAGGCAAATATGATTCTTTATATAAAGCCAAAGAATATATTAACAATATCCAATTCCTGTTAGTATCTTTTATTATTAATATACTGACAATTTTTTGCAATTAATGTTAATTAACTTGATGTCCAACACATTTCAAATTCAGTCTAATAATATTTCATCAAAACAGCTTCCGCACAATATGGAGGCTGAACAAGGGTTACTTGGCGCTATACTAATTAATAATGAAATATTCTACGATGTAACTGAAATAATAAATTTCGAACATTTCCATGAACCAGTTCATAGAATTATATTTGAAGTGATTCATAAAATGATTTCTAAAGGCCAAATTGCATCACCAATTACTTTGCAGAGTTATTTTGAAATTGAAAAAAATCTAGAAGAAATAGGTGGATCAAATTACCTTTTTAGACTGGCAAATTCAGCTGTTTCTTTGGAATATGCAAAAAGCTATGCTCAAATAATATATGATATGGCTGTAAGAAGAGGTCTTTATGAGCTTGGAGGCAAGGTGCAACATGATGCTATTGAAAGTGATATGGATATAAAGCCTGGAGATCTTATAGAAGATGCAGAAAAAGATCTTTATCAAATTTCAGAAAAAGGAACAACAAGAAATAAGGTCCAACCATTTAGAAGTTCAGTTGAAGAGGCTATAGAACTTACCACAAAAGCATTTAAGAAGGATACAAGCGTGATAGGTCTATCCTCTGGATTCAGAGATCTTGACGCTAAATTAGGAGGATTTCATTCTTCTGATTTAATCATTATTGCTGGAAGACCTTCTATGGGAAAAACGGCATTAGCCACAAATATGGCATTTAATATCGCAAAGGAGGCTCATAATAATAATGATACGAATTCAAGTGTTTTATTTTTTTCACTTGAAATGTCATCAGAACAACTGGCGAGAAGAATATTATCAGAAGAGGCAAGAATAAGTTCAAATGATATGAGAAAAGGAGATTTATCAGAAAATGATTTAGATAATTTAGTATCAGTTTCAAAAAAAATATTGGAGATACCTCTATTCATTGACGATACACCTGCCATAAATATTGGAACACTTGCTTCTAGAGCAAGAAGACTCAAACGAAAAAATGGTCTTGGCGTAATTGTGATTGATTATTTGCAATTATTAAGACCAAGTAAGACATCAAGAAATGAGTCTCGAGTCCTAGAACTTTCAGAAATAACTCAAGGCCTTAAAGCTCTGGCAAAAGAAATGAATATTCCAGTCATTGCATTATCACAATTATCTAGACAGGTTGAACAAAGAGAAGATAAGAAACCTTTATTATCTGACCTAAGAGAGTCAGGTTCTATCGAACAAGACTCTGACGTTGTAATGTTTATTTATAGGGAAGAATATTATTTAGAAAAAAATGAGCCCGCTCTTGGTACGGCAGATTACATTGAATGGCAGCAAAAAATGGATGAAATTCATGGCCAAGCAGAACTTCTCATATCAAAACAAAGACATGGACCAACAGGAAATATAAGACTAAGCTTTGAAAGTAAGTTTACCAAGTTTGGGAACTTTATAAGTAAAGATCACTCAAACAATTATGAGTAAAGTCTTTCAAAATGAAAAATGCTGATCAAAATACTTTTCTGGATATTAATTTAAAATCCCTTTGTGATAATTATTTAAAAATTAAAAAAAAAGTAAATCGAAATTGCATAGTAGCAGCAACCGTAAAATCAAATGCATATGGTCTTGGAGTTAATAAAGTTTTACCTGCGCTAGTAAACTCAAATTGTAAACATTTCTTTGTAGCATCCACTGATGAAGCTGTAGAAATTAGAAAAATTAATAAAAAGGTAGATGTATATATTTTAAATGGCTTACTTTTAGATAATTTAAGTATAATAAGCAAATATAGATTAATACCAGTAATTAATGATTTAAAACAGCTTAGGAAAATAGAGTGCTACCAAAATAAGTTTAATAAAAAACTTAAAATTGCAATTCATTTTGATACAGGTATGTCTCGACTTGGTTTAGACAGAAATGAATCTGCAGATCTAATTAAAAATAAATCAAAATTAATTAAAAATTCAGAACTTGTTCTAATCATGAGCCATTTAGCCTGTGCCGACGAACCAAAAAATAAAAAAAATAAAACTCAATTAAAAAAATTCGATGAGATAAGAGCACACTTTCCAAAATGTTTACACAGCATATCGAACTCTGGTGGGGTGTTACTGGGAAGGAAATATAATCTTGATATGGTTAGACCAGGAATATCTCTTTACGGAGGCAACTGTCAAGTCAGGGAAAGAAAACATTACAAACATGTAGTTTCTTTAAAGAGTAAATTAATTCAAACAAGAGAAATACGTAAAGGAGATACTGTAGGCTATGGAGCTACATTTAAAGCAAAGAAAAAGATGAAAATTGGCACTTTCGCAATTGGCTACGGTGATGGATTTAGCAGACTCTTCTCAAATAATTGTAAAATTTATTTAGACAATAAACGAATTAACTTGGTTGGGAGAGTCTCAATGGACTTAGTAACAGTGGATCTAACAAATTTTACAAACATAAAACTAATAGCTAATAAAGAGTTTGAGTTCATTGGAAATAAGAACCCTATTAATACAGTTTGTAAGAGCGTTAATACAATACCATATGAGATCTTAACAAACCTAGGCAAAAGATACCAAAGAAGATATATTTCATAAATAATGGAAAAAATATTTTCGTCAATTCTTGATAATTATTCAAAATTATCTTTGTTTTTGCTTGTAGCGGTTTCCTTTTTTTTCTTATTCAGCTCTGATAATTTTCAACTTGACGCATCCTCCGATACACTTATTTTAGAACAAGATAATGATTTAAAAAGATATCAAGAGTTAATCAAAGACTACGATTCAAGTGATTTTTTAATTGTTACATTTACTTCAAAACAGAAATTTATTAAAGAGCAAAATCTTGATTTTTTAAATTCTTTTATTGCAGAAATTGATAAGCTTCCATTTGTTGATTCAACTCAATCAATTTTTGACGCACCATTATTAGAAATTAATAATCAATCATTATCAGATTTAGTAAATGAAATAATTACAATTAAGTCACCACAAGTAAATATCGCTGATGCTGAAATAGAATTACTTAATAGTCCAATTTTCAGAAACTTAATTATTAGTGAAGATGCAACCACTACAGGATTACTAATTAATCTAAAAAAGAGTCTTGATTTCAATGCAATAGTAAATGAAAGAATAAGGCTTAATGAATTAAATAAAAAAAGTGATGCTGAGCTTAAGCTTTTGTCTCAATTAGATTTCAAATATGAAATTGAAAAAAAGAAACAGGATAAAGAGAGGGAAATTAATATTTTAACTATCAGAACAATAATTGAGCAATTCAAAAATGAGAATATTAAAATTCACCTAGGTGGAGTTTCAATGATTGCAAATGATACTATCGCATTCGTAAAAAATGATATTATTATTTTCGGTATTGGCGCATTTATTTTTATATTAATTGTGCTATATATAGTTTTTAGAAGCCCTTTGTGGATGATTGCATGTATAGCTAATTGTATATTCATCCTAATTACTATGATCGGATCTATCTCACTTCTTGGATGGAAAGTGACTGTTATTTCGTCAAACTTTATCATGCTTATTTTGATCTTATCTTTATCAATGACAGTACATATTGTAGTAAGGTATCGGCAAATTAGTTTAGAGGAGGCACAATCTACAATTAATCAAAATATTATACATGCACTTGGAAAAATGTATAAACCTTGTTTATTTGCAGCTCTAACAACTATTTTTGCATTTGGGTCACTTTATACGAGTGGAATTAAACCTGTTATGGATTTTGGCCTAATGATGTGTATGGGTCTCAGTATCACATATGTATCAAGCTTTATTTTCTTACCAATTTTAATATCCGTCTTAAATTTAAAAGGTATTGCTCAATTAAATAAAAATAATAGTAAAGATGTATATTCTTTCCTATCAATCAAATTCCCAGTATTAACATTATTATTTTTTACATCTTTGTTTGCTATTGGCATATATGGAGCAAGCACTCTTAAAGTAGAAAATAGTTTTGTTAATTACTTCAAAGAAGATACTGAAATTTATAAAGGAATGAGATTGATTGATGAGCAATTGGGTGGGACAACTCCCTTGGATATTATTATTCAGTTTAAAGATGAGCCAAATGATGATTTCTCTTCTGACGAGGAGGATTTTATGGATTTTGGCATTGAATATGATCCTTTAGACTACTGGTTTACTAAGGAAAAAATTGACAATATTAAGAATATTCATGACTATCTAAAAACGTATAATTTTGTAGGCAAAGTCCTTTCATTGGCATCCATTATAAGAACTGCTGAAAAACTTAATTCAAATGAAGAATTTGATACTCTTGAACTCTCAGTATTGTATAAGAAATTACCTCAAGAAATTAAAAATCAAATCTTAAAGCCTTATGTGTTGGTGGAAAAAAATCAGGCGAGAATATCTCTACGTATAATCGATACTCACCCAGATTTAAAAAGAGCAGATTTTGTTAATGAGCTTAGAGAGTATATGGAGTCAAACTATAATAATCAAAATATTGAGGTAAGTCTTACTGGAATACTAATTTTGTATAATAACATGTTGCAAAGTCTTTTTGATTCTCAAATTAAATCCTTGGGAATTGTCTTAATGGGAATATTTATAATATTAATTATATTATTTCGTTCCTTTAAAATTGCTTTAGCTGCTTTAATACCAAATTTAGTAGCCTGTTTTGTTATATTAGGAGCTATGGGCTTATTGAATATTCCGTTAGATTTAATGACAATTACGATTGCCTCTATTACGATTGGGATAGCGGTAGATAATTGTATACATTATGTTTATAGGTATCGTGAATATATTGCAATAGCTGGATCACACGCTGATGCCGTCAATAACTGCCAGAAAACTGTTAGCACTGCAATCAAAAATACTTCAATAACTATTATGGCAGGTTTCTCAATTTTGGTATTTTCTAATTTTTATCCTACAATATACTTTGGAGCATTTACAGCTCTTGCAATGTTAATTGCTTTAACGGGAAGTCTTACGATATTGCCGATATTACTCGGGTATTTTAATAAAAATTCATGACATGAATGATATTAATTATTCTCAATTTCTAAATACTTTTGATATTACCTTTCTAGTTATTTGCCTAATATCAATTTTTTTTGGAATAAAAAATGGACTATTAAAAAGTTTTTTTAATTTAACCAAATGGATACTAATATTTTTTATACTTAAAAATTGTTTTACCTTATTAAGACCTGTTGCAGATCAGTATATCACTAATGAAACTTTATCAGATGTAACAATATTTCTAATTACCCTCATAACCTCATATATATTTATTTCATTCTTATTGAGACTTTTCATAGGTTTTTTACAACCTAAAAAAAGGGGGTTCGTTGATATGGGGCTTGGAGGGGTTCTGGGTATTTTCAGAGGATATATAATAATTGTGATAACTTTGATTTTTATAAATCAAAATATATCTTCTAATCTATTAAATAACTTTATGGCTAATAGCTCATTTGCTGAAATGGTAAATGTTGGAATGAATTTTTTTGAGCATATTCCAAGAAATTTAGAAGAAATAGGCATATAAACATGAGAAATCTAAATTGTCTTATTACAGGCGCCTCATCTGGAATTGGAGCAAGTGTTGCTCAGGAGTTGTCAAAATCAGCTAAACACATATACATTTTATCACGGAATACATCTAGATTAGAGGAAATAAATGATAAAATAATTTCAAATGGATGTGAATGTACAATTGTTCCAATTGATTTATGTGAACCTAATGTAATAGAAAATCTTTCTGAAGAAATTTTTAAAAAAGATAAGTTTTTAGATATTATTGTCTCGTCTGCGGGTCAAATCACTAAACTATCGCCTGTAGAGTCAATTGATTTAAACGAATTCAATGATACAATCAAGTTGAACTATATTTCTAATTTTAGAATCATGAAATATTTTCATCCTCTGCTAAAAAATTCTAAGAAATCTAACTTTATCATTATTTCTTCAATAAAAGATGAAATGAAGTCGCAATATTGGGGGATATATCAACCAATTATGACAGCTTTAAATGAATTAGTGCTAAGTTTTGCCAATGAAAATAAAGGCACCACTATAAATGCTAATATTATCTACCCAGGCGCAGTAAATACTAAATTTAGAGAAAATATCATGCCTGGTGAGGACAAAAATAAAATAAAAAATCCAGTAAACGTAGCAAGATTAATTGCAAATTTCTTATTATCGAATGAGAAAAGTGGTGAGATTATTAAGCTTTAGTCTGAATAAGGATTGTTAGAGCTTATAAATTGATAAGAAATGGGCACTCCTTTTATTTTGAAAAAATCTCTGAATGCATTATCAAAAAATCTTTGAAATATAAGAGGCGCTTTCTTTTTTGAATTAATAAAGACTTTAAAGAGTGGAGAACCAGTCTTTATTTGCACAATATACTTAGGTTTGATTTCTCTTTTTTTAATTTTTGGGTATCTTGATTGTTTATTTAAATAATTAAGAAATTTATTTAAATTTGTTTTTGTAATTTCAATGTGGGTAAGTTTATTTTTGTTAATAATTTCTTTTATAAAGCTCTTAATTCTAATATTTTTCTTCGCAGAAATAAAATCAGTGTTAATCATTTGATATTGACTGTAATTATTGTTTAAATATTTATCGATCTTAGTTTTAAATTTTTTGCCTTCATCAATAAGATCCATTTTGTTAAACAAAAAAAATAGTATCTTTTTTTTTGTTATTGCTAAATCAGCTAACCTAAAGTCTTGTTTGGTAATATTTTCAACAGAATCTATGAGCAAAATTACAACGTCTACTTGGTTGACAAGGTTAATGACTTCCTTGCTTCTTTTTTTTTCATCCAGATCATCTATCTTGCTTTTTCTTCTCAGTCCAGGAGTATCAAAAATTGTAAAATCGTGGTTGTACAAAGTAAATTTATCCTTTAATAAATTTTTTGTAAGCCCGTATTCGTCGCCAACTGGAGAAATACTATCTTCAAGCAAACAGTTAAATAAAGTTGATTTACCTGAATTTGGTTTGCCAATAATACAAAAATTTATTTTATTCAAACTGGAAGACATTGGAATTTTCATCCATTACAAATACGGCATTGCTTAATATAAGTGGCGGTAACATTATTCCTTTTATGCCTAGATTATCTGACGAAAGTATTTCACCTGTCTTTGGTGAGACAATCTTTAATTCGCCAAAGTAAGAAATATTGTACAATAAACTGTTCATTAAATATGGACCTAACCATAGATTAAGATCCTTTGCTTTTTGCCCTTTTTTATATTTATCAAGCTCAGTAATCCAATATACTTCCCCAGAATTCTTATCTAGACAAATAAGCTTTCCATCTTCATCTATTACGTATATTTGATTTCCTGATATAGTTGGCGTCCTGTATCCTGATACATCAATTGACCAGTTTCTTTTTCCATTAATAGCGTCTATTGATATAAACTTACCATTTGTGCTAAGGGAAAAAATTATATTATTTGATAAGACAGGACTTGCTGAAATATCTTTGATATCAAAGTTGCTCAGTAATGAAACTTTTGAAATATTCTCAGACCACAGCGGTCTACCAGTATCGTGAGAAAAAGCTACTAATTCGCCATTGCTAAAAGGTGCTATAATTGTATTTTCAAAAGCTATCGGGGACGCTGTAATAAGACTTTTCTTGGATTCAGCAATCGTTTGAAATGACCATTCGATATTCCCAGTCTCTAAAGCAAGAGAAAATAATCTATTATCTGAGGAGATAAAGTAAATTTTATTTCTATAAATTAGTGGAGGTGAAAGAATTGGAAATTCAATATTTTTTTTCCAGATTTGACTCCCATCATTAGCATCAATGAGTAAAATCTGTCCATAAGCATCAACCAATACTATTTTATTGTCAAAATAAGCAAGGCCACCTCTTATGACCTCATAATTTTTACTATCTTTAATTTTTATATTAATTGAAAATTTCTTTTCCTCACTTATGACATTCTTACACTCTAAAAAACCCTTTGGTAAAATGTAGCAAATTGTTTCATTGAAGTAGATAGGTTGTATTATGTTAAGTGCTCCTCTTGTACCTGAAACAACCTTTGATTTATTTTTAAGTTTGGATGAAGAAGATATATGGTTTAGATTATTAGTGGGATTTTGAAAATGTTGCGACCAATAATTTATTTGTCGTGGAGGTTCTATAATTATATCGTTTATATTTAAACCTAGAGTTTCCGAAATCTGTGCGTCATAAGCTAAAATTGAAAAGGTATTAGAGTTATCTTCTGTGATTTCATTTTTAATGCAACTAAATAACACAAGTATTGAAAGTAAAAAAATATAAAAAGTATTTATCATACTATTTTATTGTGTCTAAAAATTTAGACGCTCTAATCACAATATCTCGTGGAGTATTTTTATCATTAATTAATTCATCAAATCTTTCTTTCGATAGTTTTATATTTCCTACTAATAAATTTTTAATTGCAATAGTTTCTTTGAAAAGATATTTAAATGAACTACTCTCTAACTTATTATTTGTTAGGTGTGTATTAATTTCATCTATCGATATGTCATTTAAACTACTCATTAAATATAAATATATAGCGAGATCATTTAAGATTACGTCTTCTTTATCTTTATTTATAATCTCCAATAACTTGTCTCTACTTTCTTGTATTTTTCCATTTTCCATTAGTAATGTTGCGATTTTAATTTGAGATATTCCTGAAATAAATAATTGTCCCGATTTATCAAAGTCACCTAAATTTTCAATTGCTTGATTAAAATCTACTAAATTTGAAGTATTAATGTATTTCTCGACCTCGTCTTCATAAAATGACTTGTTTGCTGATTTATAAATTTGATAACCAAGTACTGAACCAATTAATAAAATTAATGCGCCTATAAGATATATGCGGTATTGTCTCCATAACTTCAATAGACGGTCCTGTCTCAATTCTTCGTCAACCTGCCTTAAAATATCTGACATTAATCCACTTCACTTTTTTTAACGATATGAGGGTTCATGGCATAGGTATGTTCCTTACCTGGAAATTCTCTATTTCTTACCTCACTAGCGTATTGATTTGCTGCTTTTTTAATTAGAATTTCTAAATCCACATATTTTTTAACAAATTTAGGAGCAATATTCGTCAAGCCTATCATATCTTCTGTTACTAACACTTGACCATCACAATTGGGAGAGGCGCCAATACCAATCGTTGGAATCGAAACTCTTGAAGTAATCTCTGAGGCTAATGGCTCCGTCATACCTTCTAAAACTATGGAAAAAGCTCCAGCCTCTTCTATTGCAATTGCATCATCAATATATTTACCCCAATCAAATTTATTTCTTCCTTTTACTTTGTAACCACCATCAATGAGTACACTTTGAGGCTGAAGTCCGATATGTCCCATAACAGGGATTGAACGATCAGTTAAATATTTGACAGTATCAAACATGTTTCTTCCGCCCTCAAGTTTTATTCCGTTACAGTTTGTTTCCTTCATTACTTTTGCAGCATTCATGAAAGCTTTATCAACGGACTCTTCGTAAGTGCCAAAAGGCATATCAACTATAATACACGACTGTTTTGTTGCTTTAACAACAGATTTTGAGTGCTCTATCATTTGAAAAAGTGTTACAGGTAAAGTATTTTGATAGTCATAAAGAACCATGCCAAGCGAGTCGCCTACTAATAAAAGATCACCACAATAATCGATAGATCTCGCAATCGGAGCGGTGTAAGCTGTTAAACAAACTATTGGGGTTTTTCCTTTTTGGTTCTTAATATCAATTGCAGATTTACGTTTCATGCTGCGGTTTATACTTTAGAAATAGAAAAATTTCTATAAAAAGCTTAAAATCTGGCTATTTTCTCCTAACATTAGGGATTACTTCCTCTTGATAACCTTCATTGAAAGAGTCTGAATCACCATAAATTTCTGCTTCAAACCACTCAACAAACTCTTCCGACTTTATCCCTTTCCAATATTTCCATGATGATTGCGCTATAGGTGCTTTCATTACTCCAAGCTTTAGCATGTGCATTCTCATTTTGAGATGTGATTCATCAACAAACCCTTTTTTCACTTTCTCATAGGTATCAAATATATCTACGAGTAATGTATTAATAAAAATAGCAACGCGCCATTTGTCTGAGTCATCTAAGTCACCAGTCGCCCAATCTTTTGCTAAAAAATTACTAAACTCCTTATCTTTAGCTGTATTAAAATATCTTTCATACATCCGTTGTGTAAGGGAATGTCCAAATTGAGCTTTAGTAATCTCATTTTGTTGATGAATTTGTAATCCTAAATAAATAACTGAGACTAGTACGCCAAATGCTGCTACCATTTGAACGATAAGCAAAATAGTATCTGTATTCATTAGGCGATTAATGTTTTAGTTGTAGAAAATGCCTCTAAAGCTTTTTGACGGGAAGAACCAATTTCAACAATAGGTAATGGATAATTCTCGCCAAGCTTTATACCTGCCAATTCTAAAACATCTTCGGGAGCTTCCCAAGGGTTAAATAAAAATTTATTTGGCATATCACTCAATACAGGCAGGTATTTTCTAGTGTATCTTCCATCAGGGTCAAATTTTTGTCCCTGGGTGATGGGGTTAAAAATTCTAAAATATGGAGCAGCATCTGCACCTGAACCAGCAATCCATTGCCATCCAGCGCTATTACTTGCTAGATCTGCATCAATCAGGCAATCCCAAAACCATCTTTCTCCATGATGCCAATGTAAAAGTAAATTTTTTACTAAAAAAGAACCTACTACCATTCTTAGTCTATTATGCATATATCCAGTTTGCCATAATTCTTGCATGCCAGCGTCTACAATTGGATAGCCCGTTAATCCTCTCTGCCATTTCTTTAATTTTTCTTTGTCATTATCCCATGGAAAATTATCGAACTTTTTTTGTAAATTTTCTTTTGGGAGAAATGGAAAATGATAGAGCAAATTAAAGGAAAACTCTCGCCAACCTAATTCACTCAAAAAGTGATCTAAGTCTTTCTTAATACCTAATTTTCCCTCTTTTGTTTTAGCCCTATACCACACTTGATTCGGTGAGACTTCACCAAAATGTAAATGAGGAGAAAGTTGAGAAACGTTCTGATTGGACGGAAAATTTCTTCCTTCTTTATAATTATTTAATCCATTTGAAATGAACTCTTCAATCTTACAATGGGCACCCTCTTCTCCAGGTGACCAAAGAGAAGTCATTTTACGATGCCAATTATTCATAGGCATTAGGCCCAGGTCATCAATTTCTACTTCATGATTATCAACTGATATTAAATTAGATAAATTGGGCACTGGTAGCGGCATACGAGGCTTATCCGAATTTAAGCATCCTTTTCGATAGTATGGAGTGAATACTTTATATGGAGTGCCGTCTTTTTTTGCTATGTTCCATGGTTCCCATAACAGCGATCCATTAAAAGTATCTACATTTATGCCTTTTTCATTAAAATATTTTTTAATTTTTTTGTCTCGTTTAATTCTCCAAGGTTCATAACAACGATTCCAAAATATATTTGAAACTTCAAATCGTTTATTAATTTCATCTAGAATATCTATTGGATTACCTATAAAAAAACAGAGTCTATTCCGTAATGACTTATTTAAGTTTATTAATGAATGATGTAGCCACCACTTGCTTGCAGAACCGTTTATGTGATCTTTGGAGTTTACATTATCGAATATAAAAATTGGCAAGGTCTTGCCATCCTCTAATGACTTTGATAGCGCAGGATTGTCAGCTAGCCTAAGATCTTGCCTGAACCACATTACATTTATATTTTTAATAGATACCATGTTGATTATATATAGCTCAATTATAAAAACTTTCCATGGATTTGAACTTACAGTCTAAAGTATTAGAGAGAATATTCAAAATTTTGAGTTGTTGGATTGTGTCCTAAGAGTTTTGCGCCGTTTCTAATGTGATAATGAGTAGCCATTGGTGTTAAGGGGGATAGAGTAACAATTCTTTTGTACCCCATCTCCTTGCCAAATTTCAATGCCTCCTCCATAATTTTTTTGCCCGCACCTTTTTTTCTCGACCATACAGTATAAGCAATTATTGTATCAGCATTTTGCTCATAAACAGCTAATCGACTCATCAAATCTAACTCCCGAATCGAGTGTGGAACATCCTTTGTAAACGCCAAACACATAATTCCTTCAATTTGATTATTATATTCTAACCCGTATATTTTCCTGTCATGTGAAGTTCTCCATTCAATATCCAATTCAGGTCTCACAGGGTCCTCAGAAACGTCAATATTATTTAACTCAATAAGTTTAGCTGTTTTAATCCAAGTAAAATCATTAAAATTTAACTTAAATATTGATTTTAAAAAGTTTATGATCTTATAAAATAATAATTTCATTTTTTTCTATATCTTTCTTTTAAAAAAGAGTGTTCGTGCATTTGCTGACATTACTCTTGAATATATAATTGGAATATTCATAATTATTTCAAAATTATACTGACTTAATAGAAAATTCCAATCTCTATGCTTATATCCACTTGTATTATGTTCGTGGGTAAACTCAAAATCGTCTATTAAGATCGCATTTGTAAATTTCGATAAAGAATATAAAAGATTTTCTAAATCTTTGTCAGATAAACAGTATAATACTCGATCAAATACAATTAAATCAAATTTAGTTAAAGAATTATTCTTTAAAAACGTAAATAAATTAATCGGTTTAAGTTTATTATCAAAAAAAAACTTTGAATTAGAGTTTTTAAATTTATCGTAACAATTTTTTATTGCTTCTTTATTAATATCAATTCCATAAGAAATTTGTCCAGGATTACTGAGATATAACTGATACAAAAGAGTACCTGAGGCGCATCCAAAGTCTAAAATGCTTAAAATATTATTTTCTGAAATTAATTTAAAATAAAATGTTGGAACACGTTTATTATTATAGGTGCTCAGCCAAGATGATTGAAAGAAATGTCGAAACCTCCAAAAAAAACTACTCGAGATAATTTTTCTTTTTATAAAGATTATAAAATTATTCATGAAAGTCATTCCCACTCAATAGTACTTTTTGTACCGTTTAATTATGATTTTCTTGTAATTACAGTATTTATTACAAAGTTATCACCAGCTTCTTTTTTAAAGTAATTAAAAAATAGCTTAGGGTCAATTATTGGCGATTCTGGAGTGTGAACACCAAATTGATTAATTTTTCCATCTATAAACATCTTAACACCCGTTGCAAGAGGCAACGATGTAGCTTCGCCCATAGAAAAACTATTAATATCTCCATCAATTGTAACTCCGATTGATGTAACTCTTTTCTCCTTTAAGCCTTGTGCATAACCATAAATACCTGGAAGTACCGCATTTTTGTCTTTCTTTTTTTCTGAATTATTTAATTTTTCAAGCCATGTCAAAATTTTTGCACCAAAATTTTTGGTTATAATTTTTATTTTTATTAAAAATCTTATAATTTTTAAGATTCCTATAAAACTATTTTCACCGCCATGCATTAAGTTATAGGACTCTTTAATATCTTTGAAGTAATATGGAAACGTTAAAGCTTCAGGGTGTCCAAATATATATGCCTTTCTTTTTCCAATATCAGGATAGTCAAACTTAATTTTTTTAAGAGGCTTTACCATTTCAAAATTTCCATTTTTGAAAACTTTAACTTCCCCAATCATTTGTTCTATACCATGCACCATTGCTGCACTTATTTCAGATTGAGATGACTCACTTTCCGGTTTAGCAGCTGACATATCCCAGCCTGTATATACTTTTTTTACCTCATCAAGCTCGGATATTGCTATACGCGCTAATATATTAGTTAGTCCAGGACTTGCCCCAAGACCAATAATTGCAGTGATATTAGCTTTTTTTGCCTCATTATTCATTTTAAGCATCGCTTCAGTTGGCTCCCAATCATCACAGATATCAAAGTAATGTGTATTAGTTTGAATTGCAGCTCTTAAAATAGACTCAACAAATAAAAAAAATGGACCAGTTGTGTTGACTACTATATCTACTTTTGACATTTCAATCTTTAGAGACTGAAAGTTTCTAATATCTAATTTCAAACTTTCAACTCTACTGTCAAAATGTGATGCAAATTTTTTTGCCGACAAAAAGTTTAAATCTGCTACATAAATTTTATTGATCTGTTTTATATTGTGCAAATATTTGACTGCGTACCTTCCCATTCCACCACTTCCGCCTAAAGCTAAAATCTTCATTTATTATTCCCACTCAATAGTGCCAGGCGGCTTAGAAGTCGTATCATAAACTACACGATTAATGCCTTTTACTTCATTTATAATACGAGTTGATACTTTACTTAAAAATTCACCACTAAAAGGAAAAAAATCAGCAGTCATTCCATCTACAGAGGTAACTGCCCTCAAGCCACAAACAAACTCGTATGACCTTTGATCACCCATGACACCAACGGTTCGAACAGGCAATAAAACGGCAAAAGCCTGCCAAATTTCTCTATACAAATTAGCTGCCTTAATCTCATCAATATATATTTTATCTGCCTGTTGTAACATTTGTACTTTTTCTTTTGTAATATCACTTAATACTCGAATTCCTAATCCAGGACCTGGAAACGGATGTCGTTGAATAAATTCTTTGGGTAATTTTAGTTCCTTACCGAGTCTTCTTACTTCATCCTTAAATAACTCTTGAAGAGGCTCGACAAGACCTAGCTTCATTTCTTTAGGCAAGCCTCCAACATTATGATGTGACTTAATGACTGAAGTTGGCCCTCCATGAAAACTTTGACTTTCTATTATATCTGGGTAGATAGTACCTTGAGCTAAAAATTTTGCTTTAGAGATTTTTTTGGATTCGGTATTAAATATATTTATGAATAAATTTCCGATAATTTTACGTTTTTTTTCTGGATCTGAAACTCCTTTCAGTGAGGTAAGGAACCTACTCTTGGCATTAACTATAATAAGCTTTGATTTAAAATACTTTTTGAATAAATTATGAACCTCCTCAGTTTCATTTAATCTCATTAAGCCTGTATCAACATAGATGCATGTTAATTGTTTATTAATTGCTTTTGAAATTATTGCCGCAGTCACCATACTGTCGACTCCTCCAGATAAACCACAAATGACGTGATTTTTTCCAACCTTAGTCTTTATTTTAGCAACTTGAATTTTAAGATAATTTTGCATACTCCATGTTGGTTTAGCTTTGCAGATATTAATTATGAAGTTCTTAATTATTTTTTCACCTTGATGTGTGTGAACCACTTCAGGATGAAACTGTAGACCGTATATATTTAGTTTTTTGTTTTCTATTCCCGCAAATTTCGAGTTCTTACTTTTTGCAATGGTCCTAAAATCAATAGGTAATTTGATCGCTTTGTCTCCATGACTCATCCATACATAATGTTGCTTCTTTTTTAACCTAATATTTTGAAAGAGCTTACTTTTATTGGTGTGCGTAATTAATGTTTTGCCAAATTCACGTTCATTTGATATTTCAACCTTACCTCCAAGTTGATGCACTATTAGCTGCATTCCGTAACAAATTCCTAGTATCGGAATATTTAACGAAAAAATTTTCTGATCAATTTTAGGTGTACGTGACTTATGAACACTTGCGGGCCCACCTGAAAATATGAGTCCAGTTGGTTTCATAACTTTGATTTTATTCAAAAGTTTCTTATTGCTTACAATCTCACAGTAAACACCGACCTCTCGAACTCTTCTTGCAATTAATTGGGTTACCTGAGAGCCGAAGTCTACAATATAAATCATACTACTCGGCCAGTAATTTTAGATTATTAATTTCTTCACAGTCGTTCTCACAAAGGATTTCTAAATTAGAAATGAATTCAGCATAATTTTCTATATTACCCAATCCATACGCAGTCTTTCCTAAGAGAAAATTAAGCTCTAAACTATGCGGTGCTAACGTAAACGCGATATTATAATATTTATTAGCAGTGTTTAAATCGTCTATTTTTTCGTAAGATTTTCCAAGTAAAATAAATGACTCAGATGATTTAGGATTGAAAACAATTTCCTTTTCTAAATATTTAATGGCTGTTTTGTATTTAGTATCATTGTAATTCTTTAGAGCATTGTCATAGAAATTTGACGCTGATAAAGAATGAGATGTGTATAATAAAAGAGTTAAAATTATAAAATATTTCATCAACTTAAATATTGGTTGGATAATTTGGTGACTCACGAGTGATATCTACATCATGCACATGACTCTCTTTTAGTCCTGCTCCAGTGATTTCAATAAACCGAACATTCTTTTTAAATTGCATTATATCTCTAGAACCTGTGTAGCCCATTGATGCTTTGAGGCCGCCAACAAGCTGATATATTATTGGTGATATTGGACCTTTGTATGGAACTCTTCCCTCAATTCCTTCAGGTACATGTTTATTGCTTTCTGTTATTTCCTCCTGAAAATATCTATCTGCTGACCCTCTAGCCATTGCACCCAGTGAACCCATCCCACGATATGATTTATAACTCCTGCCTTTAAACAAGTATACTTCACCTGGAGACTCGTCGGTTCCAGCAAATAATGATCCTATCATTACCGCATTAGCTCCTGCACCTATTGCTTTTGCTATATCTCCAGAATATTTTATACCTCCATCAGCAATGACTGGAATATTTTTTTTGTTTGCAATCTCAGCACAATCCAAAATTGCTGAGAATTGGGGGACTCCTATTCCAGCAACTACCCTCGTAGTACAAATTGACCCTGGACCTATACCAACTTTTATACAATCTGCGCCTTTATCAATTAATTCTGCTGTAGCTTCTTTTGTAGCTACATTGCCAACAACTACATCGATGGAAAAATGAGATTTAATTTCTTCAAGAGTAGAAATAACTTTTTCTGAGTGGCCATGAGCAGTATCTATTACTAACACATCTACACCAGCATCAACTAAGCGCTCTGCTCTATTAATTGCTTCTATTCCAACACCTATTGCAGAACCCACTATCAGCCTTCCTTTGGCATCCTTAGATGCGTGAGGATTTAATTGACTTTTTTCGATATCTTTCACTGTAATTAAGCCAATGCACTTTCTATTATCGTCAACAACGATTAGTTTCTCAATTCTATGAGCATGCAGTAATTTCTGGGCATCGTCACTAGAGATTCCCTCTTTTACAGTAATCAAATTTTCACTTGTCATTAACTCACTAATTTTTTGAGACATGTTAGTTGCGAAACGAACATCCCTATTTGTTAAAATACCGAGCAGCTTATCGTTACTATCGACTACTGGGACACCAGAAATCTGATGCTCTTTCATTAGATCTAAAGCATCTGATAGAGTGGCTTCAGGTGTTATGGTTACTGGATCAATTACCATGCCAGTTTCAAACTTTTTTACTTTTGCTACATTTTGCGCTTGATCGTCTATAGACATATTTTTATGAAGTATTCCCAACCCACCAGATTGAGCAATAGCAATAGCTAACTTATATTCTGTAACAGTGTCCATTGCCGAAGAAATTAATGGAATACCAAGTTTAATATTTGAAGTTATAGATGTATGTGATTGAACCTCAGTTGGTAGAACAGATGAGCGCGCAGGCTTTATTAAAACATCGTCAAATGAAAGGGATTTTTGAATAGTGGAGCGCTCCATCTCTGACATTTAAATTATTTAACATATTATGTCAATCAAGGTGTTATTTTTCTAAGGCAAACTAAGTAAATTTCACTCGAATTTTTCCTACTTGATTTTGGCTTAAATGAAATAACTTTATAAAAATTCCTTTTACATATAGTGAGTACATCCGAAATATCGCCTGTTCTGAAATACTTAGCCACAAAATGGCCATTAGTATTAAGATTCTGAAGTGAAAAACTTAATGCATTCTCAACTATATTCTTGGAAAGAAGAAAATCAGACACTTTATTGCCTGACAAGTTGGGTGAGATATCAGAAAGCACTAGGTCAAATTCACCTAAGGTTTTAGAAATTTTTTCAAATTCGGAAGATAAAAAGTCTGATCTATAGAAAGTAACTCCCTTAATTTCCTCCATTTCTAAGATATCTACAGCAATTATTGAATTTAGACTTTTTCCATGATTTTTAAGTACTTGGCACCAACTTC
Source organism: uncultured Pelagibacteraceae bacterium (assembly GCA_902526565.1). Classification (GTDB taxonomy): domain Bacteria; phylum Pseudomonadota; class Alphaproteobacteria; order Pelagibacterales; family AG-422-B15; genus CACNXQ01. The sequence continues at coordinate 15,033 of CABZLP010000007.1, read as the reverse complement.
CAGGCGCTGACCCAAGATCAATTATATTCTTGGCATCATCTAATATTTTGTATTTTTCAATAATTTCGACCAACTTGTATGCGGCCCTAGATCTATAGTTGTCACTAATAGACTTTTGTACAAATTCATCATCTACATGTCTCTTTAGCCATTTCTTACTCTTATCTTTAAATGATTTATTTTTAATCTTCATAATATTGTTTTTTATCAATTATTTAACAATAAATGCATTTTACTTGAAAAATAGTCAAATTCTACTATATCACACTGATATAGGTATTGATTATATATATCAATCTGATATATATACTTTTTTTCAAGGATGTTTATATGAAATATTTTAAATATTTAGCGACGGTAGTAGCTTTATTATCAAGCAATAATGCGGGGGCATTAAGTCTATATGATGCAATTAGCGAGTCTTTAGCAAATAACCTGCTCCTTAAAATGGAGACTAATAGTGTGGATATTGCTGAAGAAGATTATTTTCAATCTAAATCAAATTACTTTCCATCTGTAAGTCTTAATGCCAATATATCTGAAAACGAATACTCAGGTATTAAAACGCAATCTGGAGTTAGTGCAAATGCGTATGAGTTAACCCCAAGTAGTAAGTCAATTATTTTATCCCAAAATCTTTTTAGTGGTTTTAATCGATTTTACAATTCAATATCAACTAAAGAATCTCTAAACTTAAAAAGACTTAATCAACAAAAAGTTACTCAGGATATAATTTTAGAGACAATTGAAGCTTACTATAATGTCCTTGTTGCTGAAAAGTCTCTTCGATCATACAAGGATAACCTTGAGTCAGTTTCAGAGAGATCAAATGCAACAATAAAAGAATATGAGGTTGGCCTTGCATCAAAAACCGACGTAGCCCAGGCTGAAGCTTACTTTAATATTGCAAAGATTGATTTATTAGATTCAGAAATAATTCTAAAAAATTTAAAAAACTCATTCCTTGATTTAGTTGGTGTTGACGCCAGAAATTTAATTTTTTCAGAAATTAATGTAGATATCCCGAACTCATTTGAAGAGTTTAAAGAAATTTTAATTTTAAATAATTACTCAATAAGAATGGCAGAAGTAAATATGAAAATAATGGATGCTAATGTAGGAGTTGCCCGTTCGGCATATTACCCTCAACTTAATCTTACTGCCACTAAATCTGAGTTAGACGAATTTTCATCAGAGATAGATGAATTGACCAATGAAGAAGTCAATGCTACTCTTAACTGGCCAATTTTTACTGCTGGGAAATCGCTGTCTAATGTTCGTAAAGCAAAGGAACTTAAAAATTCACAATTAATTCTTTTGCAAAAAACACAAAATGAAACAGTAATCCTTTCTGAAAATATTTGGGATAAATATAAAATTTCTGAGCAAACCATTGAAGCTGCAGAGCTGAGTTACAATGCCAATAAAACTGCATACAAAGGTACTGTGATTGAGCAAGAGGTTGGCGAAAGAAGTGTACTTGATGTTTTAATTGCAAGACAAGCGTTGCTCAACTCAGAAATCAATTATTTCAACAAACAAAAAGACAGAGAAATAGTCAAAACTCAAATTATGTATCTAGCTGGGATACTTAATTTAGAAAATTTAGAGGTAAATTAAAATGCAAAAAGAAACTCTTTGTTTAGGCCTCTTATCGCTAGGACCAAGATCTGGATATGAAATTAAACAAATGTTTGAAGGTCCTTTATCAGATTTCTACAGTCTAAGTTTTGGAACAATTTATCCCACATTAAATAATCTACAATCAAGTAAATATGTTTCTTGCAAACAGCACGCACAAAGTAAAAAACCAGACAAAAAAGTTTATACAATTACAAAAAAAGGATTAGTTCTTATGAAGTCTAATTTACTTAGTGATGCAACAGAATACATCAGATCTGGAAATTTTGGCGATCAGATAAAATCTGAATTTTTTTTATTGGTATTATTTTCTAAATATCTCCCAAATGAAATGTTAGATACTGTAATGAATGAAAGAGTTCTATACTTAAAACAGAAACTTGAACAATTTAAATATGACGGCCCTATCCCATCAGAACTTGCTGCTTTAAGAAAAGAAAAATCTATTAAATTTATTAGAGGTTTAGCATCAACACTTTTTGAAACAGGAATTAGGTACGTTGAGAAGAATAGATATCTATTAAAGGAATAATTAATTAAAAAATATTGAGGCTTAAATATGAGATTTTTATTAAGTAATTACATGATAGCTTTTTACATCCTTGCGGCAGTGCTCTTATGGATTCTATCAGGAGTTCTAAGTGGAGATAATAGCAATGAAGTTGTTGAAAATATTGAGAAATCTATAGAAATAGACGAATCAGTATCTGTGAGAGTAATGGAGACTAGTTCTAAGAAAAAAGTTTTTTATTTAACGATAAGAGGCAAGACTGAAGCAAATAAAAAAATTAAATTAAATCCAAAAACTTCTTCAAATATTATTTTTACATCGAAAAAGGGAGATTATGTCAAAAAAAATGATTTGGTTTGTAGTTTGGAAGAGGAAAATAGAACTGCAATTTTAGATGAAGCACTCGCTCTTCAAAAACAAGCTAGCCTTCAGTATGACGCAATAAACAAGCTAAAGATTGATGGTTATCGTTCAGAAAATGATTTAGCAATGGCTGAAGCAAGGCTTAAGGGGGCTGATGCTAAAGTTGAGATGTCACAAAATGAATTAAATAATACAAAGATATTAGCTCCTTTTGACGGATACATTGAAGAGGTACATGTTGAAATAGGTTCATTAATTAGTCCAAGCCTGCCGTGTGTGACAATTATTCAATTAGATCCAATGAAGGTTGTGGGAGAGGTAACTGAAAAAGAAGTAAGTAAAGTTAAAAAGAAGTCAAAAGTAGAAATTGAGCTTCTTAATAACATAAGTTTAAAAGGCCAAATTAACTTTATCAGTAAGAGTGCTTCACCTCAAACAAGAACTTATACAGTTGAGGCTGAAATATCTAATATAGGCGGAGAAATTAGAGAGGGACTAACGGCGGAAATAAAAGTACCAATACGCGAAACAACAGCACATCTAATACCTTCTTATTTATTATCATTAGACGATAATGGAGAATTGGGTATTAAAATCGCAATTGATAACAGTGCAACTTTTAAAAAAATATCAATTATAGAGGATACTCCAGATGGTCTTTGGGTAGAGGGATTGCCTGAAAAAACAAAGATTATTACAGTCGGTCAAGAATATGTTATTGAGGGGCAGGAAATTAATTATTAAATGATCGAGTTTTTTGTAGACAGAAAAAGAACAGCACTTGCTTTCTTATTAGTGCTTATTGTTGCTGGCATATTCGGGAGGATAAATATTCCTGTTGAAGCTGAACCAGATATTACGATTCCTGTCGTTTATGCAGGTGTTGGACTTCCGGGCGTATCTCCATCCGACTCTGAGAGATTATTAGTACGTCCTCTCGAAGAAGAGTTGAGATCCATTGAGGGTGTAAAAAAACTTCAAGCGTTTGGTTTCGAAGGTTATGCGGCTGCAGTTGTAGAGTTTGAAGCGGCTGAGACAATGTCAAAATCTTTAGATAATGTCAGAGATGCTGTAAACGAAGCTAAATCAAAGTTTCCAGAAGATGCTAAAGATCCAATAGTTAGAGAAGTATCTTTATCTGATGACCCCTCAATTATTGTAGCAATTTCCTCAGATGTTGCTCAAGAACGAGAACTTTTAAATATTATACGAGATATTCAGAATGAAATAGAGCTTCTTCCAGAAATTTTTGAAGTTGATTTGATCGGAAATAGAGATGAACAATTAGAAGCAATACTTAACCGTAATCAAATTGAGAATTATAATATTTCTATTTATGAAATTATAAGAGCAATCAATAATAATAATCAGGCTGTTATGGCTGGCGAAATTGAAACTGGTCAGGGGCAATTCTCGGTAGATGTTCCAGGTTTATTTGAAGACGAAAGTGAAATTAATTCTATACCTATCAGATCTTCTTCCAACGGAGTTGTCCTGCTGTCTGATATTTCCGATGTTAAAAGAAACTTCAAAGAGCGAACGTTTTTTACAAGTATTAATCAAAATCAAAGTATTTGCTTAGGAGTAAAAAAAGCGCGTGGGGCAAACCTAATAAGTACGATTAATAAAGTTGAAAATATTGTAGAAAAATATCAATCAAAAATTTCACCTGATATTAGTCTTGGCTATGTATTAAATACAAAAGATGTAATGCTTGAACAAGTTAATTCACTTCAAGGAAATATTATAATGGCTACTATGTTTGTGCTAATTGTAGCGATGATAACTTTTGGGATTAGGTCCTCCTTAATAGTAGGATCTGGTATTCCAGTATCAATTATTATTGCCATTTTTATTTTATATGCCCTCGGGTTTACATATAATTTTATGGTTATATTTGGAATGTTGGTGGCTTTAGGGATGCTGATAGACGGCTCGATAGTTGTTGTAGAATTGGCCGATAGAAAAATGGTAGAGGGATATGATAAGAAAACAGCCTTTATTTATGCTGCAAAAAGAATGTTCTGGCCTGTCACTGCATCAGCAGCAACAACGTTAGCGGTATTTATTCCTTTATTTTTCTGGCCAGGTGTAAGTGGGCAGTTCATGAGAGTTCTACCTATTACAATATTCATCATCCTAACTGTGGCTTTAATTTATAGTCTGATGATTGTTCCTGTGATTGGCAGTATTTTTGGCAAGGCTTCCGAAATGAGCAAAAAAACTGTTCAGTCAATAAGTTCAGAACATGCATATGATCTCTCTAAAGTTGAGGGAATTGTTGGAAAATATATTAATTTTCTGACACTGGTCCTTAAAAGACCGTTGATAGTTAGTGGATCAATAATTATTTTCTCATTTATTGTTATTTCAACTTATTCTTCAATAGGTAAAGGTGTTGTTTTAGTGTCTCAAAGTGATCCATATGCTGGATTTGGAAAAATTCAAGCACGTGGAAATCTTACAATCGAGCAAATTGATGAATTATCTGAATCAGTTGAAGAAATCGTACACGGAACAAAAGGTGTTAAAAATCTATTTTTGCAAACTGGAAGATTCAATAATTTTAGAACAGGTGGTAGTAGCTCAGATGATACAATTGCCTCATTTTTCTTTGAATTTACCGACAGAAAAGAGAGAGAAAATGGAAGAGTTGTAATTGAAAATATGAGAAAAGAACTGGACAAGATTCCAGGAATCAAGACTGAGATCAAAGCACAAGAAGGTGGCCCACCAACTGGTAAAGATATTGAAATAAGAGTACTTGGGCCCAACAGAAGCTCTACAATGACTGTTGCTCAAGATATTAAGAGCTATTTGAATACAGTAGTTGGCCTTGTCAATTTAGAAAGTACTCTTCCGGTACCGGGCGTAGAATGGGAACTTTTTGTTGATAAGCCAAAAGCAGCAAAATTCGGCGCAGACATACCTACCATTGGGAATTCAATTGGCCTTATTACTAGTGGGCTTACAATTGGCTCTTATAGGCCAAAAGATATTGACGAAGAATTAGACATTGTCCTGAGATATCCAGAAAAGGAAAGGTATATTGATGAACTAGACAATATTTTAATAAATACGGAGTCTGGTATGGTTCCGATTTCAAATTTTGTTGAAAAAAAACCCCAACAAAAAGTAAATTATGTAAGAAAATTTGACTCTAAACACGTAACAATAATTAAAGCGGATGTTTCATCAGAATTTACACCTGAATCTAGATTGAAATTATTTGAATCATGGATTAAAGAACAGAGTATTCCTGCAAATGTTGATATTGAATTTGGAGGTGATAATGAAGAGCAAGTAAATTCACTAAATTTCGTTACACAGGCTTTTGTTATTTCAATCATGCTTATGGCTGCATTATTAGTAACCCAATTCAATAATTTTTATCAAATGACAATTATTCTAAGTGCCGTTGTACTCAGTACAGCTGGGGTGATGTTGGGCTTACTTATATTCAACCAGGTATTTAGCGCACTTTTAACAGGAATTGGTATAGTTTCTTTAGCGGGAATAGTTGTAAACAATAATATAATTTTAATAGACAGCTTTAATGTTATTTCCTCTAAGTCTAATGAGGATGTAAGAACTCGAATAATTAAGGCCTGTGCTCAAAGATTGCGCCCTATTTTTCTTACATCACTTACAACAATGTTGGGCTTGATACCTTTAGCGCTAAACTATTCTATCGATCCAATAGCCAGAGATATCGCGTATGACTCTAATGCATCAACATCTTGGGCTCCACTGGCTCAATGCATCATTTATGGTATTTCTTTTTCCGCAATTTTAACTTTAGTGCTAACTCCTTGCCTTCTAGTTTTACCAGATCACATCAAAGATATTATAAAAAAATTTAGAAAGCCTTCATTCGCGTAAATGCTAAAAAAAATACTTGATACAATTTTTTTCAGAAAAAAAACTATTAACACTATTTTGGTAGGTATATTTTTAGTTGGTGTTCTATCCTATACTAGCTTCCCACGGCATGAATGGCCAAATGTGGACCTAAAGTCTGTTTCAGTAATTGTCTATTATGATGGAGCATCTTCAACAGATGTAGAAAGATTAATTACAACTCCGATAGAAAAAGAAATGATGACAATGAAAGATTCAAAGGAAGTTGTTTCTATCACAAAAGATGGACTGGTATCATTTTTAATTGCATTTGAATTAGATACTGAGATACCAAATATTGCAAAAGAAGTAAGAAATAAAATTTTAAATATTGATGACCTGCCTCAGGGTTATGACCTCAGAGAGGTAGTTGAACATAAATCTTCTAATTATCAATTTGTATTAGTTGGCATTCACGGCGATATGGGTTACCGAGAATTAGTCAAGGTTGCTGAAAAATATGAAGACGAATTTGAACAACTTTATGACGTTACAGATATTGAATATAAAGGAAAAAAAGATGAAATAATAGACATAAATATAAATGCGTCCTCAATGGAAAAATATGATCTAGGAATTAATAATGTACTTGAGTCTTTTAAAAAATATAACAACCTTATTTCTGCAGGGAAGATTACAAACAATAATTCTGACTATTCTGTTAAAATAAAGTCTCTATACAAGTCCGCAGCAGAACTTAATAAACTACCAATAAAATCATCATCTAATAAGACAATTTATTTAAGCGATATTGCTAGTGTAAAACAAACATTTGATAAAAATAAAGACTACGTAAACATAAATGGTAATCCAGGTATATTACTTCAAATTAATAAAAAAGAGAACTCAAGCACAATTACACTTTATGATAGCATAAAGAAAAAACTTTCTGAATTAGACGGGACCATTAGCCCTATTGCATCAGCTGTGCTCATAGCGGACGAATCTAAGGATATAAATGATAGAATTTCAGCATCTGAAAATACTGTAATAACAGCCGTAATCATTGTGATGACCATTATTGTAGCTATTCTTGGGTGGCGTGTTGGACTTCTTGTAGGCGTTTCAATACCAACTACTTATTTACTCTCAATAACGATTCTGAATTTCATGGGCATGTCCTATAATTTAATGAGCATAATGGGCCTTGTATTATCAGTTGGGCTGCTTGTTGATGGACCGATCGTAATAACCGAATACGCTAGAAGAGAACAGGAAAAAGGTGTTAGGAGGTCTTTGTCTTACCTTAATGCAGCTCACGACATGTTTTATCCAATATTTGCATCTACATTAACTACCGTATTAGCATTCTTGCCTTTAGCATTTTGGCCAGATTTTTTTGGTGTATGGATACGAGTAATTCCAAGGACAGTACTTGTTGTATTGTTATGCTCTTTCTTTGTTACAATGATTATAATTCCTGTACTTGGGTCATCTTTTGGAATGAAGACTGCAGGAATGGTTACAAAAAAAGATCCTTACGATAGTTTGTTTTATACATACTATGGAACAATTATTAATTATATAATTGTAAATCCAATTAAAATTTCATTATTTGGTATTCTTATATTTTCAACAATCGTATTTGGAATAATAAAGTCTAACACAGAATATGTTTTTTTTGCTGAAGACAAGGCAAACAGTCTAGAAATAGAAATCTTGGCAAAAGGTAATTTATCTCCTTCAGAGTCAAAAGGTTATCTAGAAGAAACAATCGATGTAATAGTTGGACATCCTCATATTAAGAATTTTTATGGAAATACAATCTATCGAGATAGGATATGGTTATTTGATAATAACCCAACAGATATGGTGGCAGATATTTGGGTAGATTTAATTGACTTTAAGGACCGGCCAGATACTGATTTAGTTATTCAGGACCTAGAAAAAAGGTTATCAGTAATTCAGGGTTTAAATATTAGTGTTAGTGCAAACGATTATAGCGGTTCGCAGTGGGCGAAAGATCTTACAATTGAAGTTCAGTCTGCAGACTCAACCAAAATTAGACAATTTGCAGGAATTGTGCTGCAGAAATTAATAAAAGATGACTCGTTTACTGATCAGAATATTAAAAATCCAATTACAGGGATTGAATGGATCTATAATATCGACTCAAATGAAACAAAAAAATACGATTTATCAAAAAATACAATTGGTGATAGTATTAAAATTGCTACTTCAGGTCTTACAATTGGTAATATTATTCCTGATAATGCTGAGGAGAGAATACCTGTAAAAATTTATTTACCTTCTGACGAAAAAACTTTCTCCTCGATTGAAAGAACAAATATTTCAACTTCTCAAGGTCTAGTCCCATTATCCAACTTTGTTGACAAGCAAAAAAGAGAAAAAGTTTTTACCATTGGAAAACAACAAGGCATGAGAACACTTGTAATTGATGCAAATATAAATGATGAATTAAATGCATCAGAGGTAAAGCAGGAACTATCAAAATGGGTGGATGAATTAAATTTACCTTCAAATGTATTTATCAAATTTGCTGGTGAAGCTGAAGACTCGGCCAGCTCGATGAATTTTTTAATGTTAGCATTCTTTGGTGCATTGGTGGGGATTTTTATAGTGTTGATTACCTTGTTTAATAACTTTTATCATACATTTATAATTTTATTTTCTGTAATTCTATCAATCGGAGGCATATTACTTGGAACTCTATTACTTGATTTAAAATTCAGTATTGTATTTTCAGGTTTAGGTATTGTTGCTTGTATGGGAATTGTTGTGAATAATAATATAATTTTAATTGACAGTTATCGTAAAGAACTTCTAGAGGATAGAAGCAATGTCTATGAGGCAATTTTAGTTGCATGTAAAAATAGAATTAGGCCAATTTTTTTAACTACAATTACGACAATTACCGGTCTACTTCCATCAGCACTCCAAATAAGCTTGGATATTTTTGACAGAACGATTGCATATAAGAGTGAAGAAACATACTTTTTTGTTCTTCTTGCTTGGTCACTTATTTGGGGTATAGGATTTGCGTCTTTTGCCACATTGTTTGTTACACCTGCTCTTCTTGCATTGCCGAAAAGTATTAAAAATATATTTTATAGTAAGTCCAAAATACTCAATGTTAAAGTTTTGGCTGATTAATGAGGTCTATAGCTGTTTACTGTGGTTCCTCCAAACATGTAAAAAGTATCTATAAAAATGAAGCTAAAAGACTTGGATCGCTTTTAGCAAAACACAAAATCAAACTTATCTATGGTGGTGGCAACATGGGCTTAATGGGCATATTAGCCAATAGTGTTCTTGATAGTGGAGGCAATGTATATGGAGTAATAACTGAGCATTTAATTGATATAGAAAAGAAGAACAACAGCCTTAACAATCTTAAAATAGTTAAAACTATGCATGAAAGAAAGATGGAAATGTTTATGCAAGCAGACGGTTTTGTTATTTTTCCAGGAGGAATTGGAACTTTGGAAGAATTTTTTGAAGTATATTCCTGGAAACAACTGCGACTTCATAAAAAGCCTATTTATATTTATAATTTAAATAACTTTTGGGATGGACTCATCAAACTAATAGATCGTCTTATTGATGAGGATTTTGCTGGAGAAAATATGAAAGAAGCATATAAAGTAATCAAAAATCACTCAGAATTAAAAAAAGAATTGGAACTTTGTGAATAAAATTAGAGTTAAAACGCCACTAGTTGAAGTAGATGGTGATGAAATGACAAGAATTATATGGCAGTTTATTAAAGATAAACTCATACTTCCATATCTTGATGTAGACCTTGATTATTATGATCTTGGAGTAATAAGCAGGGATAGAACCAATGACAAAATTACAGTTGACTCTGCAAATGCTATAAAAAAATACGGTGTTGGTGTTAAATGTGCCACTATAACGCCTGATGAAGACCGAGTAGAAGAATTTAAACTGAAAGAAATGTGGCGTTCACCGAATGGAACTATAAGAAATATACTTGGTGGAACAGTTTTTAGGGAGCCAATTGTTTGCAAAAATGTTCCAAGACTTGTGCCTGGATGGACTGATCCAATAGTTGTTGGTAGACACGCTTTTGGAGATCAATATAAAGCAACAGATTTTAAAGTACCTGGTAAAGGGAAGTTAAGTATCAAATGGACTCCAGAAGATCCAAATATAGAACCTATTGAAAAAGAAGTTTATGAATTTCAATCGAGTGGTGTAGCGATGGCAATGTATAATACAGACGAGTCAATCAGAGACTTTGCAAAATCTTGTATGAATTATGCATTAATGCGCGAATGGCCTGTCTATTTATCCACAAAAAATACTATTTTAAAACAATACGATGGTAGGTTTAAAGATCTCTTTCAGGAAGTATATGAAAATGAATTTGCTGATAAATTTAAATCACTCAATTTAGATTACGAGCACAGATTAATAGATGATATGGTCGCATCTGCATTAAAATGGAATGGAAAATTTGTATGGGCCTGCAAAAACTATGACGGAGATGTACAATCTGATACTGTTGCTCAGGGATTTGGATCGCTAGGCCTCATGACAAGTGTATTAATGACTCCAGATGGAAAAACAATCGAGGCAGAGGCTGCTCATGGAACAGTAACAAGGCATTACAGATTGCATCAAGAGGGTAAACAGACCTCAACTAACCCAATTGCCTCTATCTTTGCATGGTCAAGGGGCCTTAAATATCGTGGGAAACTGGATGAGAATGATGAACTAATTCAATTTGCTGATAAATTAGAAAAAGTATGTATTGAGACTGTTGAAAGTGGCTCAATGACAAAAGATCTAGCTTTATTAATGCCTCATGAACAAGATTGGCATAGTACTGAAGATTTTTTAGAAATTATTGAACGAAACCTAGATAAAAAACTTACTGTAACTTATCAATAATAAACTCTCTCAGTTTCTTTTTTTGATCATTTTCATCTATTAACATGCCTCCTGATTGAGCAAAATCTTTTCTACCTCCGCCCCCTTTGCCATTTGAAATAGAAGAGGCAAATTTAGCAATTTCGTCTGCTCCAATTTTGTTAGCTAGTAGATCTGTAACGCCAATTAAGAAACTTAACTTATTATCCTTTTTAGCGCAGATAATAATAACACCATCTCCAGAAATTAGTTTTTTATATTTATCAATCAGTGGTCTTAATTCATTAACTGGAACATTGTCACAAAATTCAATAATTATATTTTGATCAGAGACATTACTAATGCTCATTTGCATCGCTTCTTCAAGAAGTTTTATGTTCACAGTAGAAATTTCTTTTACTTTTTTAATATCTAATCTTTTTTCTTCTGACCTAAGGTTTTCACTCTTCTTCTCTTCATTATATTTTAATAAATCATCACCTCTTAAAGCCTCAATTCTTCTTACGCCTGAGGCAGCAGAAGACTCACTAATAATCTTCAATTCCCCAATTTCTTTTGTATTTGAAACATGTGTTCCTCCACATAACTCAGTACTATATGTTTTGTCATTTAATTTTCCTATTTTGAGAACTCTTACTTCATCAGAATACTTTTCTCCAAACAGGGCAAGAGCACCGGCCTTTACGGCATCATCCGGGGACATTATTTGTGTTTCTACCTCAGAACCACTCTTGATAATTTCATTTACTTTATTTTGAACATCTTCAATTTCTATATTTGTCATTGATCTATGATGGCTAAAATCAAACCTTAATTTGTCATTTGAAACTAAAGATCCTTTCTGTGTAACATGCTCCCCCAGTCTATCTCTTAGAGATTGGTGTAAAATATGTGTAGCTGAATGATATGCCCGGCAATCATTTCTTTGCTTTTGATTAACTGATAAAGATGCATTTAGACCAATTTCTATAATGCCTCTAATCACAACGCCAGAATGAATGATTACTTGTCCTCTTTTTTGAGTGTCTTCAACTTTGAACTCAAAATTTTCTCCTTTTATTATTCCTGTGTCCCCAATTTGCCCACCTGACTCTGCATAAAAAACGGTTTGATTTAATATAAGCACTCCTTTTTCGCCATCTTTTAATTTATTTACCCTTTGATCATTTTTGATTATTGACAAAACTTCACCTTGCGTTTCTATACTATTATATCCAAGGAATTCTGTTGCAGATAATTCGTTATTTAATTCAAACCAAATTCTATGTGTCGCTGCTCCTCCTGCGCCTGACCAATTTGTTCTTGCTAATTCTTTTTGTGCCTCAAGTTTTTTATTAAAACTTTCGATATCTATAGAGATATTTTTACTTTTTAATATGTCCTGAGTTAGATCAATTGGAAATCCATAAGTATCATAAAGCTTAAATGCAGATTCTCCTGGAAAAATATCATTAGATCCAAGGTTTTGAGATATAGCTTCTAATTGCATAATACCTTTTTCTAAAAGATCTTTAAATTTTTCCTCTTCGTACTTTAATGTCTCTTTGATTAGCACTTCTGCCCTTAACAATTCCGGATATGCATCCTTCATATTAAGCATTAAAGTTGGGACCAATTGATGCATTAAAGTATCTTTGCATTGAAGCAGATGAACATGACGCATCGCTCTTCTCATAATTCTTCTCAGTACATAGCCTCTTCCCTCATTAGAAGGTAATACGCCATCAGCAATTAAGAAACATGAAGAACGTAAATGATCAGCTATCACTCTGTGACTTGAAATTAATTTATTGTCGTCAGCCTTAGTTAGATCTATTGAATTGTTAATAATTTCTTTTATGCTATCAACTTGGTAGTTATCATTTGTACCTTGCATGACGGCGGCAATTCTCTCAATTCCCATACCCGTATCAATTGAGGGCTTAGGCAGATCAATTCTCTCGTTCGAATTCAACTGTTCGAATTGCATAAAAACTAGATTCCATATTTCAACAAATCTGTCTCCAGTTTCGTCAGCTTCACTAGGTAACTTTCCACTGAATTTCTCACCATGGTCATAAAATATCTCAGAGCAAGGTCCACATGGTCCTGTTTCACCCATAGACCAGAAATTATCCTTCGTTGAAATTCTAATTATTCTGTCATCACTAAGGCCAGTAACTTTTTTCCATGCAGCATATGCTTGATCATCATTGTGATAAATTGTAACGCATAATTTTTCTTTATTTATAGCTAGATCTGATGTGATAAACTTCCAGGCATAATTAATTGCATCATCTTTAAAATAATCTCCAAAAGAAAAATTTCCCAACATTTCAAAAAAAGTATGGTGTCTCAAAGTATATCCAACATTTTCTAGATCATTATGTTTACCACCAGCTCTAATGCATTTTTGTGCGGTGACTGCTCTGTTGTAGTCTCTATTTTCCAATCCAGTGAAAACATTTTTAAATTGCACCATTCCTGAATTAGCAAACATAAGTGTTGGATCATTCTGCGGAACAAGTGGGCTAGAATGAACGTGCTCATGCCCCTCATTTTCAAAATATGATATGAAAGCATTTCTTAGATCATTAATTCTCATATGTTACGTATAACACCCTGTTGAATAAAACGCAAAAAGGCGCTTTTCAGCGCCTCCTTGCTATGATCAATTATAATGATTAAAATTTATTCTTCTTCTGGTTCTTCGGCTCCCAAGTTTTCACCAATTTGTTCAGGCATTTCTTGAGACTGTCCTCTAATTATCGACTCAATTTCTTGAGCTATAGCAGGATTTTCTTTAAGGAAGATCTTAGAATTTTCTCTTCCTTGACCAATCTTCTCTCCTTTATATGAGAACCATGCTCCAGATTTTTCAATAGTTCCTACCTTAACCCCGAGGTCAATAAGCTCACCTAACTTTGAAATGCCTTCGCCGTACATTATATCAAACTCAACCAATCTAAATGGTGGTGCGACCTTGTTTTTTACAACTTTAACTCTCGTTTGGTTTCCAATAATCTCGTCTTTATCTTTAATAGCACCAATCCTTCTAATATCCAATCTACATGATGAATAAAATTTTAAAGCATTTCCACCAGCGGTTGTCTCGGGACTGCCAAACATTACACCAATTTTCATTCTAATTTGATTAATGAAGATAACCATACAATTAGATTTAGAAACTGATCCAGTTAACTTTCTCAATGCCTGACTCATCAATCTAGCTTGAAGACCCATATGCGCATCACCCATTTCACCTTCAATTTCTGCCTTTGGTGTTAATGCAGCTACTGAATCAACTACTAATACCGATATTGCCTTTGACCTAACTAGTGAGTCAGTAATCTCTAGTGCTTGCTCTCCAGTGTCGGGTTGAGAAATTAGCAATTCATCAATATTCACCCCTAATTTTTTTGCGTACGCAGGATCTAATGCATGCTCTGCATCAATGAAGGCACAGTTCTCACCTTTTTTTTGTGCTTCTGCGATTACATGAAGTGCCAAAGTAGTTTTGCCTGATGATTCAGGGCCATAGATTTCAACAATACGACCTTTTGGTAAACCACCTATCCCTAACGCTACATCTAAGGACAAAGATCCAGTTGAAATAGCTTCAACATCCATGGCAGTTCTTTGGCCCAGTTTCATAATTGAACCTTTCCCATAAGTCTGCTCAATTTGAGACATTGCTACATCTAAGGCTTTTGCTTTTTCAGAATTATCCATTTTTTTATCGTCTACTACTTTCAAATTTGCTTTGCTCATCTGCTTTCTCC
>CABZLP010000006.1 GCA_902526565.1 uncultured Pelagibacteraceae bacterium | reverse complement strand
AGAACAATCTCAAATATTAAAGAACTTTAAAATGATTTTAGAAGAAAATCATCATAAAAAAAGAATCGAGCAGCTTCTTTGGGATGGCAAATATAGAACTGCTTCAAGACTTGTTAAGTATGTAAATAAAGATTATCAAAAATTATTTGAGGCACGAATTGGTTTAATTTCTTTTGCTGGAGGGGTGGATGATTTGATAAAAAAGGTTCCGGATCAATTAAAATCTGATCCAGGACTTATTTATGACAGGATACATTGGAGAATTAAAAAAAGAAAATACGATAGTGCATTAGATCTCTTACTAGAAATTAACAATACTGACTCCAGTAAATTAGTCAGGCCAGATAAGTTTTGGGGAAAGAAAAACTTCTTGATAAGAAAACTCATAGATAAACATGAGTACAGTACTGCATATAAGTTATCTATAAACCATGGTCTTAAAGAAAATAAATATATAGCTGAAGCAGAATGGATGGCTGGCTGGATAAGTCTAACATTTTTAAATAATCCAGAGTCTGCATATCTACATTTTAAGGAAATTTGGGATGTATCATCCAGACCAATTTCAAAAGCAAGGGCCGCGTATTGGATGGGAAAATCTCTCAATGCATTGGGAAAAGCTGATGACGCTCAGAAAGAATACTTAAAAGCGTCGAAATATAGCTTAACTTTTTATGGGCAGCTTGCAGCATCAAAGCTGAATAATAAAATTTTATTTTCTCCTGAACTGACCGATAAAGACAATACATCATATGAAAAGCAAGAAATATCAAATAGTGTCTACCTTGCTATTTCATTACTAAATGAATTTGATAAATCGAAACTGGTAAAAAAATTTATATGGGATCTAGCTGATCGAGAAAATTTAAGTACTGCGACTAAATCTGTTAGAGTTGCAAACGAGTTAGGTAGAAACGATTTTGCAGTACAAGCAGGTAAAATTTTATATTATAATCATGTTCTTCTTGACCCATTAAGTTTTCCTGAAGTTGAAAGACCTAAATTTGGCAAAATTATTTTTCCACCTCAAACTTTAATACACTCTGTCACCAGGCAAGAAAGTCAATTCGATCCCCAGGCAGGCAGTTATGCAGGCGCTAAGGGCTTGATGCAGTTAATGCCTTACACTGCAAAGAGAGTATCTAAAGGACTTAAATTGGAGTATACAAAAAGTAAACTTACTGAAGACCCAAAATATAATGTAATTTTAGGAAGTGCATACTTAGACAAACTACTATCTAATTATAATGGTTCATACATATTATCTCTTGCTGCCTATAATGCAGGCGAGTCTCGTGTTTCGCGATGGATAAAGAAATACGGCGACCCAAGAAAAGATGACATTACAAGCGAAGACTGGATAGAATTAATTCCATTTAAAGAAACAAGAAATTATGTGCAAAGAGTTATGGAAAATATTCAAGTGTATGAATTTATTGAGAATGAACTTTTACCTGTTGAGTATACTCTAAACTTAAATTTAAATAGAGCCTACACAGGTGGTAAAACAGTTATCAAGCCAACAAAAAAACAAATATAAGTTTAAATATGGCGGAGAGAGAGGGATTCGAACCCTCGGTACGGGTATAAGCCCGCACAACTCCTTAGCAGGGAGCCGGTTTCAACCACTCACCCATCTCTCCGATAAATAGATTAGTACTATAAATATTCTAAATAATCTAAGTATTTAATTTACTTTTTAAAAGATCATTTAAAACTTTTGGATTTGCTTTTCCCTTTGAAAGCTTCATAGCCTCACCTACAAAAAAACCAAACAGTTTATCTTTTCCATTCTTGTACTTTTCTACATTTTCTGGATTTAAAGATATTACATTATCAACTAATTTTTCTAGTTCACCTTCATCACTTATCTGAGATAATTCTTTTTCATTTATAATATTATTAGCACTTTTTCCTGTCTCGCACATTTCCTCAAATATGTCCTTTGCCTGACGACTCGAAATTTTACCACTATCAATGTTATCAATTAATTCACCTAAATGATTAGGTGATATAGGACTCTCATCAATAGATAGGTTTTTTTTATTTAAAACAGAAAATAGTTCACTAGTTACCCATGTTGTAACAAGTTTGGGATTTCGATCTTTAACAACCTTTTCATAATAATCACTTGTTGATTTATCAGATACAATAACACTCGAGTCATATTTACTAAGACCATATTCTCTAATAAATCTCTCTTTTTTCTGATCAGGCAATTCCGGAATAGAACTTCTTACTTTTTTAATCCAATCATCCTCAAGAATAAGAGGTAATAAATCTGGGTCAGGAAAATATCTATAATCATGCGCGTCCTCTTTTGATCGCATTGACCTTGTTTCTCCAGAGTCAATATTATACAACCTAGTTTCTTGAATAATATTTTCACCTGACTCGATTAATTTTATTTGTCTTTTTGCTTCATAAATAATTGCTGAATGAATATATTTAAAAGAATTCAAATTTTTGATCTCACACCTTGTACCTAAACTATCACCTGGTTTATTCACAGATACATTCACATCGGCTCTAAGTGAACCTTGTTCCATATTGCCATCACAAGTATCTAGGTAACGCAATATAGAACGCACCTTCTTTACATATTCCACCGCTTCTTCAGGTGAAGTCATGTCAGGCATAGAAACAATTTCCATTAAAGCGATACCTGAGCGATTTAAATCAACAAAAGTTAAGTTTGGATCTTGATCATGCAAACTCTTTCCTGCATCTTGTTCAAGGTGCAGCCGTTCAATGCCAACTTTTTTTGACTGACCATCTGACTCAATTTCAATAAATCCATTTCCTACAATAGGATACTTAAATTGGGATATTTGATATCCTTGAGGTAAATCTTGGTAAAAGTAATTTTTACGATCAAAAATAGATTTTTTATTAATTTGTGCATTTAACCCAATCCCTGACCGCACAGCTTGCTCAACGCAAAACTTATTAATAACGGGCAACATACCGGGCATAGCTGCGTCCACAAGACTGACTTGACTATTCGGGCCTGAACCAAATTCAGTTGAGGAAGAAGAAAATAATTTAGATTTTGACTTTACTTGAGCGTGTATTTCAATTCCAATTACTAATTCCCAGCCACTAATCATTCTTGCCACCAGTTTTTAGGTACAGACTCATAATTAACAGTGTCTTGGACATTTTTTGCAATATTTAATAACTTTTGCTCCTCAAAAGAATTTGTAATTAATTGAAGGCCAATTGGTAAGCCATTTTCATCATTGGCAAAAGGAATAGATATTGCCGGTATACCAGCAAGATTAATAGGAACCGTGAAAATATCGTTTAAATATGTTTGAACAGGATCATTTGGTTCGTTTTCAATCTCGAATGCTGTTGATGGAGTTGATGGAGTTAAGATCGCATCAACTTTTTCAAAAGCTTGATTAAAATCATTCTTTATTAATGATCTTATCTTTTGAGCCTTTATGTAATATGCATCATAGTAACCAGAAGATAATACATAAGTACCTATTAATATCCTTCTTTTTACTTCATCGCCAAAACCAACGGACCTCGTTTTTTCATACATTTCAATGAGGTTTTTACCTTCTTCTCTAATTCCGTATTTTACGCCATCATATCTTGCAAGATTAGAAGAAGCTTCTGCTGGAGCAATAATATAATAGGTTGGCAATGCATCCATTGTATGAGGAAGACTTATGTCTATCAATTCAGCCCCATTGGTTTGAAGCAATTTCATACAATCATCCCATGCTTTTTGAGTGCTTGAAGGTAGGCCATCACTTTTGAATTCTTTTGGAATTCCAATTTTCATTCCCTTAATGGAACTATTTAAATTGTGATAGAAACTCTCTTTTTCTTTTATGGATGAAGTTGAGTCTTTTGGATCGTGTCCTGCAATAATTTCGAATAATGCAGCAGCGTCCTCAACAGTTTTAGTTATTGGGCCAGCTTGATCCAGAGATGATGCAAAAGCTATTATACCCCACCTTGAAACTCTACCATAAGTTGGCTTTAATCCAACTGTTCCAGTAAATGAAGCTGGCTGTCTAATTGAACCTCCTGTATCAGTTCCAAGAGATGCAACGCATAAATCAGCTGCAACTGCTGCTGCTGATCCTCCAGATGATCCACCTGGTACAAGTTTTGCATCTGACTTGTTAGACTTCCATGGATTTGTGACAGGACCATAATAACTTGTTTTATTTGTTGAACCCATTGCAAATTCATCACAGTTTAATTTGCCTAAGCTGATTAAACCTGCATCAATGCAATTTTGAGTTACAGCGGACTCATATGATGGCACAAAGTTTGATAAAATTTTACTTGAAGCTGTTGTTTTAATATTCTTGGTACAGAATAAGTCTTTGACTCCTATGGGTATCCCGTCAAACCGGCTTTTCAGCGTTCCCTGTTGTCGTCTTAGATCTGATTTTTCAGCATCAACTAGAGCACGCTCTGCAGTAATAGTATTAAAACAGTTAAGTTCTTCAGCTTGTTTAATATTTTCTAAATAAATCTTTGTTAGGTCAACCGATGTAGTTTCACTTGCTTCAAGAAGACTGCTTGCCTCTATAAAATTTAAATTTCTTTTCATGATTTTATTCAATTACTTTGGGTACAGAAAAAAAGTCTAGCTCTTTCTGTGGAGCATTTTCTAGTATTTCATTGGGTGTATTCACGTCTGAGGCAATATCATCCCTCATAACCAATGATTGATCTAACGAGTTTGAAGTCGGATCAACATTTTCTGTATCAATGCTTTTTAGTCTGTCGATAAACTCTACGATTGAGCCAAGATCTGATGATAATGACTTTAACTTACTCTCATCAATCTGAATTTTTGATAGCTTTCCTAATTTGTAAAGACTGTCTTTATCAAATTCCATATTTTCTAATATATAAGGTTTAAACATTCTATGATATACATATAAAAAATGCTTAATTCAACAAACAAAGTAGATGATTTACTTAAATTCAAACCATTTCTTTTAAATAAAAAAAGGATTATGGGATTAGATCTGGGCAAAAAAAGGATAGGTGTGTCAATCTCAACTCATAGTTTAGATGGTGCCTTACCTTTAAGAACTATCAGTGAGGATAAATTTAGCAAAATTATTAGTATACTAAAAAATATTATCTCAGAATTTAATATAGTAGGTATTATATTCGGGCTTCCTAAGAACATGGATGGAACTGAAGGAAGAAGTGCACAGTCTGTAAAAGATAAAGCTGAAAAGATGTGTAGTGAAATAAACATCAAATATGCATTTTGGGATGAAAGACTGTCTACAGTTGCTGTTGAGAGAAATTTTGTAAAAAATGAAAAAAGCAGATCTAAAAAAAAGCAGGTTAAAAAAGACATTGATAACTTAGCCGCAGCATTTATCTTAGAGGGTGCTATAAATTATATAATGAAAAATAAATATTGATGTCTAGCGATATTAAAATACCTAAATTAAGTCAAAAACATTTATTAGGAATTAAATATCTTTCTGTTAAAGATATTAATAAAATTTTAGAGCTTGGAAATTTTTTTAAACTTAAAAATAAAGAAAAAAATAAAAACTACCCTATTCTAACTGGAAGAACAGTAATAAATCTTTTTTTTGAACCTTCTACAAGAACATTAATTTCCTTTGAAATTGCAGCAAAACGATTGGGAGCTGACGTGGTTAATATGAATATTCAAGGCTCCTCTCTTAGAAAGGGTGAGACGTTATTTGATACAGCTCAAACTATAGGAGCAATGAATCCTGATCTCGTGATAATAAGACACAATGAGGATAATTCTGCAGAGAAAATTTCAAATCTTTTGGATTGTCCCGTAATCAATGCTGGTGAGGGTGTAAATGAGCACCCTACTCAAGCACTGCTTGATGCATTTACAATACTTAGTCACAAAAAAACTCTTAAAGATCTTACTGTCTCAATATGTGGAGACCTAGAACATAGTCGTGTTGCAAGGTCAAATTACTATTTATTAACGAAAATGGGCTCTAGCGTCAGATTCGTCTATCCAAAATATTTTGAACCTAGTGACTTACATAAATATAAAGTTGAGAAGTTTAATGATTTAGATATAGGTATTACTGACTCTGACATAGTAATGATGCTGAGAATTCAGAATGAACGAATTTTAGATACCGAATTGCCAAGTACAAAAGATTACTTTTTAAAATATGGTCTTACATCAGAAAGATTGAAAAATGCCAAAGAGGATGTTCTTGTAATGCATCCAGGCCCAATTAATAGGGATGTAGAAATAGAGAGTTCATTAGCTGATGATGTAAACAAATCAGTGATTAATGAGCAAGTAGAAAATGGTGTTGCCATCAGAATGGCTTGCCTAGGAATTTTACTTAAATAAATGATTTCGGAAGTTTTCTTAATAATTTCATTATCATATATTTTGGGTTCTATACCCTCAGGCGTAATACTAGCTAAATTTTTTGAACTTGATGATATTAGAAAAATTGGATCAGGAAATATTGGCACCACAAATGTTTTAAGAACTGGAAATTACAGTGCAGCAGCATTAACTCTTATTCTTGATTTTAGTAAAGCTTGCTTAGCTATATATTTAACTCAGATGATTAATGGACAATTAATTATTTTATCAAGCTTACTTGTTCTTCTTGGACATATATTCCCAATTTGGCTTAAATTTAAAGGCGGCAAAGGTTTCGCATCTTATTTAGGTATAATCTTTATGATAAATTTTTACTTATTTAGTTTTATAGCATTAATTTGGATTCTTATTTTCTTGGTAATAAGAATTTCATCTCTTTCAGCATTGATAAGCAGTTTTAGCTCTATTATTTTCACTTACTTTTTATTTAGTTCAGATCAATTTTTAATTTTTGTACTCACATTAATAATCTTCATTTCCCACTACGAAAATATTAAAAGACTCTTAAACGGTACAGAAAAAAAAATCAAATAACCCAGGTATTCTGCGTTTATTTATATTATTTTCTTCATAGATTTGACAAAATGCAAAAATAAATATTTAAATCCGCAAAAATTAGTGATTTAAAAATGAATTTAGTTATTGTTGAAAGTCCTGCAAAAGCCAAAACAATTAATAAATACCTTGGTAATGATTTTAATGTCCTTGCAAGCTTTGGTCATGTTCGAGATTTGCCTTCAAAAAATGGGTCAGTTGATCCAGAAAATGATTTCTCATTCGAATGGGAAGTTTCAAATACCTCAAAAAAACATATTAAAGAAATATACGAAGCAGCGGAATCTTCATCTAATATCTTTCTTGCCACTGACCCAGACCGAGAAGGTGAAGCTATCGCATGGCACATAATTGAATTATTAAATAAAAAAAAGCTTATAAAAGATAAATCTGTTAAAAGGGTCGTATTTAGTGAAATCACCAAATCAGCAGTAAAAAACGGTATTGATAATCCAAGAGAACTTGACCACTCATTGGTAGATGCATATTTAGCAAGAAGAGCCCTAGATTACTTATTCGGTTTTAATTTATCTCCTGTTTTATGGAGAAAGCTTCCTGGAGCTAAATCTGCAGGAAGAGTGCAATCAGTTGCGCTCAGACTAATTTGTGAAAGGGAAGTTGAAATTGAGTCTTTTGACCCTCAAGAATACTGGAAAATAAAAGCTAATGTAAATGTTTTGCAAAATATTATTGAGTCAAATCTCACTCATTTTAATAATGAGAAATTAGATAAATTTACTTTTAAAGATAAAAATGAGGCACAAAAAGTTACTGAGTCTTTCAAAGGAAAAAATTTTAAATTTACAGACATTATAAAAAAACCTGCATCTAGAAACCCAGACGCGCCATTCTCCACATCAACACTTCAGCAAACTGCCTCAAGTATTTTCGGATTTGGGGCCTCAAGAACTATGCAGATTGCTCAGCGTCTTTTCCAAGGAGTTGAAATTAACGGTGAAACAACTGGATTGATAACTTACATGAGAACAGATAGCACTGACTTATCAAAAGAGGCCATAGAATCGTATAGAAAATTTATAAAAGAAAAATTTGATTTAACATACCTACCAAAAGAAATAAGGAGTTTTAAAAGTAAAAAAGCAAAAAATGCTCAGGAAGCTCACGAAGGCATCAGGCCAACAGATATATTAAGAAAACCAGAAGACATGAAAAAGTATTTAGATGCAGATGGATTTAAACTTTATGACTTAATTTGGAAAAGATCATTGGCTAGTCAAATGAATTCAGCAACATTTGAAAGGACTGTAATATCAATTTCAAGTGAAGATGAATCATTAAAACTTAGAGCAAATGGATCAATTCAGACATTTGATGGATTCTTAAACATTTATAGTGAATTTAACAAAAAATCAGATGACACCGATGCAGATGAGAATGAGGAAGATAGAGACCTTCCTAACATTAAGCTGCAAGACAAAATTGAAAATGTTGAGCCAATAAGTTCTCAACACTTTACTCTACCTCCTCCTAGATATTCAGAGGCAACATTGGTTAAAAAACTTGAGGAGCTAGGAATTGGCAGGCCATCAACCTATGCAAGTATAATATCAGTTTTAAAAATGAGAAATTATGTTGAAGTAGAGAAAAATCGGTTCATACCTGAAGACAGAGCTATTCTCATCACAGGTTTTCTAAAGGGCTTTTTCTCAAAATATGTTGACTATGAGTTCACGGCTGAAATGGAAGAGTCACTTGATGAAATAACATCTGGCCAAATAGATTGGAAAGAATTTCTAGAAAAATTTTGGAAAAATTTTTCGTCAAATATAGGGGAGGTAACTGATTTAAGAATTACAAACGTTCTAGATCATCTTAATGATAGCCTTAAAAATCATATTTTTATTGAACCAGAAGGAAAAAATATCACACGCTGTTGCCCATCTTGTGAAGGTGAACTAAGCTTAAAAGTTAGTAGATTTGGGGCATTCGTTGGCTGTTCAAATTATCCAGAGTGTAAATTTACAAGACCTATTTCTCCAAGAAAAATAAAAGAAGTGATTGAAGACACTACTCTTGGAAAAGACAAGGAAACAAATAAAGAAATTAAACTTTTAAGTGGTAGATTTGGACCCTACATACAGCTTGGTGACAATGATCAAAATGAAAAGCCAAAAAGAGCGAGTATCCCAAAAGGAATACCGGCTTCAGAAATTGATCTTGATAAAGCTAATTATCTTTTAAGCCTTCCTCGAGAAATTGGCATTCATCCTGAAAGTGGGGAAATAATAACTGTAAATTATGGCCGCTATGGTGGCTACATTACTTGCAGTGATAAAAATGCAAGCCTTGAAGATAATTCAGAAATATTTGAAATCGGAATAAATAGAGCTGTAACACTTTTAGCAAACGCTAAGCCAGGACGGCTAAAAAGTTCATCTGAAATCAAAACTCTTGGGGAACATCCAGAGGATAAAAAGCCAATTAAAGTTATGAAAGGTAAGTTTGGTCCTTACATAAAATATAAGACAGTAAATGCCACAATTCCTGACAACATTGATCCAGAAGAAATAGAAATTGAAGTTGCCATTGATCTAATTGAAAAAAAGATGGAAAAAATGGGAAAAAAGAAAAAAATTCCCAAGAAAAAATCTTCAAAAAAATAAAAATATCTGTATCTTACATTAACTTTATAAAAATTTTTAAAGATGTTTCTGAAAGGTACTCTATGGCTCTCGCTCTAAATGATGTAATCGAAAAAAAATCATCAATTGATTTTAAAACACAAGCATTCATCAATGGTAATTATACAAATTCTGTTACAGGTAAAACATTTGAAAGTATAAGTCCAGTAGACGGCTCATTAATTGCAAATGTGTCTGAGTGCGATGTTGACGATATCAATCATGCTGTAAAAGCAGCAAGAGCAGTTTTTGAAAAAGGCTCATGGTCAAGAATGGCTCCCTCGAAAAGAAAAAAAATACTTTTTAATTTCGCTGACCTAATGAAAAAAAATATTTTGGAACTTGGGCTATTAGAAACTTTAAATATGGGCAAGCCAATAACAAGAGCAACAGGAGATATAGCGGCATGTATAAATTGTACTAAATGGTATGCTGAGGCTATTGATAAATTGTACGATGATGTTGCTCCTACAAGCGATAATATTATAGCTACTATTACTAAAGAACCGCTGGGAGTTGTTGGTGCGGTTACTCCATGGAATTACCCACTACTTATGGCTTGTTGGAAATTTGCTCCAGCACTTGCAACCGGAAATAGTTTTATTCTAAAACCAGCTGAACAATCACCACTATCAGCTTTAAGGGTTGCTGAATTAGCTATGGAAGCTGGAATACCAGAAGGAGTATTTAACGTTATCCCAGGTTTTGGCCCTACTGCTGGAAAAGCACTTGGCACACATATGGATGTCGACAAATTAGGTTTCACTGGCTCTACAGAAGTTGGTAGATATTTTTTATCTTATGCAGGTGAGTCAAACATGAAAAGAGTTTCACTTGAATGTGGAGGAAAATCTCCAAATATTATTTTTGCTGATGCGCCTGATCTAGATCATGCTGCTAAAATGGCTGCAGACGGAATGTTCGGAAATAGTGGTCAAGTATGTGATGCGCCATCAAGACTACTTGTAGAGAATTCCATAAAAGATGAATTTTTAGAAAAGGTTGTGAAGTATTCAGAGCCATGGGCACCCGGCGATCCCTTTGATCCAAGTACTTTGATGGGCTCTATAGTTGATCATACTCAAACTAAAAGAATTATGGATTATATAGACACTGGCAAAAATGAAGGGGCAAATGTTATTACCGGAGGTGAACAAGTTTTACAGGAAACAGGTGGTTATTATGTAAACCCTACAGTTTTTAAAGATGTTAAGAATTCAATGAAAGTTGCAAAGGAAGAAATATTTGGTCCAGTTTTGTGTGCTATAGACTTTGAAAATGAAGATGAAGCTTTAGAAATTGCTAATGATACAAACTACGGACTAAATGCAATGATTTGGTCTAATGATCTTAACAAAGTTCATAAACTTGCAAAGAGAATTAAGAGTGGCAAAGTATTAGTAAATAGCCTCAGTGATGGAGATATGTCATTACCTCATGGGGGATATAAACAATCAGGCTTTGGAAGAGATAAATCACTTGAAGCATTGGGCCAATATACTCAAACTAAACTTACACTGATAGAAATTAAATAGTTAGCGATGAAAGCTAAACTTTCAGAAGGTCTAATAGACCAGATAAGTAAAACTGTAGTTGTTCAAGATAAGCATTTGCTAATTTCAGATGCAGATGAAGTTCTTTTAAACTTTTTACCTTGTTTTGAGAATTATTTGCAAAATAATTCAATGTGGTACGATTTAAAATCATACGCGCTCTTCGGAAATATAAAGAATAAAGATTCAAATGAGTCAATCTCTAATGAAGATGTTTTGTTTCACCTTGAGAACTTTTTTAAAAATAGATCGAGACAAATTGATTTTGTCAAAGATTCAATTAATTCGTTAAATAGACTCATAAATATATTAAATTTTCAAATAATTATTTTAACAAACATACCATTCAAGTATCTTGAGGATAGAAAGGCATGTTTTAGAGATAATGGCCTTGAGTTACCTATTATTGCAGGCAATGGTCCTAAAGGACTTGTTATAAAAGAATTAGTCAAAGGCTATAATGGCAAGATCTTTTTTATTGATGACCTAGCTCCTCATATTATTTCTTCAAAACTTGAAGTGAAACGTACAAAAACAATTCATTATATTTCAGATGAGAGACTTTCCAAACTTGCACAGACGCCAAAAGAAGCAGATTTTCGTGCAAACAGCTGGAAAGAAATATATAATTTTATTGAAGATGAAATTAAAAGATAAAATTTTAGAGATAGATAGAGATTATGAGGACTTTGAGGTTGCAACTCTAGGAAATTATATTCCTGTGAAAAAAGTAGGTAATTTAATCTATATTTCTGGACAGTTACCCCTCATCAAAAATAAACTAATAACAGGCAAAATACCTACAGAAAATTCTATCGAGACAGCAAAAAGAGCGGCAAAAGTATGCATGATAAATACTCTATCTATTTTAGATCAAGTATACTCATCGTACTCCTTAGAAAATTTTAACTGTGTCCATATTGCAGGTTATGTCAATTCAGAAAGTGGTTTTGATGATCACCCATCGATAATAAATGGTGCTTCAGATGTGGTTTGTGAAATACTCTCAGAAAATGGTAAACATTCACGGATAGCTGTTGGATGTATCTCACTCCCAAAAAATGCCTGTGTGGAGATTTCTTCAATTTTCTCGATTATCGATAAATGAAAGAATTCCTAAAGAGGCCAATCGCTCATCGAGGACTTCATAAAAAAAATTATATAATTGAAAATTCCTTAGAAGCTTTTGAAAATGCAATTAAAAATAATTTTGCTATAGAATGTGACGTTGTTTTATCTAAAGATCATGAAGTGATTGTATTTCATGATTATAGCTTAAAAAGATTGTGTAATTTGGAAAAAAATGTTGCTGAAATACCTAGTAATGAGTTGAGGCAAATTAACTTATTAGACTCAAAGTCAAAAATACCAACATTAGAAGAAATGTTTTATCAAGTTAATTCTCGTGTGCCTATTTTAATAGAGATAAAGTCTAATTTTAATCCGATTATCGAGGAAAGATTAGTTGAATTAACAAGAACATATCAGGGAGAAGTTGCATTTCAATCATTTGACCGAAAGGCGTGTGAATGGTTTCGAGATAATGCTCCCTATTATAAGACGGGTCTTATTCTAAGTAGCAACGAGATAAAGAAAAATATGGTAAAAGAATTAAATATAGATTTTATAGCAGTTGATATAAATAATTTAGAAAGTATGGATGTTCAGGAGCTTCGTAAAAATAATTTGCCGACTTTAACGTGGACAATTAATAATAAAGAAAAGCTAAAGTTATCACAAAAGCTAGCTGATAATTGTATTTTTGAAAATTTACAGATTTAAGAATATGAAAATTATTAAAAGCATTGAATATTTAAAAAGAAAAATTAAAGAATCTAAAAAAAATGGTTTAATTATTAATTTTATTCCGACTATGGGAGCTCTTCACTTGGGGCACGTGAAGTTGATACAAAAGGCAAAGAAAAAGAATTCAATTAGAATTGTAAGCATTTTCATTAACCCGTCTCAATTTGGTCCAAATGAAGATTTTAAAAATTATCCAAGGACCATTCATAATGATTTAAACCTTTTAAGAAATGAAGATGTTGATATAGTATTTCTTCCAATCGAAAATAAAATTCTTAATTATAAAACATTCTATAAATGTCCTAACTTTAAAATAGAAAAAATTTTATGTGGTAAAAGTAGGCCTGATTATTTTCCAGGTGTAAAGAATATAGTCATTAAATTGTTTGATATTGTTCAAGCTCACAATTCTTTCTTTGGAGAAAAAGATTATCAACAATTAGTTGTTATAAAAAAAATGAGGGATGAGCTGAACTTTAGTACCAACATTATTCCTATTAAAACTGTAAGAAGTAAAAATGGATTACCACTATCATCTAGAAACAAATATTTAGAAATTAATGAAATAAAAATAGCTAATAAAATCAATAAGATATGTAAATATATAATCCCTAAAGTTAAAAATAAACTTAATACCACAAAGATTTTAGCTCATGCTAAGCGCGAACTTCTTATGCACGGTATAGATAAAATTGACTACCTAACAATCCTTACTGAAAATTTAGAAAAAAGAAAATCTTTAAAATCAAAATCAAGAATTTTTATTGCGGCAAATATTGGAAGTACTCGTTTAATTGATAATTTCCCAATTTAGAATAAATATATTGAAGCTAACCCCAAGAATGACAGAAATCCAAATACATCTGTAATTGTTGTCACAAATACACTTGAAGCTAGGGCTGGATCAATTTTAATTCTATTGAAAACATAAGGGATAAGGAATCCAAAAAATCCGGCTGATAAAATATTAATAATCATTGCTGCGCCTACAATAATAGAAAGAGACATATCTTCAAACCAAATCAATGCGGCTACGCCGGTAAGAATTGCAAATATAAATCCGTTTAAAATGGAAATTCCAATCTCCTTTATAAACACTTTCCTTCTATTATTTTCAACAAGTTCCTTTGTTGCAAGAGAACGCACTGTTAAAGTAAGTGTCTGGGTTCCGGCGTTGCCTCCCATAGAAGCAACTATTGGCATTAAAACCGCAAGCGCCACCATTTTTTCAATACTTGCATCGAATAGGCTAATTACATATGAAGCTAAAATTGCAGTTAGTAAATTAAGAAACAGCCAGATAAACCGTCTTTTTGTTGCTCTTCCAATAGATTGATTCATCTCACTCTCTGCTACTCCCCCTAATCTAAGAATATCCTCTTCAGCTTCCTCTTGAAGAACCCATACGATATCATCTGCTGTTATTCTTCCAATTAATCGATTTTGATCGTCAACGACACCAGCTGAAACTAATGAATATTGCTCAAAGAATAATGCTACTTCTTCTTGGTCCATAGAGGCCTTGACGAATTTTGGACTATCTTCAAGAATATCACTAAGCTTTGTATCTCTCTGTGAACGAAGTACTTTGGATACTGATGCACTGCCTAATGGTTTATTTGATGGATCAACGATAAATAATTCAAAGAAATCATCTGGTAAATTTATTTCTTTTCTCAAATAGTCAATTGCCTGACCTACGGACCAGAAACCAGGCATCGATACAAATTCTTTTTGCATTCGTCTTCCTGCTGTATCTTCAGGGTAATTAAGGCTTTCCTCGAAAATAACACGATTTGCTGGATTTACTTGATCTAATATTTTTTTCTTGGATTCAGGCTCCAAGGACTCAATCAAATTAATTGCATCATCAGTTTCCATTTCACTGATTGATCTAGCTACTTTCTGTTCCTCTAAATTTTGAACTGTTTCGTCAATAATAGTGTCGTCTAATTCCGCTAAAACTTCTGTATATCGATCTTCCTTGAGAGTTCCAAGAATGTAAGACCGCTGCTCTGTATTCAGGAATGTAAATAAATCTGCTAAATCTGCGGGGTGCAAAGGCTCAATAAGATCTTCGAGGTTTTTCCTATTTTCTTCATTGCAATTTGCAATGACCGCATTAATCAGTTTGTTATTAAATGTGATATTTTCATTTTGAGCAAGATCGCTGCTGATTTCATTCATAATTTCCTTTATGTATATTAAAATAGTTTATTATCCAGGAAAACATGGAATTAAAAATAAGTAATTGCCCAGAAGATTACCTTGAATGTCTTAAAAACATGGAAAATAGGGTGAATCAAATAATTGAAAATAAGTCGGCTGAATTAGTTTGGATACTAAATCATCCAACTATATATACCAACGGTTCTAAAGATAATAAAGATGATTTACTTGATTCACAGGGTTTCCCAGTTATTCAAACAAATAGAGGGGGCAAGTATACCTACCATGGTCCTGGTCAAAGAGTTATATACTTAATGCTTAATTTAAATAATAGAACAAAGGACGTAAAAAAGTTTGTTTCTTCAATTGAAAGTATCATTATAAATACTTTAAATACTTTCAATATTAAAGGAATTAGCTTGAGCGAACATCATGGCGTATTTGTAAAAAAAATGGATAACAAATATTATAAAATTGCAAGCATAGGACTTAAATTTAAAAAGTGGGTAACTTTTCATGGCTTCTCTGTAAATATTAATCCTAACCTTAGTCATTATAAAGGGATAAGACCTTGCGGTCTCGATAGTGAATAC
The DNA here is from genome assembly GCA_902526565.1 of uncultured Pelagibacteraceae bacterium. Lineage (GTDB taxonomy): Bacteria > Pseudomonadota > Alphaproteobacteria > Pelagibacterales > AG-422-B15 > CACNXQ01. The sequence goes on along the minus strand of CABZLP010000006.1, from coordinate 27,077 downwards.
GTTACCAGTTTCTATGACTTGGGATTCGATATTGATATTAAAGACTTTGATGATATTCTAATTAAAAATATTTTTGATACTTTTAATGAAGTACGCACTTAATATAAAAAAAAATAATAAAAATTCACTTTGTATTTTATTAAATGGCAAAAAATATGAAGTCAATTCTCAATGGCTATATGAACATAGTCATAATACCGAAATAAGGGACCCATATACTAAACAATTACTAATTGAAGCGGCTGAAATAAGTCCGTCATTGAAAATAATTGATGCTAAAATCAAAAACGAGACATTGGCAATAACATTTTCTGATAAGTCTAAACATAAATACAAAATAAACTATATATGTTCGCAAATTGAAAAAGTGTCTGTGAGTGATGATAAATTCCTTTGGAATAAAAAAAATATTAAAATACCAAAATATAATTTTAAAAATATTAATGATAAAGTGCTATTCGATATAATGTCCAGTGTTGAAAAAGTAGGATTTTGTTTAGTAAGAAATATACCTAAAAAGAAAAATGGATTAAATGAATTAATGAAACTCATTGGTCCGGTAAAGAAAACAAATTGGGGTGGAATTGCAGACGTCAAAAATATCAACAAAGCCTATGATTTGACTATGACGACCAGGGGTCTTGAAAATCATACTGACAACCCCTATCGATTTCCAACTCAAGGCTATATTTTTCTTCATTGCATTGAAAATGCGAATAATGGTGGTGAGAATACTATAACTGACGGTTTTAATATTGCTAATATTCTAAGAAAAAAGCATAAAAAATACTTTGATACCCTTACATCATTTAATACTTTTTTTAGATACGCTGACAAAAATGCTTATCTAGAAAATAAATGTAAACTTATTGAATTGGACGATGAAAATAATATTTGTCAAATAAGATATAACAATAGAACAGAAGTTATGCCTTATGAAAGTCATAAAAGATTAAATGAATATATAAAAGCGAGAAGAAAATTTTGGGACTTAATTAAAGACTCAAAAAATAATATCCAAATTAAACAAATGTCAGGTGATATGTTAATTCTTGATAACTATCGAGTATTGCATGGAAGAAAAAGTTACAAAGATCAAGAGAATAAAAGATATTTTAGGCAGGGCTACATGGATAGAGATATATTTCAGAGCAAATTAAAAACCGCATCTAGTTCTTAAATAAGATCAATTCCTCATCAGCACTAACGCTGTCACCGGCCTTAACAAGTATCTTATCAATCACGCAGTCTTTTTCACTTTTAAGAATATTTTCCATTTTCATAGCTTCTATTATTAATAATTGATCAGCGTTTTTGATCTTCTGACCTTCAATAACATCTACTGATTTAATCAATCCAGGCATGGGTGATATTAATTTCTTTGATAAGTCTTCTTTTATATCTTTTGGCATTAGCTTAAGTAGGTTTTTTTGAGTACTTTGAACTATGACTGTTTTTGTCCTACAATCTAAAAAGCTAACATCTGAAGTATGTAAATTAATAAGGCCATTAATTTTAAAATAAAATATTTCTTCATTTACTTTGAATGAGCACAGTTTTTGATTTAAATTAAATGAAGACTCTACTTTAATCTTCTTCTTATTTATCTCAATTAACAATGACAACGAATTATCAATAATAAATACCTCGTTCAAGAAAATGTCTAGATAGTCATCAGAAACTTTAACGCTGAAGTTTTTGCTTGTAACATTACTTAAATTGAACGATTGTTTTGCAAACATTAGCATTGAAATAATTGCAAATTTTTGGCGCTTATCGACTGTCATCGTCAAATTTGATGAGTAGCCATTCTTAAATTTTTCTTTAATGAAATTTGTACTTATTTCTCCATTTTGAAACTTTTTATCTTCTAAAATAGCTATTAAGAAATCTATATTATTTTCTAATCCAGCAAGATAATAATTTTGAAGTGAATTAATCATTAGATTGATTGCACTTAGTCTATCTTTACTATGAACAGCTAATTTCGAAATCATAGGGTCATAATACAATGAAACTTCTGAACCCGGGCTAATGCCTGTGTCATTTCTTACGACTTCATAATCTTTTTCAATTTTTTGGGGTTCAATATATCTAGTAACTCTTCCAATAGAGGGAAGAAATTCCTTCGTTGGATCCTCTGCATAAATTCGGGACTCAACTGACCAACCATTTAGCTCAATATCTTCTTGTCGGATAGATAATTTCTTATTATCTGCGCTAAGGATCATTTGTTCAACTAAATCAATACCTGTAACTAGTTCTGTTACAGGATGTTCAACTTGTAATCTTGTATTCATTTCTAAGAAGTAAAAATTCTTTTTTGAGTCTACAACAAATTCAACAGTTCCAGCAGAGTCATACTTAACCTCTTTAGCGAGTGTAAGAGCCTGACTTGCCATCTCACATCTCATATCTTCATCAACAAATGGTGAGGGGCATTCTTCAATAACTTTTTGGTACCTTCGCTGAATTGAGCATTCCCTTTCACCTAAATGAATTTGGTTTCCATGTTTATCGCAAAGTATTTGAATTTCTATATGTCTTGGCTGCTCAATATATTTCTCAATAAACACTCTATCATCTCCAAAACTTTTTTTTGACTCGCTCTTTGCCGCAATAAAGTTCTCCTCAAGTTCTTTGTCTTTTCTTACAATTCTCATTCCCTTTCCGCCGCCTCCTGCTGAGGCTTTTAATAGAACTGGAAATCCAATTTTTTTTGAAATCTTGAGAGCTTCTGAAGTATTTTTTACTGGTGCAGTATGGCCAGGAATTACATTGAGTTTTAATTTTATGGCAAGATTCTTCGACTCAATTTTGTCGCCCATTTTTTTTATTGCCGTTGAATTTGGCCCAATGAACTTAATATTTTCTTTTTTTAGCCTATTTACGAATGTTGCATTCTCAGATAGGAATCCATAGCCCGGATGAATAGCATCTGATTTTGATTTTTTAGCTATTAATATAATTTTATTTACATCAAGATATGATTCACTTGGTTGAGAACCCCCGAGATAATAGGACTCGTCTGCTTGTTTGACGAATAGCGCATCTTTATCGGCGTCAGAATATACAGCTACAGTTTTTATTTTTAGTTTCTTGGCAGTTTTTATCACTCTGCAGGCTATTTCGCCCCTGTTGGCTATCAAAATTTTTTTTATCATTTTTAAAGTGGAATATTGTCGTGTTTTTTAATTGGCAAGGAAAGTTCTTTGTTTTTTAGATTCTCAAGTGCTGTTGCTATTCTCTTTCTAGTTGAATGTGGTCTAATTACATCGTCGATAAACCCTCTCTTTGATGCAATGAAGGGATTAGCAAATTGTTCTGTATAATCCTGAGTTCTTTTTTCTATCTTTTCTTTATCCTTAATTTCATTTCTATATAAAATTTCTGTCGCTCCTTTTGCTCCCATTACTGCAATTTCAGCACTTGGCCATGCATAATTTATATCTCCCCTCAGATGTTTTGATGACATTACAACGTAGGCCCCACCGTACGCTTTTCTTGTTATAATCGTTATCTTAGGAACAGTAGCTTCGGCATAGGCAAATAATAATTTCGCACCATTTTTTATAATTCCATTGTGTTCTTGAGATACACCTGGCAAAAAGCCAGGAACATCAACAAAGGTTACAATAGGTATATTAAAGCAATCACAAAATCGAACAAACCTTCCACCTTTTTTACCAGAGTCGATATCAAGGCATCCTGCTAATACTAACGGTTGGTTTGCTACAAACCCGACTGTTCTACCTTCAACTGTTCCAAATCCAGTAATAATATTTTTTGCATAATCTTTTTGAATTTCAAAAAAATAATTATTGTCAACTACTTTTGTAATCAACTCCTTCATATCATATGGTTTATTTGGATTGTCAGGTACTAGCGTATCAAGAGAATAATCGGGACTTAAGTCCTGAAAATCCTTTTTATTATTAGTTGATTTCTCTCTATTGCTAGAGGGTAATAAATCAATAAGGTTCTTTACCTCATGAAGAGTTTCAATATCATTATTAAAAGCCCCATCAGCAACCGACGATTTTGATGTATGGGTTTTAGCTCCTCCAAGCTCTTCTTGACTTACATTTTCCTGTGTGACTGTTTTAACTACATCCGGTCCTGTAACAAACATAAAAGAAGTATTCTTGACCATAAAGATGAAATCTGTCATTGCGGGAGAATAAACTGCACCACCCGCGCATGGTCCCATAATTACTGATATTTGAGGAACTACTCCTGACGCAAGAACATTTCTTTTAAAAACTTCTGCATAGCCAGCAAGTGATGCTACACCTTCCTGTATTCTTGCTCCACCTGAGTCATTAATTCCTATAATCGGGGCACCAACTTTCATTGCCATATCCATAACTTTGCATATTTTTTCTGCATGAGCTTCTGAAAGGGATCCTCCAAATACTGTAAAATCTTGACTAAATATATAGACAAGTTTCCCGTTTATTCTTCCGCTGCCTGTAACAACACCATCACCAGCATATTTTTGTTTTTCCATCCCAAAATCATTTGTTCGGTGTTCTACATACATGTCATACTCTTCAAAAGAGTCATCATCTATGATGATATCTATTCTTTCTCTAGCAGTTAACTTTCCTCTAGCGTGCTGAGCATCTACACGCTTTTTACCACCTCCAAGCTTGGCTTGTTCTCTTTTTTTTTCTAATTCTTTGATTATATCTGTCATGAACTTCTATAATATATCATATATCTTAATTATCAATTTATAAGTATTCTTCAAAGTGAGAAGGTAATTTTGCATTGATGATTACTTTTTTGTTATCCTGATCAATAAATTTTAATTGGCCTGCATGTAAAAATAAATTTTTAAGATTAGCATCTTTATTATACTGATAATATTTTTGATCCCCTAGTATTGGAGATTGATTTAAATAGCAATGCAGGCGAATTTGATGTTTCCTTCCTGAAGATGGTTGAAGCTTAAGAAAATAAAGATTATTTTTAAGTACTTTGATCACTTCATACTTAGTACTTGCATCCAAAGTTTTTCCCTTTTTACTCAATCTGTCTTTAAATGTACCTTTATTATTTTTCGGTTTATTCTTTACAATTGCAAAATATGTTTTTGTAATCTTTTTACTTAATAGTAATTTATGAAAAAATCTTGCTGCATTTAGATTTAAAGCAACGATTAATAATCCAGAAGTATCTTTATCTAATCGATGCACTAATTTTGGTGTATCTTTTTCAGATGCAAGAAATTTAATTAAATCATCTATCGAAATATTAATTTTTGAACCTTTTTGACTGGCTATGCCGCTCCATTTATTTATTACAACAAAGTTTTTATTTCTAAAAACTATCGATTTCTTAATTTTAGATTTTAGATTTTCTGGAACTGTAATAGCTATATTTTTATCAAAATCAGTTGTATATTTCTTAAATACTATGATTTGGTCGCCCTCAACTATCCTATAGTTACTACTTGATTTTTTTTCGTTTACTTTTATTTTTTTTTGTCTGATTTCTTTTTGTATTAATGAAAATGGAACTGCTAGTTGTTCTTTTAAAAATCTATCTAGCCTTATTCCAGCTGAATCTTTGTCAACTATGATTTTTTTTTTCGAGCTCAAAAGGTTTTATGAATGAAAAGAAAATGACTAAGATAAAAGAATTATTTACCTTGTTCCAAAATTTGAATGAACGCCATAGGTGCATTATCTCCAGTTCTGTAACCGGCTTTTACAATCCTACAGTAACCGCCATTTCTTTCCTTAAATCTCTCTGAGAGATCACCAAACACCTTTGTTACTGCCTCTTTATCTCTAAGAGATGCAAATGCATTAGTTCTTGATGATTGTTTATTTTTCTTTCCAAGCGTGATTATCTTTTCGACAAATGGCCTTAATTCTTTGGCCTTTGGCAAAGTGGTTTTGATTGTCTCATGTTTAATTAATGAAACAGCCATATTCTCCAACATAGCTAACCTATGAGTGGATGTTTTATTGAGTTTTCTTTTTGCTATGCCGTGTCTCATGATTAGTTATATGGATCCTCAATCTTTCTTGCAAGTTCTTCAATATTTTCAGGTGGCCAATTTGGCACTTCCATTCCAAGGTAAAGAGACATAGTTCCTAAAACTTCTTTGATTTCGTTAAGTGACTTTCTACCAAAGTTAGGCGTTCTCAACATTTCAATTTCACTTTTTTGAACAAGATCACCTATATAGATTATATTATCATTACGAAGACAATTCATCGACCTCACGGATAATTCAAGTTCTTCAACTTTTCTTAGTAAGTTTTTATTAAATTGAGGCTCTAAAGTATCAGGTTCTTCCTGTATTTCTTCTGGCTCTTCAAAATTAATAAAAGATTGGAGCTGGTCCTGAATAATCCTTGCGGCAAAAGCAATAGAGTCATCGGGTGTCACTGAGCCATTAGTTTCTATAGTTAAAATTAATTTATCATAATCCAAAACTTTTCCTTCTCTCGTATTTTCAATGCTATATGAGACTTGTTTTACTGGACTAAATATTGAATCAATAGGTATTAATCCTATAGCAGAGTCTTCAGGTTTATTGTGTTCAGCAGCAACATAACCCTTTCCTTTAGCTACAGTTAATTCCATATTAAATTCTGTATTATCGTCTAGGTTACATATTACTAGTTCTGGATTTATAATATCAATCTCTGAAGGTGTATTAATCATGCCCGCCGTAATTTCACCTGGACCCGTCACATTCAAGTTCATCTTTCTGACTCCCTCTGAATGCATATTTAAAGATAAAGATTTAATATTTAATACAATATCAGTTACATCTTCACGAACGCCGTCAATAGAAGAAAATTCATGAAGGACATTGTCTATTTTAATAGCTGTAACTGCGGTACCTTGCAAAGAAGATAAAAGGACTCTTCTTAAAGCATTGCCTAAAGTTAATCCAAAACCTCTTTCCAGAGGTTCTGCTACCAAGGTAGCTTTGTACTGTGAGTTCTCATCGTTTATTAATTTCAATTTAGACGGCTTAATTAATGTTTGCCAATTATTTATTATACTCATGGTTATTCCTCTTATAAAAAACTAAACTCTTCTCTTCTTCGGCGGCCTGCAGCCATTGTGTGGGATGGGTGTGGTATCTTTTATTGAAGTTATATAAAAACCAATAGCCTGAAGGGCTCGAAGAGCCGACTCACGACCACCACCAGGTCCTTTAACGAATACCTGTAAATTCTTTAAGCCAAATTCTTTAGCTTTTGTTCCAGCATCTTCTGCAGCTATTTGAGCTGCGTATGGAGTTGATTTTCTAGAGCCTTTAAAGCCCTTAACACCTGCTGAGGACCAAGCTATGCTATTGCCCTGCTCATCTGTAATAGTAATCATGGTATTATTAAAAGTCGCATTTATGTAAGCTAACCCTGAAATTATACTTTTTCTTTGCTTCTTTTTTTTAGTTACTTTTGCTTCAGTCATAATTATTTAGTAACTTTCTTCTTACCCGCAATTGCTATTGCTTTACCTTTTTTTGTTCGAGCGTTAGTGTGCGTTCTTTGACCTCTGCAGGGTAAATTTCTTCTGTGTCTAACGCCTCTATAAGTTCCTAAGTCTTTTAATCTTTTAATATTACCTGACACTTCTCTTCTTAAATCACCTTCAACTAGAAATGAGGAAGATATAACATCTGATATATTTTTTATTTCTGATTCTGACAAATCTTGAACTCTTGCATTTGAGTCTACGTTTGCTTTCAAACAAATGTCATTAGAAACCTTGTTACCAATACCGTATACATAAGTCAGTGCTACTTTTAGCTTCTTTTGTGTTGGAATGTTTATACCAGCAATCCTTGCCATGATTAGAACCTAATAAATGATTTATTGAGAGAATGCGGGATTATATGATTATTGATCAATTGGTCAAGCATTTAAAGAGGCCTCTATATGAGAACTAATCCCTTGATTTATATCATTTATTTCTCCTGTCCCGTGAACTTTTCTGACTAGATTTTGGGAAGAGTAGTATTCAATTAAAGGCTCTGTTTCAGAGAAATAAGTATGAAGTCTCTTAGTTAATGTTTCTAAATTATCATCAGATCGACCTTCTTTTGCACTCCTATTCATAATCCTTTCTTTCAATACATCCTCGTTAACATTGAGCAAAATTACACAAAGTATTTGGTCACCAATACTTGCCATTAAATGATCGAGTAACTCAGCCTGTTTTTTATTTCTTGGAAAACCATCAAACAAAAAACCTTTCTTATTATTTTTATTTTCATTTATAAATTGCTTTATTAATTCAATAGTTGTTTCATTTGATACTAATTTACCATCATTTATTGTATTTTTTATTTGAATACCTAAGCTTGTTTCTTTACTGCTTTCTTTTCTTAATAAATCACCCGTTGAAAGATGGTTAAGGAGATATTTTTCACATATCAATTTTGCTTGGGTTCCTTTACCAGCACCTGGGGGGCCAAACAAAACTATATTCATCGCCTTGATCCTCTCAGTCGGGATTTTTTGATAAGAGACTCATACTGATATGCAAACAAGTGACTTTGTACTTGTCCCACAGTATCCATGCCCACAACTACAACAATAAGCAGGGATGTGCCTCCAAGATAAAAAGGTATTGAATACTGAGATATAAGTATTTCAGGCAATATACAAACAAATGCTAAATATAGTGCACCTATGGTTGTGATCCTAGAAAGCACAAAGTCAATATACTCAGCTGTTTTTTCTCCTGGACGTATTCCAGGAATAAATCCACCTTGTCTTTTAAGATTGTCTGCAGTTTCAGTGGGATTAAATACAATTGAAGTATAGAAAAATGCAAAAAAGATTATTGCTGAAGCATAAAGTAACATATAGGCAGGTTGTCCTCTTCCTAAAAGAGCCGAAATATCATTTAGAAGTCCAGGCTCGGCAGATACATTAAAATTAGCAATGGTTATTGGAAGTAATAATATTGAAGAGGCAAAAATTGCAGGTATGACCCCAGCGGTGTTAAGTTTTAATGGTAAATGTGAACTATCACCAGCAAACATTTTATTGCCCATTTGCCTTTTTGGATATTGTACCACCAATCTTCTTTGAGCTCTTTCCATAAACACAATAAATACAACAATTGCAATAATCATAATTAATAAGAGTAATAGTGTGATTGTCGAAATAGTGCCTTGTCTACCTAAGGTCATGGTATTTATGAGAGCACTAGGAATTTCAGCAACAATTCCTGAAAATATTATTAAGGAAATACCATTTCCTATACCACGACTTGTAATCTGCTCACCAAGCCACATTAAAAATACCGTTCCACCAGTTAAGGTTATCGTTGTTGATAATCTGAAAAATAACCCTGGATCAGTTACAACTTTACCAGCTGACTCAAGACCTACTGAGATACCATATCCTTGAAGAAGCGCTAATATTACTGTTCCATATCTTGTATATTGAGTAATTTTACGTCTTCCAGGTTCGCCTTCTTTTTTAAGGTTGGCTAAGTGCGGCGACACACTCGTCATCAGCTGCATTATAATTGAAGAAGATATATATGGCATGATTCCTAATGCAAATATGGCCATACGGCTAATTGCACCACCTGCAAAAACGTCAAACATTCCAAGTATTCCACTTTGGTTTGTTTCCACAAGTAATTTCAATTGCTCTATATCAATTCCAGGTAATGGAATGTATGTGCCGAATCTATAAATAATTAAAGCACCTAAAGTAAACCAAATTCTTCGTTTCAGTTCTGTAGCTTTCGAAAATACACTAAAATTAAAGTTAGATGCTAATTTTTCAGCAGCTGATGCCATAATAACTATTTTCCTTTATTGATCTTTAGTTCTATACCAAGCCTTTTTATCTTATCCTCAGCTGATTTTGTAACTTTCATACACTCAATAGGATTTTTTGCTTTTAGCTCACCTGTGCCAAGAATTTTAAGAAATCTTTTATCTTTATTTTTTACTATTCCTAACTTTTTTAAAAGAAGAATATTTATCAACTGATCTTCTTTTATAGCGTTCTTATCTATTAGTTTTTGGATTGAATCTAAATTCAACTCATAATAATTTTTCTTTGTAAAGTTTTTGAAGCCAAATTTAGGCAGTCTTCTATGAAGTGGCATTTGGCCACCTTCAAAACCATTTATTGCTACCCCAGACCTTGCTTTTTGACCTTTATGTCCGCTTCCTGACGTCTTACCCTTTCCTGATCCAATGCCTCTACCTACTCTTTTCTTTGATCTGTAAGAACTATGTTTAACTGTTTCATTTAATTTCATTTTATTGCTCTTCAGTTTTAATTAAATGCTCAACTTTTTTTACCATTCCGCTAATTGCAGGGGTAAAATCAAGTATCACGTAGCTATTTAATTTTCTTAAACCTAAACCTCTTACAGTTGCAATCTGACCCTTTTGTGAACCAATGGTACTTTTTGTTAGAGTAATTTTTATTTTCTTACTCATGATGACTCTCTCGCTGAGGTGATATTGCCAACTTTTTTACTTCTTCTTGCAGCTATTATTTTAGGTGATTTTTGATTTTTTAAGCCATCAACAGCAGCTCTTATAATGTTGTATGGATTAGTACTTCCAACAGATTTTGCAACTATATCTTGAACTCCAAGAAGTTCAAAAACTGCTCTCACTGAACCGCCAGCAATTATTCCTGTACCAGATGGAGCAGATCTCATAACTACTTTGGATGAACCATGTGCGCCAACTATATCATGATGCAGTGTTCTACCTTCTCTGAGGGGCACTTTAATAAGAGTCTTTTTTGCTGAATCAGTGGCTTTCTTTATTGCTTCTGGAACCTCTTTGGCTTTTCCGTGGCCAAAACCAACTTTTCCTGACTCATCTCCTGCGACTACTAATGCTGCAAAACCAAAGCGTCTTCCACCTTTAACAACTTTGGTCACTCTATTAATTGCAACTAGCTTATCTTTTATTTCAACACCGTTTTGATCTTTATCTCTATTTTTATTTTCTTTATTCATAATTTTTCCTTAAAAACTTAAGCCGTTTGATCTTGCTTCATCTGCAATATTTTTAATAATTCCATGATAAATATTTGGTCCACGATCAAGGTAAATATTTGTAATTCCCTTCTCTTTGGCAGCCTTGGCAATTTCTGCTCCAAGGATTTTTGCATTTTCAATATTACATGCGTTTTTCTTTTTAGCTGACTTTACTGATGATGCACTGCAAATAGTTTTGCCTTGATTATCATCAATTATCTGCACATAGAGACATTTTGAAGATTTAAATACAGAGAGCCTTGGAAGACCTTTATTGTTCTTCTTAAGCTTGTATCTAATCCTATTGGATCTTTTTTGTTTACTTGAAATAGGCATTATTTCTTCTTACCTTCTTTTCGATTAATATACTCATCTGTATACTTAATTCCTTTACCTTTATAAGGCTCAGGTCCTCTAAATGATCTGATTTCTGCAGCTGTTTGTCCTACTAATTGTTTATTAGGACCCTTTATTTCAATATTGTTCTGCTTATCAACAGATACTGAAATATCCTCTGGAATGTCATAATTAATTGGATGACTAAAACCGAGCATTAATTCAAGTATTTTACCTTTAAGAGTAGCTCTATACCCTACGCCATTCATTTCTAATTTTTTTGAAAATCCTTCACTTACGCCAACTATAATATTGTTTACAATATTTCTCTGTAAACCCCAGAATGGCAAAAGAGATTTATTCTCACTCCTGGGCTTCATTTTGATAATATTTTCTTCAATGTTAATTTCAATATCTTCATTTAGAGGGGACTCAAGTTTTCCCATTGGGCCCTCAGCCATGAAAATACCATCCTGCATTTTTACTTTAACAGTATCGGGTATCATTATTTCTTTTGAACCAACTCTTGACATAATTAAAAGACCTTACAAATAATTTCACCACCAACTTTTTGCTCTCGCGCATCAGTATCGGTCATTACACCTTTTGATGTAGAAATGATAGATATGCCCAAACCATTATGTACATAGGGTATTCTCTCAACTCCAGAATAAACCCTTCTTCCTGGTTTAGAAATTCTTGTAATGTCAGAGATTACAGGACCTCTATCATCATATTTCAATTCTATATCTAACTCTTCTTTACCTGATGTATGTTTAGTGCGTGCATAGCCTCTTATATACCCCTCATTTTTTAAAACCTCTAATATACTTTCTCTCATCTTAGAAACAGGAGAAGAAACAATTGGCTTATTGCGCATTTGTGCATTTCTTATTCTGCTAAATAAATCTGATAATGGATCTTGTAGTGACATATTTTTTCCTTTCTACCAACTTGATTTATTCATTCCTGGTATTTGACCCTTTGAAGCTAAATCTCTAAGTGCTATACGAGATAATCTTACTCTTTTATGATAACCTCTAGGTCTTCCAGTCAATTCACATCTATTTCTTACCCTCGTTCTCGCTCCATTCCTTCGAAGTTTGGATAACTTTAATTGGGCCTGAAATCTTTCATCAATCGGAGTAGATTTATTCATAATAAGTTCCTTTAATTGAGATCTTTTATTTAGATCTTTTTCCGACATTTGAATTCTACGTTTATTTTTTTCTATAGAGCTTTTTTTTGCCATTCTTTTACCTAGTCTATTATTGGAAAATTTAAAAATTTTAAAAGAAGTAATGCTTCATCATCATTCTTTGCCGTTGTACAGATTGCAATATCTAAGCCACGAGTTTTATCAATTTTATCTACATTAATTTCAGGGAATATTGTGCATTCCTTAATACCAAAAGAGTAATTGCCTTTACCATCAAAGCTATTTTTATTTAAGCCTCTAAAATCTCTGATTCTTGGCAAAGCAATAGTCACAAGTCTGTCAATAAATTCGTACATTCTATGACCTCTTAGAGTTACTTTAACTCCTAATGGAATTCCATCTCTAATTTTAAATGTAGCAATGGATTTTCTTGCTTTTGTAACCAATGGTAGTTGTCCAGAAATAACTGCAAGTTGGTCAGATGCTGATTGTATAACTTTACTATCACTCACAGCATCTCCCAATCCCATATTCAAAGAGACTTTAGACAATTTTGGCAATGAAAGAGTGTTTTGCCTAGAAAGCTTTTCTTGTAATTTAGGCACTATTGACTCGGTATAAAGCTCTTTAAGTCTTGGAGTATAATTATCCATCAAGTTGCTCTCCTGTTTTAACATTTATTCTTACCTTTTTATTATCTTTCAAAAAAGAATAGCCAACTCGTGTTCCTTTTTTTGTCTTCTTATCAAGCAACATTAAGTTTGACAATGTTATAGGCATTTCTTTATTACTAATGCCTCCTTCATTTTTTTGGTCTTGCTTCTGATGTTTTTTAGACATATTGACACCCTTAACAACAGCTTTATCACCTAATATCATAATGACTTCGCCTTCTTTTCCTTTATCTTTACCAGTATTTACAGTTACTTGGTCGCCTTTTTTTATTCTCATAGACATTATAAAACCTCCGGAGCAAGCGAAATAATTTTCATTTGTTTCTTCATTCTCAGTTCTCTGCAAACTGGACCAAATATTCTTGTTCCCACTGGTTCGCCCTGAGTATTAATAAGAACCGCTGCATTTGAATCAAATTTTATTGTACTGCCATCAACTCTCTTTAATTCTTTTCTTGTCCTTACAATCACAGCTTTATGTACTGTACCTTTTTTTACTTTTCCTTTAGGAATAGCATCTTTTACTGTTACAACTATTATATCGCCAACTGATGCAAATCTTCTTTTAGATCCTCCTAATACTTTTATACAGAGAACTTCTTTTGCCCCTGAATTATCTGCTACACTTAGTCTTGACTCAACTTGTATCATTTAATTGACAGCCACCCATCTTTTAAGTTTTGAAATTGGTTTTGACTCCATAATCTTCACCTTATCTCCAGTATTGAATTGATTTTCAGGGTCGTGTGCACTGTACTTTTTTGAACGCCTAATAACTTTCTTTAAGAAAGGATGTTTAAACTTTCTTTCAACTAGCACTGTAATTGTCTTATCTTGTTTATTACTTATTACTGTTCCCTGTAGAATTTTTTTTGGCATATTAATTTCCTAATTTTTCATTCATTATAGTTTTTATTCTTGCTATTAGCTTTCTAACTTTAAATATACGAGAAGTATTTTCCAACTGACCTGAGCTCTTTTGGAATCTTAAGTTAAATGACTCCTTATATAAATTGCTTAATTCTGTTTTAAGCTGATCATTTGTTTTTTTTCTTATTTCTTCTACTTTCATCTTTTTCCTTTATTTTATGAGTTGACCAACTACTTTAGTCTTGATTGGTAGCTTCGAGGAAGCTCTTCCAAAAGCTTCTTTTGCTATTGATTGTGATACACCGTCAACTTCAAATAAAATCTTTCCTGGCTTCACCCGACATGCCCAAAATTCTGGCGAACCTTTTCCTTTACCCATTCTCACTTCTGTTGGCTTTTTTGATACTGGAACATCTGGGAAAATTCGAACCCAAACACGTCCCGCTCTTTTCATAAACCTTGTCATTGCAACCCTTGCTGCTTCTATTTGTCTGGCAGTAATCCTCTCAGCTTCTAACGCCTTCAGTCCATAAGTCCCGTAGTTCAAACTAGTTGCAGAAGTTGCAACACCTTTTATTCTACCTTTGTGAGCTTTTCTGAATTTCGTTTTTTTTGGCTGTAACATAACTTATCCTAATTTATTTGGATTGTTTTCCATATCGTGAGGGGCGTTATCGTCTATATCCCCTTTATATCCATACTTTGATACCACATGCGCCATATGTTGTTTGTGCAGTTGCTATTGCATAATCAACATTTGCCCTAAATGTGTGTAATGGGACTCTTCCCTCTCTATACCACTCTGTTCTAGCAATTTCAGTTCCACCAAGACGGCCTCCACAGTTTACTCTTATGCCATCAGCTCCCAATCTCATTGCAGACTGAACAGATCTTTTCATTGCTCTTCTAAATGAAACCCGTCTCTCAAGTTGTTCTGCAATTGCATCAGCTATTAATTGAGCTTCAACTTCTGGCTTTCTGATCTCAACTAAATTTATTGAAACATCATCTGATGTAAATTCTGAAATTTTCTTTTTTAGTTTTTCTATATCACTACCCTTTTTACCAATAATTAATCCTGGTCGAGCTGAATAAATAGTTACTTGAGCTTTCTTTGCTGGTCGTTCTATCTGTATTTTAGCTACAGCACATTTTTTTAGTTTTTTTTCAAGGTAAGATCTGATTTTAAGATCTTCTTGTAAGAATGATCCAAATTCCTTCTTATTGGCATACCATTTGGATTGCCATTTTTTATTAAGGATTAATCTAAGGCCAATAGGATTTACTTTCTGTCCCATATTTTATGCTTCTTTCTCCAATTTCTTATTTTGAACTTCTGCAACTTTAATCGTTACATTAGTTAGGTGCTTATTAATTCTTCCTGGCCTACCTTTTGCTCTTGGTCTCCATCGCTTCATAACCATACTCTTTCCACAATAGGCCTCTGTTACCTGTAAAATGTCTATGTCTAGCTGATGATTATTTTCAGCATTCGCCACTGCGCTGTTTAATACCTTACTAATGTCTTTTGCAATGCCTCTTGAAGAAAATTTTAGAAGATTAATTGCCTCAGAGGCCTTCTTCCCTCTTATCATTTCAAGGACAATATTCACTTTTGAAGGACTAACCCGCAAATTCCTTAAAATAGCGTAAGCTTCATTATCTTTTCTTATTAAATGCTTCATGATTATTTAGTTTTTTTGTCTCCAGTATGACTGTTAAAAGTTCTTGTTGGTGAAAACTCACCTAGTTTATGTCCTACCATATCTTCAGTTACGTTTACTGGTATAAACCTCTTACCATTATGCACAGCAAAGTTAACCCCTACAAACTCAGGCAATATAGTAGATCTTCTTGACCATGTTTTAATAACACCACCTTTGCCGCCATCTCCAGCTGCCTTAACTTTCTTTAATAAATGACTATCAACAAATGGTCCTTTCCAAACAGATCTCGTCATTTTTAAACCTCTATCCTTGCTTTTTTGTCAGTTTTTCTCTTGATAATAAATTTATCTGTTCTTTTATTATTTCTTGTCTTTTTTCCCTTAGTCGGTTTTCCCCATGGAGTCACAGGATCACGACCACCAGATGTTTTACCTTCTCCCCCACCATGAGGGTGATCAATTGGATTCATGGCTACACCTCTCACCGACGGTCTGACACCTAACCATCTTTTTCTACCAGCTTTTCCTAGTTTTTGGTTTTTCTTATCAATATTTGACAGAACACCGATTGTAGCTCTGCATTCTTCTCTTACTTTTCTTTGTTCGCCAGAGGGCAGCTTAATAGCAACGTATCCATCAGATTTGCCAACAATCTGAATTGAAGAACCAGCAGATCTGGCTAATTGTGCACCGCTTCCAATTTTTAACTCAATGTTATGTATATCTATGCCAACCGGGATATCAGACATGGGCATACAATTGCCAATTCTAATTTCTTTTTTTTCGCCAGATATTACTTGATCACCAGCTTTTAAATCCTTTGGCGCCAAGATATAGCTTTTAGTTCCATCAGTATATGTAATTAATGCAATGTAAGAAGATCTATTTGGATCATATTCAATTCTATCAACAGTTGCACTTTCAGTATTATTTCTTTTAAAATCAATAATCCTGTATTTTGCTTTGTGACCACCACCTTTTCGTCTCATTGTAATTCTGCCTGTATTATTTCTTCCACCTTTTTTTGAAAGTCCTGCTGTTAGAGACTTAACTGGCTTACCACTCCATAAACCTTTTTTATCAACAAGTGTTAGTCCACGTGTTCCAGGAGTATTTGGTCTAAATTTTTTTAAAGGCATTTTTTATTATACTCCCGCGTTAATATCAATTGTTTGGCCTTCTTCTAGAGTTACAAATGCTTTTTTGTAATCAGATCTTTTTCCAAGGGAGCCTCTAAATGCTTTTAATTTGCCTTTAACTATTGAAGTGTTCACTTTTTTAACTTTTACTTTGAATATATTTTCTATTGCAGTTTTTATTTCTTTCTTATTACTAGTTTTATTAACCTGAAACGTAACTTGATTAAATTCTGCACCTAAAGAAGACTTCTCAGTGATAATTGGCTTAATAATTGTTTTAAAATCTTTGATACTAGGCATTTTATTTATAATTCTTTTCTAGTTGAGCTAATGCATCTTTACTTATTATTAATTTCTGGTGCCTCAAAAGGTCAAGAGCATTCACTGATTTAACACTTAAATACTTAATGTCTTTTAAATTTCTCGCTGCAAGAGACAGATTTTGGTCAGGTGTGTCACCTTCTAAAAACAATGCGGAGTTAATTTTTTGTTTGTCTAAATAACTCTTTAAGATCTTAGTTTTTGGCTCAGCGATCTTAAGTTCGTCTATTAAAATTAGATCATTACATTTAACTTTCTCAGATAATATATGTTTAACAGCCATGTTTCTCTGGCGTTTTGGGAGTTTTTTTAATGACCTTACTCCTCTAAGGTTGTGGGCCATACCACCACTTCTGAAAATATTTGCCTTCTTAGAACCATGTCTTGCACCGCCACCGCCTTTTTGCCTACCTAATTTCTGTGTTGTCCCTGCAACCTCTGAACGATTTTTGGTTCTCGCACGTTGAGGTTTTTTATTAGACTCATTCCATCTTACAAGAGAACTTATAACTGAAAAATCTGGCTTTAAATTAAAGATAGCTTCATTGAGCTCCATGGACTCTGTGCTTTTACCATTCATTTTATTTAGCTCTACTTGCATTCCTATTTATCCTTTTTAGTTGATCTTTCTGCTTGTATAGAAATTCCTTTAACCTCTTTTATGTCATTTCTCTTAATAGAATCTTCAACCACTAGCCAGGCTCCTCGCGCACCAGGTGTCGCCCCCTTTACGCAAATAATATTTTTTGCTGCATCAATTTTTACTACTTGTAAATTTTGAAGTGTTTTATGAACATCGCCATACTGACCTGCCATTTTTTTTCCTTTAAAGACCTTACCTGGATCCTGACACTGCCCTGTTGATCCAGCACTTCTATGTGATATAGAAACTCCATGAGAAGCTCTCAAACCTGAAAAGTTATGCCTTTTCATCACCCCAGCAAATCCTTTACCTTTTGTAAAACCAGATACATCGATAAATTGGCCTTCCTGAAAATGGCTTGCATGCAATTGGTCGCCCGACTTTAATTCAGTATCTTTATCTATTGAAAATTCTTTGAGATATTTAAAAGCCTTACTTTTTTTCTTTTCAAAAAATCCCCTCTGAGCCTTATTGACTTTTTTTAATTTACATGCCCCGACTAAAACTTTGTCAGCATTTGTGTCAGTAGAGTCAACTCTTTCAACTATCTGACATTGATCAATGTGCAAGACAGTTACTGGAATATTCGCACCACTCTGTGTATACAAATTACTCATTCCTATTTTTTTTGCGATGATACCTGTTCTCATATCTATAACTTAATTTCTACATCAACTCCTGACGCAAGATCTAGTTTCATAAGTGCATCTACTGTTTGAGGGGTTGGATCAACAATCTCAATTAAGCGCTTATGCGTTCTTATCTCAAATTGTTCTCTACTTTTTTTATTTACATGAGGTGATCTTAAAACGGTAAATTTTTCGTTATTAGTAGGAAGCGGAATTGGTCCCTTAACCATTGCACCAGTTCGTTTTGCGGTATCAACTATTTCAACAGATGATTTATCCAAAACCCCATGGTCAAATGCTTTAAGTCTGATTTTAATATTTTGATTTTCCATTATTCTAGTTAAGCAAACTTCGCCTTTACCTCATCTTGAACATTTTGTGGTACCTGCTCATAATGATCAAAAAACATTGAATATTGCGCTCTTCCCTGTGTCATTGATCGCAGAGTATTTACATAGCCAAACATGTTAGCCAGAGGCACCATTGAACTAATAGCTGTTGTATTGCCCCTTGCTTCACTTCCACTTACTTGACCTCTTCGACTGCTTAAATCCCCAATTACATCTCCCATAAACTCTTCAGGTGTAACAACTTCAACTCTCATTATTGGTTCTAATAACTTTGGATTGGCTTTTTGACAGGCATCCTTAAATGCCATTCGTCCAGCTATTTCAAATGCGAGACTACTTGAGTCTACATCATGATATTTTCCATCTATCAGGGTGACTTTATAGTCAATAATTGGAAAACCAGCAATAACGCCTGTATCAGCTACTCCTTCTATACCTTTTTCTACCCCAGGAATGTATTCTTTAGGAATATTACCCCCTTTAATCTTATCTTCAAAAATTCTTCCAGTTCCTGGCTCACAACCCTCGACAATTATCTTAACTTCAGCAAATTGCCCTGCGCCACCACTTTGTTTTTTGTGTGTATATGTTACTTCCATATTTTTTGAGATGGTTTCTCTATAAGCAACTTGTGGGGCTCCAACATTAGCCTCCACATTGAACTCTCTCTTCATCCTGTCCACAATTATATCTAAATGAAGTTCACCCATTCCTTTTATTACCGTTTGTCCAGATTCTTCGTCTGAAGTGACCCTAAATGATGGATCTTCTTTCGCTAATCTTGCCAGTGCTTCACCCATTTTTTCCTGATCAGCTTTTGTCTTTGGCTCAACTGCAATCTCAATAACTGGATCCGGAAAGTCCATAGACTCAAGAATAATCGGCTTTTGGGCATCAGATAAAGTTTCACCAGTTATAGTATCTTTTAAGCCTGCAATGGCAACAATATCACCCGCGTAAGCAATTTTTATGTCTTCTCTATTATTTGCATGCATTAAAAGCATACGGCCTATTCTTTCTTTATCGCCTTTAACGGAATTTAATATTGTTGAACCAGCCTCTAACTTGCCGGAATATATCCTGGTGAATGTAAGAGAACCAACAAAAGGGTCGTTGGCTACCTTGAATGCCAATGCGGAGAAAGGTTCCTCATCCGAAGCTTTTCTTACTTCCTCTTCTTCTTTTCCAGGAATATTGCCAGTTGCCTGCTGAACCTCACTTGGGTCAGGCATGAAATTAACAATTGCATCTAACAAGGGTTGGACACCTTTATTTTTAAAAGCACTTCCAGTTAAAATTGGAACGAACTCAAAGTTAATTGTCCCTTTTCTAATGCACCTGATTAGAGTTTCTTCATCTGGCTCTTCCCCATCTAAATATTTTTCAAGAACTTGTTCATCTTGTTCAACTGCCATTTCTACCATCTCAGATCTGTATTTTTCAGCAGCATCTTTTAATTCATCTGGAATATCTGTGTATTCATACTTAGCTCCAAGATCCTCATTTGCCCAAACAATTGCTTTATTCTTAACCAGATCTATCACACCTTTTAAATTTGACTCACCACCGTAAGGTATCTGTAAAACTAGTGCATTTGCTTGAAGTCGATCTTTGATCATGTCTAAGCACTTATAGAAGTCTGCACCTGTACGGTCCATTTTATTAACGAAACACATTCTTGGTACGTTGTATCTATTTGCTTGTCTCCAAACAGTTTCAGTTTGCGGCTCTACACCGGCTACGCCGTCAAATACTGCAACTGCCCCATCGAGTACTCTTAAAGAACGCTCAACTTCGATGGTAAAATCAACGTGCCCAGGAGTATCAATAATATTAATCCTGTGGTCATTCCAGAAGCAGGTAGTCGCCGCAGATGTAATAGTTATTCCACGTTCTTGTTCTTGCTCCATCCAGTCCATTGTAGCCGCACCGTCATGTACCTCTCCTATTTTGTGACTTTTTCCCGTATAATAGAGTATGCGCTCAGTAGTTGTTGTCTTTCCAGCATCTATATGCGCCATGATACCAATATTTCTATACTTATTTAATGGATACTCTCTTGTCATAATTACCACCTGAAGTGTGCGAATGCCTTGTTTGCTTCAGCCATTTTATGAGTGTCTTCTCTTTTCTTAATTGCGGAACCTTTGTTTCCAGCAGCATCCATTAATTCTGAACTTAATTTTTCTATTAAACTTTTTTCTTTTCTACTTCTAATAGCATTAACTAACCATCTGATCGCTAATGCTTGAGATCTGTTTCCCTTTACCTCAACAGGAACTTGATATGTTGCTCCACCAACTCTTCTAGATCTTACTTCAACTAGAGGCCTAACATTTTCAATAGCCTTATTGAAAATACTCATTGGAGATTCTCCGGTTTTATTTTCAATATTTATAAATGACTTTGTGATAATAGCTTCTGCAACTGTCTTTCTTCCATCAAGCATTATTGCATTGGTGAACTTTGTAAGCACAGTGCTATTATGAACTGGATCTGGTAAAATATTCCTAACCTGTGCTTTTCTTCGTCTTGACATAATTATTTTGGTTTCTTTGCTCCATATAGCGAGCGACGTTGTTTTCTCTCACCTACACCTTGGGTATCTAGAACTCCTCTAACTGTGTGGTATCTGACTCCTGGAAGGTCCTTAACTCTTCCTCCGCGTATTAAAATTACTGAGTGCTCTTGCAGGTTATGCCCTTCTCCTCCAATATAGCTAGTAACTTCAAAACCATTTGTTAATCTTACTCTTGCAACCTTTCTGAGTGCTGAGTTAGGCTTCTTTGGTGTTGTCGTATAGACTCTTGTGCACACACCTCGCTTTTGAGGGTTAGCTTTAAGAGCTGGAACTTTATTTCTTTTTCGAACCTTAGTTCTTGGTTTTCTTATTAACTGACTTATAGTCGGCATAGAGTGTCTCCAGTTAGAAACTAATAAAAAGTTAACTATTAAAAAAAAGTCTAAAAAAAGCAGCGTTTAGATTTCTCTACCACCTACTATTTAAGAATGCCGAATAATACTTAATAGTCTGCTCCGGTCAACATATATTATCAAGAATTTTCCTGAATTTCTGCAGTTTCCTGCTCTTTAGCGGCTTGCATTGCTTCAATTTCAATTTTAGCCTCCTTATCAAGATTTTTTGCCTGATTTTCAATCTGATTAAAGATTCTTCCAGTTCCAGCTGGTATTAATCTACCAACAATAACATTCTCTTTAAGTCCCTCTAAACGATCCACTTTTCCTTTTATAGATGCATCCGTAAGTATTCGCGTCGTCTCCTGGAATGAGGCAGCAGAAATAAATGATCTTGTTTGCAGAGAAGCTTTTGTTATACCTAAAAGAACTGGTTTACCCTTAGCTGGTTTTTTACCATCAGCATTAAGTTGCTCATTTGTAGTTAAGAATTCGTATCTGTCTACCTCTTCACCTTTGATGAACGAACTATCACCAGTATCAATTATACTGACTTTTTGAAGCATCTGCCTACATAAAACCTCAATATGTTTATCATTAATTAAAACACCTTGAAGTCTATAAACTTCTTGAACCTCATTAATTAAATAATCTGCCAGAGCTTCAATTCCTAATATCTCTAATATATCATGTGGGTCAGGATTTCCGTCAAGTAAGTAATCACCTTTTTCAATACTTTCTCCTTCTTGATAGGCTATATGTTTACCCTTTGGAATTAACACTTCTACAGGCTCATTTCCATTTTCCTCAGGAGTAATAATTACTTTCTGCTTTCCTCTAATATCTTTTCCAAAAGAAATTGTCCCAGATATTTCTGAAATAATAGCATGGTCTTTGGGTTTTCTTGCTTCAAACAACTCTGCGACCCTTGGCAAACCGCCAGTAATATCTTTTGTTTTAGATGCAGCTTTTGGTGTTCTCGCTAGAACATCACCCGCATGTACCTCTGTTCCATCAGCTACAGACAAGATAGAATCAGGTGGGAGAAAATATCTAGCTTCATTTCCATTTGCAAGAAGAATTACATCACCATTTTTGTCCCGTAGAGTAATCCTTGGCTTAAGATCAGTGCCTTTTGAGTCAGATTTCCAGTCCTTGACTTTAGTATATGTTAATCCAGTTTTTTCCTCGGTTTCTTCAATAAGAGATATTCCTTCTTCCATATCTACATAGTTAACTGTTCCGGATTTCTCTGAAATGACAGGGTTAGTAAATGGATCCCATTCACAAATTTTAGTTCCTGATGATACTTTTGAGTCTTCTTCTACAAGTATTTTTGTTCCATATGGTACTTTGTAATTTGCAAGTTCTCTATGATTTTCGTCATGAATAGCAAGTTGGCAGTTTCTTCCCATTACAATTAAATTTTTATTACTATCTTCAACTGTATTTTTATTTAAAATCTTAAAAATCCCATCAGTATTAATTTCAACAAAAGATTGATCATTTATTTGAGCGGCTCCACCTATATGAAAGGTTCTCATTGTTAATTGTGTTCCAGGTTCGCCGATAGATTGAGCTGCAATCATTCCAACCGCTTCGCCCTCATTCACCATAAATCCCCTAGCAAGATCACGTCCATAGCATTTTACACAAATTCCTTTTTTGCTATCACAAGTTAAAGGAGATCTAATGTAGGCATTTTGAATACCAGCTGTTTCAACCTTTTCAGCAAGTATTTCGTCTATATAATCATCTTTTTTTGCAACAGTTTCATTAGTAACTGGATGAATTATATCCTTCTGTAAAAATCTACCAAGTAGTCTGTCCGCGATTGATATAATGACTTCTCCACCTTCAACTACGTCAGATATCCATACTCCATTATCAGTACCACAATCATGATCTGAAATAGTGCAATCCTGAGCAACATCACATAACCTCCTCGTCAAGTAACCGGAGTTAGCTGTTTTTAATGCAGTATCTGCGAGTCCTTTTCTAGCTCCGTGAGTGGAATTAAAATATTCAAGAACATTTAGACCTTCTTTAAAATTTGAAATAATTGGAGTTTCAATTATATCTCCAGAAGGTTTGGCCATTAAACCACGCATTCCAGATAATTGTTTCATCTGAGCTGCTGAACCTCTAGCGCCAGAATTTGCCATCATATATATAGAATTAATGGGAAGTTCTCTTTTAGTTTTTTCATCAAACTTAACAGAGGAAATTTCATTCATCATTTCTTGAGCAACTCTATCAGTACACTTTGCCCAAGCATCAATTACTTTATTATACTTTTCTCTATTAGTAATTAAGCCATCGTTATATTGTTTTTCATATTTTTCTATTTGAAGAGAAGTTTCTGAAACCATTTCCTCTTTGGTCTCAGGTATTATCATGTCATCTTTACCAAAAGAAATTCCAGCTTTATAAGCATAATGAAAACCTAGTGACATCAGCTGATCTGCAAATATAACTGTATCTTTTTGTCCACAGTACCTATAGACGGTATCAATTAAGTTCGAAACTTCTTTCTTACCAAGAAGACGATTAACAAGTTTTGGGTCAAGATCCTTATGTTGAGGTATCAAGTTCCATAAAAGCATCCTGCCTGGTGTGGTGCTAATTCTTTTTGTATCTTTTTTTCCCTCTGTATTAATGTATTCTATTCTTGCTTCAATTTTTGCGTGCACAGTTGTTACGCCATTTTCAATTGCTTGTTGAACTTCATGTATATCTTTATACACGGCTCCCTGACCAGGCTCATTATCTTTTTCCTGTGATAAAAAATAGATACCAAGAACTATATCCTGACTTGGAACAATTACTGGCTTACCATTAGCTGGGTTTAATATGTTGTTTGTAGACATCATTAGAACCCTCGCCTCTAACTGTGCTTCTAGACTAAGCGGTACATGAACTGCCATTTGGTCGCCATCGAAATCTGCATTAAATGCAGTGCAAACAAGAGGATGCAGTTGAATTGCTTTACCTTCAATTAAAGTGGGCTCAAAAGCTTGAACACCCAACCTGTGGAGTGTAGGCGCTCTATTTAAAATAATTGGGTGCTCTCTTATAACTCTATCAAGCACATCCCAGACCTCTGGTCTTTCTTTTTCTACCATTTTCTTCGCTTGTTTTAATGTAGTTGCGAGACCTAATGACTCCAAACGCGCATATATAAATGGTTTAAATAGTTCTATTGCCATTTTTTTAGGCAGACCACATTGATGTAATTTAAGCTCTGGTCCAACAACAATTACTGACCTACCAGAGTAATCAACTCTTTTTCCAAGAAGATTTTGCCTGAACCGACCTTGTTTGCCCTTAAGCATTTCTGCAAGAGATTTGAGAGGTCGTTTATTGGTTCCAGTAATTACTCTGCCCCTGCGTCCATTGTCAAATAGTGCATCTACTGACTCTTGCAGCATTCTCTTTTCATTTCTAATAATGATATCTGGTGCTCTTAATTCTATGAGTCTCGACAATCTATTATTTCTATTGATAACTCGTCTATATAGATCGTTTAAATCAGATGAAGCAAACCTTCCTCCATCCAAAGGAACAAGCGGTCTAAGTTCTGGCGGAATTACCGGTACGGACGTTAAAATCATCCATTCAGGTCTGTTTCCTGAAGATATAAAGGCTTCAAATATTTTAATTCTTTTAACAAGTTTTTCAGAAAGTGCGACTGCTTTGGTTTCAGCAAGTTTTGATTTTAGTAACTCAAGCTCTGACTCAAGTTCAACTCTTTCAAGAACTTTTCTTACAGCCTCTGCACCAATTCCTGCAGAAAAGGAGTCTATACCGTATTCTTCCTTCGCATTTTCTAATTCCTCTTCATCCAAGAGCTGATTTTGGAATAATGGTGTTAATCCAGGCTCTGTAACCATAAATTTTTCGAAATAAAGAACCTTCTCCAAGTCTTTTAATTTCATGTCCATCATGAGCGCAATACGGCTTGGTAATGATTTTAAAAACCAAATATGAGCTACGGGAGCGGCAAGTTGAATATGGCCCATGCGTTCTCTTCTTACGTCTTTTTTTGTTACCTCAACACCACATTTTTCACAAATTATGCCTTTGAATTTCATTCTCTTATATTTGCCACATAAGCACTCATAATCTTTAATAGGGCCAAATATTCTTGCACAAAAAAGGCCGTCTCTTTCTGGTTTAAATGTTCGATAGTTAATCGTTTCCGGTTTTTTTATCTCACCATATGACCAGGATAATATTCTTTCAGGGCTTGCGATAGAAATTTTAACCTGGTTAAAGTCATCCCTAGAGGCGGCTGGATTAAAAATATTCATTAATGACTGACTCATATATAAGTTCCTAATTTAAGTTCGATAATTCAATATTAAGTCCAAGAGATCTTATCTCTTTAATTAAAACGTTGAATGACTCAGGTGTTCCTGATTGGAATACATCCTCACCTCGTATTATAGTTTCATACACTTTAGTTCTTCCAGCAACATCATCAGATTTGACCGTTAAAATCTCTTGCAATGTGTAAGCAGCTCCGTAGGCCTCAAGGGCCCAAACTTCCATCTCACCAAATCTCTGACCACCAAACTGTGCCTTACCTCCCAATGGTTGCTGTGTCACAAGACTGTATGGGCCAATGGACCTTGCATGAATTTTATCGTCAACTAAATGATGAAGCTTTAACATGTAGATATAACCTACTGTTACTTTTCTCTCAAACTGCTCTCCTGTCAAGCCATCCCATAACAGCGTTTGTCCGCTTTTATCAAAACCTGCAACTTCTAACATCTCAGATATTTCATGCTCAGAGGCTCCATCAAAGACGGGAGTTTTAATCGGAACTCCTGAAGAAATATTCATCGCAAGCTCTTTTTGCTCCGACTTATTAAGAGGAGCTATTTCATTTTTATACTGTTCTGAACCGTAAACTTGCTCTAAAGATTTACCAATATGTGAATGATCGTTTGTGGCATTGTACTGTACAATTGATTTGTTGATTATTTCTCCAATACCAGCGCATGCCCATCCTAAATGAGTTTCTAAAATTTGTCCGACATTCATTCTACTTGGCACACCTAGAGGGTTTAATACGATATCAACAGTCCTTCCATCCTCAAGATAAGGCATGTCTTCTACAGGTGCAATTTTACTTATGACACCTTTATTTCCGTGTCGACCAGCCATTTTATCACCAGGTTGCAGTTTTCTTTTAACAGCAACAAAAACCTTAACCATTTTCATCACACCTGGTAATAATTCGTCTCCTCTTTGTACTTTATCGACCTTATTATCAAAACGCGATTGAATTGCTGATCTTGCAACATCATACTGTTTTTTTAAATTGTTTATATCTTCTTGCTCTTTATCATTTAGAAGCTT